>JAGCDD010000288.1 GCA_017651345.1 Bacteroidales bacterium | reverse complement strand
GCCAATAAAATTAATCAATAGGCAATGGCTAAAGCTGAGAGCATCAAGTAATTTGAAATTAAAATCTTTTCAATAACCGGATTCAAAACCATACGTCTTTTTTTTTCGTTATAATATGAAAACTCTATTACTATGAAACACTTCTTATCAATATTATTAATGATTGCGATGTCGTTGTCGGTGGCGGCTCAAAAACCGTGTCAATTGCCTAAGGTTAAGGGGCTTGACAAAAAATTCGACGATGCTCTTTATCTACTTTCTAATAATCAAGATATTGGCATTAAATATCTAACCGAAATCACTATCGATTATCCAAAATATTATCCTGCCACGCTGATTCTTGGCGAGTATTATCTTAAAAAACAGTTGGATGCGCAGTTGAGGTTTCAAACCGATAGGGCTTTGGAGTTTTCAAAATTGGCTCAGCATCATCTTTCGCTCTCGTTTGAATATTGCTCTACTTACGATAGTTGCCGCGCATGTTTTTATCTTGGCGAGTGCTACTATCTTGATAGAAAATTTGAACAAGCTGAAAGCCTTTTTAAAAATTTCTTAAACAACGATAATTCAGCTCCTTCGTGTAGGACTCGTGCTCAAAAGCGTCTCGACATGATTCATGAGTATTACGATATTATTAGTCACCCAGTTAAGTTTAATCCTCGTGAGTTGAAAAATATCTCTACTGCCGACGATGAGTATTTGCCTATGATTTCTCCCGATGGTGAACTTTTCCTTTTTACTCGTCGCCATATTAAACGCAATGGTGATTTTTCGGAGCAGATAGTTTTGAGCAAAAGAGTGCCCTCAACCGACACCGTTGCCGAACTTTATACCGAGGGCGAGCCACTTCCATCGCCGTTTAATCAAGGTAAATTGCAAGGTGGTGCGTGTTTTACTGTTGATAATCGAATTTTGTATATAACTATCTGTGATCATGAAGATTGCGATATTTATTATTCTGCCAACGAAAACGGTATTTGGCAGCCATTAATCAAATTGCCCAATACTGTCAATACCGATTTGTTTGATGGTCAGCCATCTGTTGATGCCACGGGCAATACAATTTATTTTTCGAGCAACCGTCCTGGAGGTTATGGTGGATACGACATTTACAAAATTGTTCGTAAGGCAGCCGACACTCTTTGGAGTGCACCTATAAATTTGGGTCCAACTATCAACACCGAGTTTGACGAAAAAACTCCTTTTATCCACTCCGACAACAAAACGCTATATTTCGCTTCTAACGGACATGGCGGCCTTGGTGGTTTTGATATTTTTGTTAGCCGTTTAGACGAGATGTTTAGGTTTTCAAAACCGCAAAACATTGGGTTCCCGATTAATACCGAAGGCGACGAGGTGGCTTATGTGGTGAGTGCAGATGGTAAAAGAATATATTTTTCGTCGAAAACTCTCAGTGGCAAAGGCGGTTGGGATATTTATTGTTCCGACCTTCCTCCCGAGGCAAGCCCAAACCAAGTTTTGCTTATCAAGGGTAAGATTACCAACGAACAAGGCGAGCCAGTGCCTAATGTTAGTGTAGAACTTACAGGTCTTAAAACATTTGAAACCGCTCATGATGAAACCAAGAAAAATGGCGAATATGCAGTTTCTACTCAAGTAAACGAAGATCAGGAATATTTGCTAACTATCAAGAAAAAAGGCTTTTTCTACGATATGCAAGTGATTACACCCGATTCGTCGGAATACACGCCTCCCACATACAAGGATATCCGTATCGAAAAGATACAAACAGGTGTGCCTCAAGTGCTTGAAAATGTCAATTTTGAATTTAATTCGGCAAAGCTTTCTCCTTCGAGCGAAGCTGTTTTGCGTCAACTTGCATTATTTTTAACTGAGTATCCGCAGTATAAAATTGAACTTAAAGGTCATACCGATGCTGTTGGCAACAACGAGTTTAATATGATTCTCAGCGAAAAACGTTGTCGTACAGTTTACAATTATCTTTTGATGGTGGGCATTTCTCCATCGCGATTATCGTATCGTGCCTTGGGCAAAACCACTCCTATGGCTACCAACACCACATCAGAAGGAAGGGCGTTGAACCGTAGAGTAGAGTTTGTTCTCTCGGAATAGTTTCTATTTTACCACTACTATTTTGCGACGAATTTTACCGCTGTCGCCATTCAATTCTAAAATGTAAATACCCGATTTACATTGTGTTAGATATAGAGTATTTTGTTGTGAATCAATGTTTTGCTCGCTTACAATTTTTCCATTAGTGTCAAATAGGCGCAAGCGGTTGTACGATAAAGAGCCGTTGATTTCGATTGTGATGAAATTTGTTGCCGGCAACGGAAATATGCGGACAAAGTCTGATTTAGGATTGTTGCTAACTGTAGTATCGAGTTTGCCTGTGGTGATCGAAAACTTTTGAACCTCAGTTTTTTGTTTGTATTTGGCTGTTATCACAATGTCGTCGATTGAATATTCGTTTGGCGAAATGCCTGATATCTTGGCTGTTCCGTCACCATTATCAGTGATAGTGAGCCACGATGGAAGCGTAGCCGTAATATTTGGAATATTATTTTGATTAATATATGAGCTGGGCGGAAATGTGATATTGTCTACCCACACTTTGTCGTTGTTTTCCGAGCCAACGCCATCTTTATAATACAACCATTTGAGAGTGTGTGAGCCGGCTTGAATGGGAATTCGGACTTCGGTCCACGGGGTTACTCCTGCCCATTTTTGCTTGACTTCGCCATCTATAGCAAATTCCAAATGGTCGAAATATGTGTCGGTGGATGCGTAATATTCTTCGCAAGATGTTTTTACCCAAAAAGTTATGGTATCGTTTTGATAATTGTTGATGTCTATTTTAAAATAGGTGTTGGCTTGGTCGGGGATTGTTCCGCTTTCAAAACAATATTTGCCAGCATAAGGATCTGAGGTGCCAATTATCCAAGGACGGCGCGAATTAACCGACAATGTATTAGGTATTTCGCCATCGTGTTCAAAATCTTCGGTTTGGGCGTTGGCTGTGATGTGGTGTGTATATTCTTTTGGGTAGCCGTCGAAATTGAGCATCAAAGTAAAGTCAATATTTTCTGAATTAGTACATTGTTCATCTAATGATATTTG
>JAGCDD010000287.1 GCA_017651345.1 Bacteroidales bacterium | reverse complement strand
GAGATATTAAAAAAGACAGACGACAATCAGATAATTGTATGCTCGGCACTGAGTAAAGTAACCAACATGCTCGAAGAAGCCGCCGACAAAGCATCCAAAAAAGACACAACATATAAAAAAGTTTGCACAGAGATAAAAAAACGCCATCACGACTTTATCGACCAACTTTTTGCAGTTGACGAACAGGGCAATTTAAAAGCTATAATTGACCACCACATTGATCAACTCGAAAAAGTATTGGAAGCTGTGTATATGCTCAACGAACTTTCGCAGAGGGCATACTATATTGTGGTAAGTTTCGGTGAAAAAATGTCGAACGCAATTATTTTCCAATATCTTACAATACACAACGGTAGCGTAGGATACTTGGATTCGTCAGAAGTGATAATCACCAAGTTTGAAAACGGCAAAGAAGATGTCAACCGTTCGCAAACCTACAAAAATATTGCAGCCGCTTACAATCCCGAAAACAAAATCACCGTTGCCCCAGGCTTTATCTCTCGCAACGAAAAAGGATACGCCACAACTCTTGGACGTGGCGGAAGCGACTTTACTGCAGCACTTTACGCCGCAGCTCTCAACGCCAAGAAACTTGAAATTTGGACCGACGTAAGCGGTATTTACACCGCCGACCCTCGCAAAATCAAAAACGCACGTCCGTTGGAAAAAATGTCGTACCGCGAAGTGCTCGAACTTTCTAACCTCGGCGCAAAAGTTATCTACGCTCCAACTGTTAAGCCGGTTTTGGACGCCAACATTCCTATGGTGATACTCAACACATTCTATCCCGACGAAAAAGGCACATTGGTAACCAACGCCACCGACATCAAAAACCCTGTAAAATCGTTCTCAACAATGGACAACATCGCAATGCTATCATTCACAGGCACAGGTCTTGTGGGCAACAGCGGTATTGCAGGACGATTGTTCAACGCACTCAAAGACGTCAACGTAATAATCATTTCGCAGGCTTGCTCCGAAATGGCTATCAACATAGTAATCAACGAACGCGATGCCGACAAGGCAGTAGAAGCCATCAACAAAGAGTTCGACTTTGAAATCAAAGGCAAGAAATCAATCCTGCCCATCAAAGCCGAAACAGGCTACTCGATACTTGCAATGGTGGGCGAAGGAATGAAAAACGCTGCCGGAGTTACCGGTAGAGCATTCACCACATTGGGCAAACACAATGTAAACATTCACCTTATTGCTCAAGGCAGCAGCGAAATCAACGTGTCGATAGTAATCAAGAGCAGCGACGCACAAAACGCTCTCGAAGCACTTCACAACGAGTTTTTCAAAGAATAACAGAGATTTAGAGATGAAATATATAAGTTCACGCGACAAAAACCATATTGTATCGTTTGAAGACGCAGTAAAACGCGGTCTCGCACCCAACAAAGGTCTTTATATGCCTCAGGAGTATATCTCGATGGGCAACGATTTTTGGGCAAACCTATTTGACATGAGCCTTCCCGAAATTGGCTATCAAGTAGGTAAAAAATACGTCGGCGACGAAATTCCCGACAGCGATTTTAAAAACCTCTGCAACGAGGTGCTCAATTTCGATATTCCGCTTGTGCAGGTAAAAGACAAGGTATTTTCGTTGGAACTTTTCCACGGTCCCACATGTGCGTTTAAAGACGTTGGAGCAAGGTTTATGGCACGTTGCCTCGGATATTTTTCGCAAAAAAACAACGAAAAAACCGTAATACTTGTAGCCACATCGGGCGATACAGGTAGTGCAGTGGCAAGAGGTTTTCTCAACGTACCTGGCGTGGACGTTATAATTCTTTACCCGAGCGGCAAGGTGAGCGAAATTCAAGAGAAGCAACTCACCACCAACGGAGGCAACATCACAGCATTAGAAGTAAACGGAGTGTTCGACGACTGCCAACGTCTTGTAAAAACAGCGTTTGCAAATTTCGACACCAAAAACCGTTTTCACCTCACCTCTGCCAATTCTATCAACATTGCACGATTGATACCTCAAAGTTTCTACTACTATTACGCAGTGGCTCAGGCAAAAGACTACGACACAGCCATTTGTGTACCGAGCGGCAATTTTGGAAACCTCACAGGCGGTATCCTCGCTTGGAAATCGGGATTGCAAGTTAATAAATTTGTGGCAGCCACAAATATCAACGACACAGTTCCAAATTATTTGGAATCAGGCATATACACACCAAAACCATCTAAACAGACAATATCCAACGCAATGGACGTAGGCGACCCGAGCAACTTTGAACGTTTGGACATCATATTTGACCACGATTCTAAAAAGATGCATCAAACCATTGAGGGATATAGTTTTACCGATGACCAAACACGCAAAAAGATGCAGCAGGTAAGAGACATATATGGTTACACACTCGACCCACATGGCGCAGTAGGTTTCCTTGGAATCGAAAAATACCTTGCATCAAATCACGGCATCAAAGGCATATTCTTAGAAACTGCCCACCCCGCCAAATTCTTAGACGTGGTAAAAGAGTCTACTGGAGTAACACCCGACTTGCCCGAAACACTCAAAGAGTGTATGAAAAAATCTAAAAAGTCAATAAAAATTGACAATAAGTATGAAGATTTGGCTCAAATTTTGACGGAAAAATATTTGTAAAACTAAAAATAAAGTAAATTTGAGTAACATTAAAACACATCAATCCGTTTAAACACGGAAACTATTAAACAACGAAATTAAACCACCTCTAAAAAGCAGGCAAAATGTCAGAGCAAGACACAGCGGTAAAAAACGAAATAGCATACCAACTAACCAAGTATGTATCCAACGACAGCCTTGAATACATATATAGAGGTAATGTAAACTCGGCAATAGCCGAAAATATACTGTGCCTCGCCGAAAACAACATTGGCCAAAGTCGCGAAAAAATTTTAATCCGAAAACGAATATATTTTATAATGGTGGAGTGCTTGCAAAACATCACCCGCCATCAAGAAAAAATCACCGACCGCAAAAACGACAACGAAGGACTATTTATAATGCGAAAAAAGAAATTTGCGTACTATATCACCTCCGGAAACCTTATCAAAAACGACACCATCGACAGCCTTAAAGACAAAATAGAGAAAATCAACAATTTAGACGCAGAAAGCCTTAAGGAGTATTCACGTCAGGTGTTGGACAATGGTACATTCTCGTCGAAAGGCGGTGCAGGATTAGGTCTTATAGAGATGGCTCGCAAATCGGGACGCAAATTCCGCTACGAGTTTGTAAAGTTAGACAATGAATATTCGTTTTTCTACTTGCATCTCAGCATACCATACAACAAAATTCAAAGTCAGGTAGAAGACTCCGAAGAAGAACGCCAAGAATATGAGCAATGGTCGGTAAAAGACATAATCAAATTTCATAAGATACTCACCGACAATAATATATTGCTAAATTTCAACGGCATACTTAAGCAAGACAACCTCAAAAACCTGATGAGCATACTAAGCCGTCAGATTACCACATCAAAAGTGCTAAAGACCCGCGTCTACAGCACAATGATAGAGATACTGCAAAACATACTTCAGCACGCCGACAACAAAGACAGAAGTCAAGACAATGGCAACTACGGAATGTTTTTCATTAGTCAAGAAAAAGAACATCTCTTGCTTTCGGCTGCCAACTATGTGGATAATAATAAAATAGCAACTCTTAAGAATCTTCTCGATACAGTCAACAAATCTGACAAAGATTTACGTATGCAATTGATACGCACCGGTGAACCCGGACACGGATTTGCAACCCTAATCAACAAGAGCCACCATCCGTTGGAGTATAGTTTCACCCCTGTTGACTCATCTACAAGTTTGTATT
>JAGCDD010000024.1 GCA_017651345.1 Bacteroidales bacterium | reverse complement strand
AGCCTGTGCTGTCGCTATCTATCTTGTAAACAGCCTTTATGCGGCGACCATCAGAATAGCCAAATTCCAACGATTTTAACCCCTCAATCGGAATATTTGAACATCCGAAAATAAACGGAAACAGCATAGAAAGAAATCCTAATTTAATCATAATCAAACAGATGTAACCGCCTTAGCCAATTGGTCGGCACACGAAGTGGGTTTGCCTCCGCAACGGTTTCCAGCAAGAATATTGTTGATTTGGTCGGCTGTCATACCGTTAACAAGTTTTGAAATTGCTGCCAAGTTTCCCGGACATCCGCCATAAAATTTTACGTTGGTGATAACTCCGTCTTCGTCTTTATCAAAAGTAATTGCCTTAGAGCAAGTGCCTGATGTAGTATAAGAATACTGCATATTACATTAATTTTTTACCATCAGAAAAAGCGTTGCCCGCAGCCGCGCCAATGGTATGGTAAGTATGAGCCACAGGATTGAATACCAACGGGTTGAGTTTAGCAATATCAATTTTGCCGTCGGTAAGCACAGATTCGTCGGCAGTAACGTTTACGATTTCGCCCAAAAGACGGCAAGTAGCGTCGTCGTAACTAATTACCTCACATTCAAGGGCAAAAGGCAGTTCGTCGATAAGAGGAGCGTCTACCTTCGACGATTTTGTGGCGTGAAAACCGGCTTTGGCAAACTTGTCGGCGGTTTTGTTGCCCGAGGCGATGCCCACATAGTCGCAAGCCGCCAAATGTTTAACGTCGGCCACCTGCACGGTAAACGCCTTTTTGTTTTTAAGGTTAGCCACGGTTTTGTGCGACGGCGACAAGCAAATCGAAATCTTTGTATCGTCGGCAATTCCGCCCCAAGCGGCGTTCATAGCGTTGGGAGTTCCGTCTTCGTTGTAAGTTCCGATAATAAGTACAGGCATCGGAAAAAGGATGGCTTTTGCACCGAAATCTTTTCTCATAATTGGTAATTTTTAAATGTTATAACTACTGCAAATATAAGATATAAAGATGAAAAAACAAAATTAATTTTGCTCATAATAATACGAATAATCTATGCCTTTCATAAAAAGTTCGCGGTCGTTTATTTTGTCGGTCAGGGCGTTGCGAAGTAACGAACGGATTTCAGAATCGTCAACAATGCTTTTTTGCATTGCGTTGAGATAATCGTTTTTGTCGATTTGGCTCCAATCTACACATTTTTTAAGCGAATGTTTGAAAATCAAATCGAGCCAAATTCTTGTACTGCGACCGTTGCCCTCCATAAAAGGGTGAGCAACATTCATTTCAACATATTTGCTAACAATTTCGTCAAAAGTATTTTGGGGCATCTGTTCAATGTTTTTGAGATTATCGTGCAAATATTCCGCAAGGCAAAACATCGTACCACCCTTTGAAATAGTCTTAGTGCGAATTTTGCCCGCAAAATCGTACAATCCGCCAAAAATATAAGCGTGAATTTGCTGCAACGCCTTAACCGAACCAACATCGCTATCAGCCACAAGGTTGCTTTCGATAAAAGTGTACGCCTTTTTACGGCTCTGCCCATCAATGGAATTATCGCTGTATGTGAACCAATCGAGGAAGGACTGAGATTTTGGGGTGAGGATTGTATTGGTCATAGTTAGTTATCATTAAATATATCTGGATTATTGATTATAGCATGGCGCATTAGTTCAATGCTTTCTTTAATAATCCATGGTTTAAAATATTTATTATTATTGACAAAGGCCTTGTGTCCATTGGTTTTGCTTGTATCATCTGTTTTCAATGGATGATCAATGTTATTACGTACACAATAAGGCAAAGTTCTTCTTTCCTCCTTATAATTCTTCGTTTCAAACCATCTATATTTTCGCGCTCCACAACTCTTTTCAAACCACAAATCTACTCCTTTGATATAAGTAACACCTACTATATCTTGACCTCCATTACGATTCGGTTGAGTCATAGTTAATTCCCAATTTGTTGCAAAATTATTATCATTCTCAAACTTATAAATCAATTTATTATGAATATATCCAAATAGTTCGATATGATATTCTATTGATGGTTCATCAAACGCTATATAATTCATTTCGTTCATCGAAACGTATGGCAAGACCCGTTCGTCAATTGTTCTTGTTTTAGATTCATTATATCCTTCTTGACGTTTCACTACAATTGGTTTTATTTGGTCATTTTCCAATTTTTTTACAATATACGGAGAATGAGTAGCGAGAAAAACCTGATAATTAGAGTTTTTAGAAAGATTATTTATGATTTCATAAAACTCTTTTTGCGCAGATGGATGTAAATGAGTTTCCGGTTCTTCAAAAATAAAAATAATATGATCAGTTGCGGAGGATTGTTTTTCTGCAAGCAATCTGAAAACTGCGTTTTTAATTTGAACTTGAAATCCTTCTCCTCTATTGTAAATTGGAACATTAATAGAATGTTTACTGTTTTTAAATAACAAACTATTTTCTGAAAATAAATCCACAATTTCATCTGATTTAAATTCAATCTTTTCGGAAATATTATATCTATCAGATAGATCAGAAGAAAGATCATCTGCCAATGATGCTTTTATATTCTCAATTTGATTACGATAACGAATTTGCAATAAACTATTTAAGTAATATTTCAAAGGAGTATTAGGTGTAAATATATAAACTTTAAAAGTTTCAAACCAATCTAAATGAAATGGTTGTGAACGTCGATTATCAAACTCTAACCATTGATTATTAATCTCTTTATTTTTTGAAGAGAATTTATAATATAGAGAACCATATATTTTCTGTTGTATTGATAAAATTTTAAAATGATACCATTGTTTTTTTATTTCGTTTCCCTCATATTCTTCTTCGTTTTTAAGAAATTCTAGTTTCGACATGATATTATCGACATTGTCATTTAATGATATTTCTTTTTTCAATTCATCTAATGAATAGTCTGAAAAAATTTTATTTGAGCGATTAAATGGATATATTTTAATCGAATAACCCATTCGTTGTCTTACTTCTTTTGATAATGGATGGTACATAAACTTCTTAATACAAAGATAACCATCTTTATTCAAAAAATCTTTATTAAAGATAAAAGAACTGTCAGTAATATTATGTCTATTGAAATAGACTTCCACTGAAATACACAATTTATCATAAGTTTTGGAGCCAACCTTACCATTAGGTAAACACTCCATATTAAAATCACTTTCATATAATTCTTTATCCCTGTCAAAAAACCAATCCAATGCAGCAAAAATTGTTGATTTACCAGTATCATTTCGTCCAATAATACAATTAAAATCATCAAAAAATATTTCCTCTCTTTTAAATGCCCGAAAATTATTAATTACAACCTTTTTAATCAATATTTTTTCAACATTCTGATTTATTAAGGGATTAAGTAAATCACAGTGTATAAACGAATTTCTATTAATAATTACTTTTGGGTTAGGAATTACAACTTGCTGTAATTTTTTACAATATGCAAATGCATAATGACCAATTGAAATAACAGAGTTCGGTATGTCGATATTGTGTAGCGAAGTACATCCAAAAAAAGCATTATCGCCAATACTAATAAGACTAAGACAATCATTAAAAAAAATAGAATCTAGATTATTACAGAATGCAAAAGCGCTATCTTTAACTGCCAAAAGACACTTAGGAAAAGAAATCTGTCTAATAGAAGAACAATTCCAAAATGCCCTTTTACCAATAGTAGTAACAAAAGCGGGAATCGCTACTGTTTGTAAGGATTTACAATTGATAAAAGCATTATCATTTATTGTAGTTAATGCTTTCGAGATAATAATTTCTCGCAAAGAAGTACAATTATCGAAAGCATTACTACCAATTATTGTAACGGAATCTGGAATTACTATTCGAGTTAAAAAAATGCAATTTTTAAAAGCATTTCTTCCTATTGTTGTAACCGAATTAGGAATTTTGACTTCTTCCAATCTATTAGGATAATCCAAATCAAAATCACTAAAATGAAAATTAAAAGCATCGTCACATATCACTTTTGTTCCTTCCCTTATCTCGTAGAGTTTCAATTGAGAATTCTTAAAACGAATCAATTTTGTTCCATCACTACTATAAACAACTTCGGAAGATTCATCAAATTCGTTTGATTCTATTTCTTTATTAAATATAATCTTACGAAACCATTTGTTCTCTGCCTTTAAATGATATTTTTGACAACGCTTTGAAATCGATTGATTACCGCTAATGGCATCAGCAAACGCAATCAGTTGGTTATCTTTATTAAGATATGGACTAATGCAAACAAACTGATTATAACCATTTATCTGTTTTTGAATATAATCAATAAATTTCTTTAAATCGAAGTTACAGTTAGAATCAAATACATTTGAGAATAAATGTAACGTTGGAATATCTTGGCTACACTTAACATCATCTTCCGATAATTGATCCAATGATTTGTTAACTAAATTAATCTCCGCGTCAGGTAACATTACAGAAGTATTAATTTCAGCCCGTTTTAAACAAACTGATGATTGTTCAATCAAAGTTACAGATTGAATTATCTGCCAATTGTATTTAGTGTGTAAATAATCAATATAACACAAAGTAGAGATGGCGAGTCCACAACCATAATCAATAATGTTAATTATGGGTTGATTAAAAAAATCTTGTATATCTTTATCTTCAAAAACATTATTGAGCAAAACCTGATTATTGGGGTTGCAAAATTCAGCAACAACATCTTGCGGCAAATTATCAATATGTTTTTGTGTTAAATCTCTTATCTGAGCGAAAGTTGGGTTTTCAAGACGATATAGTGAGGATAAATATGTTAGTGTATCTTCTTTATACATAGATAAAAAAATTAGAGTTTCAGAGTGTCAAAAACAAAGCGTTAAGTAACGCCTTTTATATATAACGTCCTTCTACCCCTTCCGCCCGTGTGGGCTTTTGGATGCGGAGGACATTACAAATATAAGATATTTTTTGATTAAGTGTATTCGGATTTTTGAAAAAAAAGATTAGTTATTTTACTCATCATTTGCTAACAAATGTCAGACTTGTCTACACTTCCTCGTTTAACACCCTCCGCAAATCTTCTTCGCTTGGAAGCACTTTGCGCACGTCTTCGGCGGTTTTGTAAGTGGCAACGCCCATAGGGTTGTTATAACCCTGAATAAGAAATTCTACATAACTTTTGTCGGCTTGTTTGCAGAGGATAATGCCAATGCTCGGATTTTCAAACGGCTTTTTAACTTCGGTGTCGAGGATTCTGAGATATGCACTCAATTGACCAAGATAGGCGGGTTTAAACTCACCTTTTTTTAATTCCACCACCACCAATGCGGCAAGTTCACGATTGTAGAACAGAAGGTCGGGATATGCGCTGTGCCCGTATTTCTCCAAATGGTATTGGTTGCCGACAAAGGTAAAATCTTTACCGAAAGTCATAATAAAGTTCTTGACGTTATGGATAATAGCCTGTTCCACCACTTTCTCGTCAATGTCGGCGCGGTCGCGCTCGCCTATTTCTTCCACGTTGATAAAGTCGAGGAGGTATTCGTCTTTGAACATTTCAAGAGCCTTCAACGCCGACTTTTTGTCGGGTATCGATTTAGCAAAGTTGTTTGGTAGCAACGATTGGTTGTGGTACAAATCGGCTTTGAGCATTTCGCGCAGTTTGTATTTATCCCATTGGTTTACAACTGTTTGATGGATGTAGTATAAACGTTCATCAGGAGTTTTTGTTTTATTCATTATCTCTATATGATGAGTAAAACTCAAAGATAAAAACTCCTCAAAATTAAAATCATTCGCCATCGGCGAACAATTTATTTTCGTCAATGCCGTATAATCAATAATATCTAAATCGACCGCCGATGGCGACCGATTTATTGTTGCAGACAAATCGACCGCCAACGGCGGTCGGATTAGGCTATGCCAATCATCGTAAAACTGCCGCATTTTTTTTATACTTGTACTACTGAACCCTTTTAGCCCCGGCAATTCTTTTTGTAATTGTTCGCTAATGCGGTCGATTGCGCCTGTACCCCAATATCCCTTTCTGGAATGTTCTGATATATAGTGTCCTATGCCGAAGTAAAGCGACAATTGTTCGCGATTAACGCTCCGTGCAGCACGGTACTGACTTTGCAAAATGGCAGTTTTTATGGCTTTTACCGCTGATAATAATTCTGTCGATATGTTGGGTGTTTTATCCATCATGTTTAGTTTATTTGTTTTACACTATCCCCATCTCCTCATCAGTTAATCCGTACAACTTGTAAACCATACTATCAATCTCCTTATCTGTATTTTCTATCTCGGTTGTGCGCTTTATAACCAAATATACCCACAAATATATAAAAAAAATCAACGTGCAAAAAGTTTTCCCCTTCAATTCCCATTAATTTAACCGCCATTATCTTAATCCCAATTACATAAATTACTCCCCCCTCCATTTGATATTCTATACATCATTTTGCGTCAAATTTTGAGATTCCATACATATTTCGCTAAAAAAAATTTGAGATTCCATACATAATCTACCGAAAAAACTTTGAGATTCCATACATATATCGCCGAAAAAATATTGAGATTCCATACAAAGTGATTATTTTTGCATTGTCAACAACAAAAAAAGGCATGTTATGGACGCAAACAAAAGGGTTTTTAAACGTAAGATATATGACGAAATGCTCCGTTGGAAAGAGAGCCGAAACGGAACAACCGCTTTGCTTATCAAAGGGGCAAGACGAGTTGGCAAATCTACCATTGCCGAGGAGTTTGCTCGCAACGAAAACGACAGTTATATTCCCATGTACATGGCAATGTTTGTGTAACGATATGTAACCCCCTATTTCACAAACAAATACCCCTCGGTGCTCAACCTACAATTATCGTGCTTAATATCAAGAGAGTATTCGCGCAAAAAGTATAATGCCGAATCGTTTTTGAGGGTAATATAGTCTGCAAATTTTCGACTACGCTCCATCAACGTATCGCGCGAAACCTCAAAAGTAAAGCGGGTATTTGTGTCAATGGGCGTAAAACTATGTTTTATAATGGGTTGCAGCATTTCTTCATCGGTGTAATACGATTTAGGAGATACATAATAAAACTTGGTGTAATGGGCATCTAAATTATGCTCAATAGGAAGATTATAAAGATAATAATAACCCGAAATATCTTTACCATTGCACATTACTGAATTATCTACGCGAGGTAATTCGGGGTTGCGCAACCGATATTCCGAAACACGATCGTCAACAATGTCGGAATATTTTTCTTCTGGGAAATTATGAGTGATATAGGCAAGTTTTGAACCTATTTCAAATGCACGAATGCTATCGGCAGATTGATTTACAAGATTTTCAAAGGCGGTATCAGTTAAAGGCAATTGTGCGTTTTCTTTTGCTAACCAATCGGTTACAGAGGTACGCAACGATTTTAGCGTGATGTTGGCGGCACTCAGCGGACCAAACGAGAACACCACAAACAACACCGAAAACGATGCCGGTATCAATATCATACGTTTGCGTTTTGCAACAGCAAAATATACGCAAATAGCAAGAAACCAAATATTTACGATAAGCAGATAAAGTCGTGGAATGGTGATTCCATAATCGTTGAAACGACGAAATACGCCCACGCTCATAAACAGCACAAGGGGAATCATTATCCACGGAATATATTTAACGAAAAATCCGCTTAGTTTGTCTTCTTTATACGAGTCACTGATATACAGCACCATATAAATAAGCACCATAAAAAACATCGACACCGAAACCAAGGTAGAAACCCATCCGTTTGGCAGTTCAAATGTTATTAAACTCTTTAATCCATAGAGATATAGCACCAAAAGATACATAGCCAACAAGGGGATAAACATAAATTTGATTACCCCACGGAAAAACTTGTTGAGACCTATGTTGGTATCGTTGTAGATTTGCTCTTTGGGCGGAATCTGACCCATTATCAACAGCGGCATCACCAAGCACAAAAGAAAACTGTCGATTACGATAATCGGCTTGATTACTTCGCCGAGATTAAATATCACAATTACAGCGGCATAAAGCAAGGAAATTCCACCTGCAAGCACACCCGCAGCCACTATTGAGCCGAGGGTTACGCCGGTAAAGTTTGTAGCAAAATTCCAAAAAGGAGCATCGCTTTTGCTACGGAAAAATGGCAGACAATATACCGAGAGCAGCACTGCCACCGAAAAGGCGCATAATCCCGGCATACTGAGCCATTCTTTATGATTATATGGAAAATCAAAAGCGGCATAAATACAATACGCTAACCATAAGATATTTACAACACAAATAACTAATGCTTTAAGCGGTTTTTTAGCGCAACCTTCGCCCCAAATACTAAGCGAAACGTTTAGCACACAGCCTGATACGGTGTAAAAAATTAGGAAAAACCACGTTTGTTCGCTCCAATCCACCTCACAAACTGCGCAAAATGTTGTGATAAACAACAAAAAGGCTAATCCCACCGAAATGGGAAATCTCTTGCAGGTGTCGCGAAACATCTGCAAGAGGTATTCTGCCGAAAAGTATTTTTTGATTTCCATATATTAAAAATTATTCTTCGCGGCTTTTGGATATCATATCAAGTATCTTTTTCGACGACTGACGCATATCGTTCAACTGTTTTTCGTCGGCGTTGGCGATTTTAACAATCTCTTGTGTCAGGTCGTCGATACTTTTTAGCCAAGTGTCAACATTGTATTTCGTCTCGGTAATTGCACTTGAATAAGCCATAAACTCCTTGTCGGTAATCAACTTATCAAATGCTTTGTTGCTATCCTCGTTTACGTAAATATCCAAATACTTGTCGTAGGCTTTGTCAGAAATGGATTTGAGATTAGCAAAACTATTTTTGCACAAGTCGATAAGCGAATAAACGTTACCGATTTTGAGGCGCAGGTCGGCATCCTCAATAAATCCGCCGTTGGTGATAAAGTTTTCCTCTATCCAACGGTCTTGCTGTTGGAAATTTTCTGCAAAAAATAAATAGGTTATTTCATCCATTGTGGAATCGGTTTCCTCAAACTCCTCGCTGTAAAGATTTAAAAACTCATCGTTGCTATAATCAACATACGACTCCAAGTTCTCAATCTGACTCTTATAATTTTCGAGGTTGACGATGGTGGCAACAATCACTTTTTGATAGTTTTCTTGATTGTTGACATTCTCGCGCCATTTGTCTACCAAAAGACCGAGAATAATACCGATTGCGGTTGCAATAATTGTGTTAACTGCGTCAATTGAAAGTTTTTTCCAATTGAGATTTTCTTTAAATGAATTTTCTTCTGCCATTTTTTATTATTTTTAAAATTAAATTACACCATATAGAGTAATAATCACATAAAAATCCACAAAAAAAACTAAATTTTTTTTATAATTCGCTTTCGCTGCAAGTAAGTATCTGATTAGCACGACTTAGGTCGCCAGTTTGAAGACCAAGTTTTAGCCATTTCATACGCTGCGCCGATGTGCCGTGGGTAAATGATTCGGGGTTGATAGTGCGGTAACCTGCCGATTTTTGCAGATAGTCGTCGCCAATCTGATGTGCGCAGTTGATAGCCTCTTCAAGGTCGCCATCTTCAAACGATTTGAAAGTTTTGTTCTCATAATGTCCCCAAACACCTGCGTAGAAGTCGGCAAGCAACTCGATACGAACCGAAATGGCGTTTGCCTCAGCATCGGAGCGTGCGCGATCCATCTGTTGATGAAGTTTTGAAAGCAAGCCTGTGAGGTATTCTACGTGGTGACCAACCTCGTGAGCAATAACGTAGGCGTATGCAAGGTCGCCCTCTGCACCGAGTTGACGTTTCATTGTGGTAAAGAACGAGAGGTCTAAGTAAAGTTTCTGATCAGCAGAGCAATAGAACGGACCAGTTGACGATGAAGCCGAGCCGCAGCCAGTGTTAACGGCGTCGCTAAAAATCACCATTTTGGGCTTTTGGTAGGTCATACCGTTTTGTTGGAAAATGCTTGTCCAAATATCTTCGGTAGAAGCCAAAATGCGCGAAGCGAACACAGCGAGTTCGTCTTGCGCCTTGTTGGTGCCGGTGTTGGTGGTGGTTTGCTCGGTAGTGGTGCCCTGACCTATGCCGAGGTTGTTGACAAACATTGTGCTGTCGCCGGTTTTCCACCAAATCAACGCACCGATAATCAGCATTATAATACCTGCGCAGCCACCTTTTTTGCCGGTAGACATACGCATACCCGAAGAGCCGCCGCGGCGATCTTCCACATTGCTGCTCTCTCTACGTCCTGTAAGTCTCATATCAATAATATTTTTAAGTTAACAGATAAATTTTTGATAAAACAAAGATAGTAAAAAAAATAATATGTGCATTCGTTTCAACAAAAAAAACGTAACTTTGCGGCAAAAGCAAACAAAATGGTTTCAGTAGGCAAACAAATACAACTCGGACTCGGCGGATACAGCCACGCATTTGGCATAATCTCCGCTCAAAAAATGTGGAAATTCTTCATCATCCCGATGATTATCAATGTAATATGCGTTTGGCTAATATGGCATTACAGTGGAAATCTGTCGGATTGGCTCAACGAAAAAATTACAGAAAGTTGGCAGTTGGAAGGCGGATGGGGAAGTTTTGTCAGCGGCACTACCACAG
Source organism: Bacteroidales bacterium (assembly GCA_017651345.1). Classification (GTDB taxonomy): domain Bacteria; phylum Bacteroidota; class Bacteroidia; order Bacteroidales; family UBA3824; genus UBA3824. The sequence goes on along the minus strand of JAGCDD010000024.1, from coordinate 2,453 downwards.
TGATTACCAAGATTATATGCTACCTTGCGTTTATATTTTTGGGTGGTAGTTTAGTAATATTGTGTATGTCGCCGATATACACCAATATGTCCGAAAAAACTGATACATATTTAACAGGTCGCGAATTTGGATTCAGCGCAAAACAAACCGTTAAAGATATTTGGCGTGGTGTAAAAATCGCCCTCAAAAACACTTTAAAACAGACATTTCTATTGATTGTTTGCTTTGTAGCAAGTTTTATTCCAGTAATTGGTTTTGTAATGCCTGTGGTGGTTTTTCTTATAAATAGTTATTATTTTGGATACTCGTTTATGGACTACAACAACGAGCGTTACCGCCGCGACACCAAAGAGAGCGCACGTGTAATTCACCGTTACCGTTGGCTCACAATTACCAACGGCGCAATTTACACCCTCACACTTTATATAATGTGCGGAACATTTTTCGCCGTGTTTACAGGCGGCATTTCGGCGGTGGCGGCTGCATGGTCGCAAATTGAGGCAGAAAAGATTGACAATCAAACAGTTTAGTTATGAGTAAAATCAAGATTGTTGCCGTTTCGTACTACAATACGCTGCCAATGCTCTATGGTTTAGAGCATTCCGAATTTATTAAGCAAAATTGCGAACTTATACTCAATTACCCTTCGGAATGTGCGCGTGCATTGTTAGAAAACCGTTGCGATATTGCTCTTGTTCCTGTGGGAATAATTCCGCAACTAAAAGAATATCACATAGTTTCGGATTATTGCATTGGTGCCGAAGACAAAGTGCGCTCGGTGATACTTGCAAGCGACTCTCCCCTACCTCAAATCAACCGCATACTTCTTGATTATCAATCGGCTACGAGCGTTCGCCTTGTAAAAGTTCTTGCCGAAAATTATTGGCACATATCGCCCGAATGGGTTCAGAGCAAGGCGGGTTACGAAAACGAAATTGCTGCCGACACCGCCGGAGTGGTAATTGGCGACCGTTGTTTCACCATAAAACCGCACACCCACGTTTACGACCTTGCCGAAGAGTGGATAAAATTCACGGGTTTGCCCTTTGTATTTGCGGCGTGGTTATCCTCAAAGCCCGTCGACAACGACATGCAACAATCATTTAATCAAGCCCTTGGCATAGGTGTACACAACATTCCTGCGGTGATAGATTTCTACCACCATCGCTTTATCAAGGAGTTTAACCCAATGGAATATTACACCCAAAATATCAGTTACGAACTCACAGAGCAGAAACGCAACGGAATGGAGAGATTTGTTAATTATTTATAACTTCACGCCCCTCAAAAAATCCACTACACCCATCCTCTTTTTCCCTTCTAATTGGATATCAAGCAATTGAACATATCCATCGGCACAAGAAATTTTGATAAAAGTTTTGTTATCGGTAAAGAGTTTACCTGTTTCGGCAATGCCTTTCGACGGTTCAAAATCCACAGCAAACACTTTGAGGCTCATATCCTTATCCTTTACCTTAATAGTGGTAAACGCTGTGGGATAGGGACTTAATCCGCGAACAAGATTCTTAATGGATATTCCATTCTTAGAAAAATCCAAACGACAATCTTCTTTAAATATCTTTGGAGCGGGTTTTAGGATAGTTCCGGGTTTAATTAATTCGCTCTGAGGAATGGTTTTAACGTTGCCCGAAAGAATCATTTCCACGGTTTTTACCACAAGGTCGGCACCCACCACCATAAGTTTGTCGTGAAGCGTTCCGGCATTGTCTTCGGGAAGAATGTCAACCTCGTGTTTCAGCATTATGCCGCCGGTGTCAATGTCGTGGTCGAGCATAAAGGTGGTAACGCCAGTTTTGGTTTCGCCGTTAATCACAGCCCAATTTATCGGAGCAGCACCACGATACTGCGGCAAAATGGCAGTATGAAGATTAAACGTGCCAAATTTAGGCATAGCCCAAACCGCCTCGGGAAGCATACGAAATGCCACAACTACCTGTAAATCGGCTTTATACGAACGCAATTCCGCTTGAAAACCTTCTTCTTTGAGTTTGGCGGGCTGCAAAACAGGTATTCCGAGCGAAACTGCAAGTTCTTTTACGGGCGTGGGCTTAATAGTGCGTCCCCTACCCTGCGGCTTGTCTTCGCCGGTAACCACAGCAACTACATTAAAACCATTGTCTACCAACGCTTTGAGAGGAGCAACTGCAAATTCGGGCGTACCCATATATATTATGCGCAAATCTTTTTTGTCCATTATTAATAAGGTGTTTTAACGTTTTTTATAGCGCAAATATACAAAAAATGCGGATTCCTTAGCAAAAATTGTACAATTATTGATACGTGTATACAAATAAAATGTAAATTTGTAAAACTCAAAAACGAAAACAGTACAAAAACAAAATGGACATTGAACAAATTGATAACGAAGAAGATACAAAAAAGAATAAAATAATGAAGGCAATTATAAAAATAAGTTTACCGCTTGCATTGGT
>JAGCDD010000286.1 GCA_017651345.1 Bacteroidales bacterium | reverse complement strand
TTCATATTCTGCCGCCTCTTGTTCAACTTCGACATTAGCCCTCGTTTGGAACGCCGCCGCCTCCATCATTGCCTTTGCGCCACTTATCGGCTCTTTTTCCTTACGGAAAAGTTCGTAATATTTGAGGGCGTTGCGGTAGTCGCCGAGTTTGGAGTATGTTTGAGATAAATCACTGTATAGAAACATATCAAACGCACCGATCTCAACATCTTTGGAGAATTGTAAAGTTTCAAGGAGTATTTTCAACGCTCCTTTATAATCGCCTCTCGCATATCTGACCTCCGCCTTGTTGTTTTGGTTGACAATATACACGTCATTCTCAACAAGCATCGACCTTAAACGATCGATTTCTGCAATATAACGACTTGCTGAATCTATGAAAGCACTATTATCTTCGATGTCAGCAAGGTAAAGGTATGCATTGACCATACAATTATAGGAATCTTTTTTCAACGCCACAAAATACAAATCAGCCACTGTATCTAAACATTCCACCGAGCGACGCCCCCAATCAATAGCCTCGTGGCACGACGCAGCGTCTTTTGCATCACATAACAAATCACACATAATCCCTGCCATCGCCCCCATTTCTTTATTATCGTGCGCCTGCTGAGCCAATGCATAACCTTTTTCGGCAGCTTCCATGCCCTGCTGCCCCATATTGAGTTCTTTGTAAAAGAAAGCAATCGAATAATAACAATAACATATATTAGATGTGTCGCAGTATTGCTGCGACAACCTTAACGCCTCATAAATTGCAAGCCACGTTTCTGAGAAATTATTTGCTTCCTTATAGCAATGGCTTAAATTAACTATCGACATAACAGAGTAATTGACATCTCCAATTTCCTTACTCAAATCAATAGCCTTCTTATAATTGGCTATTGACTCTTCGTGTCGTTCCTGAAAACTGTATGCCCATCCAAGATTGCCATACAAACGTGGCAAAAACCACGAATTATTACCGTCATACAATGAAATGCCAATTGTGGAATATTTAATTACAGTGTCAGGCGATTCACAATTGATACCGATAGCCACGCACAGCCTCACCCTTGCCGTATCGGACGTGGCGGCGGCGTACTCGCGCAAAAGGCTGTCCACGACGTCGAACTCTTCATCTTCGGCGTCGTCCTGTGCCTTCGCAAACAGCGACAGGCAAAGTATGACAATCATTATGGCAATGCGCCTTAACATTATAATTGGATATTAGTAAAATTCGACGTCTGTGTTTATTTTTCGTTCTTTTCCGCATATTGCTCTGCAATATCTTGCCACAACGGAATATCAAGGGTTTGTCCGAAGTGCTTTTGGTAGGCTTTTACAACGTCTTTCCGCCAAGTCATACCGATTTTGGCAGTTGGCGAATATGTTTTAAGCACATAGTCAAGTGCGGATAAGAAATGTTCAAGGCATTTGAATATAGGATATGACGTTGATGTAGAATACCACGTTGCAGGTCGTAAATTGTAGATAACACCCTTTTTGTCTTGTACTTTTACTGCCCATTTAGCACTTGGACACGAAATCTCCCAAACACTTTTTAGCCAAACATCACTAACGGTTACGATGCCTGTGTCCTCATCCATTTTGTATTTGAGGCACAGATACTTGGAATGAAGTTTCCACGGTTTTTCTATCACTTCGGTGATGTACGACATCATATTGGCAATGTCGAAATTTGGCGAACCTGTAAATGCTTTGATTTCAAGCCATTCGGTGTCGTGGTTGTCGATGTCGAGCCAAAAATCAGGGGCGGATTGGGCGTGGTTGTAATCGTGGCTGAATCCCATTTCGGTCATCCACTTATCGAGCCACTCTTCTAAAATGTTGCCAACGACATTGTTTTGCTTGACAATGATTTCAAAATCAGACAATTCAAACTTTATCGCGCCATTGCGGTTCTTTTTGAGTTGTGCTTGAAGTTTTTCAAACACTTGCTCTGAGGTAGCCTTCTTCATATTCCGTTTGTTCTTTATGTTTGGTAAATGTTTTTTCCAACCTTTCTGCAACGGCTTGGATAACGGGTACGGCAACAGTATTGCCCAACAGGTCGTAGCCATCGTGAAGGTTGTCAACAGGAAATTTAAAGTTTTCGGGATAACCGAAAAGTCGCAATCCTTCTCGAAGTGTTAAAGGTCTAAGGCCTTCGCCATCAACGACATAGTTTTTCTTCATATCCATTGCCACCATCGTAGGCGCAATGCCGTCGGGAGACAGAATTTTGCTAATTTCAAAACTCAATTTGCCCGCAACAATATTGTAACCAAGTGGCAATGTCGTGTCCTGTTCACGAGATTCTTGGTCACCGAGTTCAGTGTGTCGCACGACGATTTTTTTGGGATGTTCCTTTTTCAGATACCCCTTCGACACAAGGTCTTCAAGCATATTGTAAAGGTCGGGATGTGCAAAAAAAGTCGAAATCTGTTTCAATGTCAACGGCATACCGTCCATCCATCTGATGCCGAACTCCGCCGCCCATTTCTTTTTGCGACGTTCTTTGAATATCATATCAAGGAGTTTCTTTTGTTCCTGCGACACTGCGCCCTTCAGTTCGATGTCCCAACTATGAATATTGTCGCTGCCGCCACGTTTGTCTTTGATAGATTTGCCATTAAGTTGTTCCGAAGAATAATGTGAGAGCAACAGTTTTATAAATTCCGTGTTTTCAGTTGGTTGTCCGTGTTCGAGAATGTCGCCTATTTTTGCATACCTTGGCATAAAGAAATCAAGACTAACTTTCTCGTCCAAAGTTCCAACAATATAAATGCGTTTTCGTTCTTGTGCAAGTCCAAAATATTTGGAGTTTAATACGCGCCACGAAACTTTGTAGCCCAATTCGTCAAGTTTTTGGAGAATGGTCGTAAAAGTGCGCCCAATTTTGTTTTTTGGGTTGGCGCGGTCGTGAGTTACAAGACCTTCCACGTTTTCAAGGATGAATCCGTATGGACGTTTTTCGCGCAGAATCCTCTCCACTTCAAAGAAAAGCGTTCCTCTTGTATCCATAAAACCAAGCCGCTTGCCCGCGTATGAGAAAGCCTGACAGGGAAATCCTGCAAGCAAAAAATCGAAATCTTTTATATCAGAGGCTGCAATTTTAGTGATGTCGCCGCTGACAGTTTCGTCGGGATGGTTGGCGTTTAATACTGTTACCGCATATGGTTTAATCTCTGATGTAAACACACACTGAGTATCGTACCCTGCCTTTCGGAACGCATTCTCGAAACCGCAGCGTATGCCGCCTATGCCGGCAAAGAGGTCTATGAACTTGATGTTTTCCATACCGCAAAAGTATGGATTTTTTTTGAAAATATAGAAAAAAAAGAATCTTTTTTGCTTATCTTTGCCCCACACATTAATCCCATTACTAACTATGAAAAGAATATTACTCTTATTGCTTTCAATAATCCTCACTTGCGGCACGCTCCAAGCGCAGGA
>JAGCDD010000285.1 GCA_017651345.1 Bacteroidales bacterium | reverse complement strand
TGTCCATCAGACTGTCCCTCAAATCAAATAGTTTTTCAAAGCCTAATTTGTAAGTGTCTTTCCTCTTTAATTGGCTTTGCATTGTTTTGTTTAATTCAGACCATTCCTTATTCATAATTCTATATGTTTGCCTTGTTATTTATGCCCCTGCAAAGTTAGCAAAAATGAAACCAATTCTCAACCACCTCGAAAAAAATACCAATATGCACACATCTAACACACTGTAAGAAAAAGAGTTAAACATAAATTCAGTTGTCAAAGATTACTTGACAACTGCCACAGATGGCAAATAATATCGCGTTGCAATTCCTTACACCTCCTCAATCACTGACGTACCCTTCTCGCCACCGTCCCATTTCCACTTCTCATAGAATCTCAATTTTCCATTTTCCATCTTGGGACAGGAAACGCACGAACCGGATTTGGAGTCGCCGGATTGGTTGATATGTCTGTAATCAAAATGGAGATTGTGATGGGCATCCATCGTGCCTAATAGAAAACCCTTTACAATGCTTCCGCCTGAGTATTCTGCCCAAATGACGTTGCCTTTTTGATGATAAGAGAAAATCGTTTTGTCAGACACTTCGCCAGTTTCGGAATTGTCAACCACGGTGAAAAATCTGTCGTCAAGCGAAAAGGATTCCTGTGTCGCAGAAAACAAAGATTTGCCCTTTTCATACGCCTTCCTCAAATTTGCGTCCCAGTTTTTGGTCCTTAAATCATTCTCTCTCGAAGTGCTATCAAAGACAACAAATTCGGTTTGCTTCACGCGATTGATAAGCCGGTCGCCAAACATTACTTTTTTCATACTGCCAAGCAATCCAAACTGTTCGAGCCTGTCGATAGAATTGCCAGCCGAGCAAAGAATCAATCCTTTGTCGAGCAGTTTCATAGTCTTGTTGCCGTATGCAAAACCGTAAGACCACACCCTGTCAAACCATCCAACAAGTTTTGCGGGTGCTTCCGTCCAAAAAACAGGATATATCAAAACAATTGCATCCGAAGAATTGATCTTCTCCTGCTCTGCTATTACATCATCCGCCACATCGGGCGTATTTCTATAATTGGCGTCCCTCAGATACTCCTCTTCGGTCATATCCGTTTTGAACCCCATTTTATAAAGATCCGAAAGTACATATTCGTTGCACGAATCCACAATGCCTTTTATAAACTCGTCCCTAAGATGCCTCGTCAGCGAATCTTCTGACGGATGACAATACACAATAAACGCTTTCATTTCTAATTTCATTTACAATCACATTGCAAAATTAGTAATATTTCACATCCACTGCCCCAACCGCAATATTTTTTTGCGTAATATTTTTCTAATTCTTAATTTTGTGGCGTTGAATAAAAACTATCAAAACACAAAATTATTATGAAAAGATTACTTTTATTATTAATTGCTGCATTCTGCCTCGTGGCGTGCGGCAACGGTCAGAAGGCCAACAACACGCAGACGGCAGAGGAGCCCAAGAAGGCTGACAAAATCCTCGTCGTCTATTATTCACAGAGCAACACCACCAAGACAGTTGCCCAAGAAATTCAGAAACAACTCGGTTGCGACATCGCCGAAATTGAGTGCGTAGAGCCTTACACCGGCGAGTTTGGCGCAGTGGCTGGACGTTGGCAAAAGGAGCAGCAAGAAGGCAAGACCACCGAAATCAAGCCCCTCAGCAAGAATGTTGCGGATTATGACGTCATCTTCCTCGGCTACCCGATTTGGGGCGGCACGTATGCATCGCCGGTGGCTACATTCCTGAAAAACACCGACTTCCAGGGCAAAAAACTCGTTCCGTTCTGCACATTTGGCAGCGGCGGACTCAATACAAGCACCGACGCATTGAAGAAAAACGCCAAGAACGCAAACATTGTTGAAGGCTACGGCATCCGTCAGGCAAGGATTTCCAAGGTGTCAGGCGAGGTAGAACAATTCCTCATCAAATGCGGCTTCAAGAAAGGCTCATTGGAGCAGTTGCCCGAATTTTCGGAGCAGAAAGCCGTTACCGACCAAGAAAAAGACATCTTCAACAAGGCTTGCAGCAACTATCAGTTCCCGCTCGGCACACCGTCCACAGTTGGCGCAAGGAAGATCAAAAACGGCACAGAATACCTCTTCACCGTTGACAGCCAAAACGGCAAATCACAAATCTACGTCATCGCAGAAGACGGCGCACAGCCCGAATTTACGCAGGTAGTACGATAAACGCCACCGTTTCGATATGTACAGTGTGTGGAAACATATCCACAGGCTGTACATATTTTGTTTTGAAGCCGTTGTCCTGCAAAATCTTTAGGTCGCGGGCGAGGGATGCTGGGTCGCACGACACATATACAAGACGCTTTGGGCGCATTTTTATTATGCTGTCAATCAACACTTTGTCGCAGCCCTTGCGCGGCGGATCCACGATTACGACGTCGGCATTGATACCTTTATTATTAATCAGGTCGGGGATTATTTCTTCCGCCTTGCCCTCATAAAAATCTGCATTGTGGATGCTGTTGAGGGCT
>JAGCDD010000284.1 GCA_017651345.1 Bacteroidales bacterium | reverse complement strand
TTGTTGGGCAATTGAGCCTTGAACTCGCCGTTGTTGGCAAAGTCAAATTCACCAAGAAGCTCACCGTTTACCATAACCACAATTTTGCGACCCTCGTGGAAACCTTTCACAAGGATAGATTTTGCGCATTTGGCCTTAATCATATACGAGAACGACTCGCGGGTGGTACGCCAATGCACACCGCCGTCGGCTCCTATCCACGATTGCTTTGATTGTACAAAATGGTCGCTCTCTGACTGTTGCTCACCACAGAAAACTTTGTCCAAAGTGTTAAGTTCCAACTCTATACGGGCTTTTTCCTGAGCGGCAATCTCTTTTTCTTTGGTTGCCCATTCACTCTGCGAATAAAGCGGGAAATAGATTTGATAGCGGCACTCGTAAAGCGTGTAGAAGGGCACAAGGTTCATTCCCTCATATTGCGGAAGTGTCAAGCCGTTGAGCGCGTAAGTAAGCGGTTTGCCATCAACAGGAGTAAGATGTGATAGAATATCATCTTTGCTGCCGATGATTGCAGGCATCTGATATGCAGGAATTTGCGGACCGTTGGCAATATGTCCTCCACGCGAATCGTCGGCGTACATTCCATCCTGACGGTCGGTGCCTGTTTTGGCAGCAAGCACGATAGGTCCGCAGAGAAACGAGTATTGAGGCTTGCCGTCGGGAGTGGTTTCGGCTTCGAGGTGCATAGGCAGGTCAACACGGATTTTGTCGCCGTTTTTCCACTGACGCGAAACAACCAAGTAGCCGTTTTCTTCTTTGGCTTTGAAAATTTCACCGTTGACTCTCACCGTTGTGCCCACGCTCCAAGAAGGCTTGCGGATTTTTACAGCAAACTTTTTAGATGAGTTGCCTTCGAGAGTTATATCTGTAAAAGATTCTTGCGGAAATTTGTTTGTCTGCTTAAAAGTTACTCCGTTGAATGTTACCACAGAAGGAATAAACAAATTGACAATCAAATCGTTACCCTCGTAAGCATAAATCATTTCGCCATAGCGGGCAGGATTTTCAAGACCAGTACCCACGCAGCACCACATCGAAGTTTGCGGTTGCGAATACACGCGGTAATGTCCCGAACGCATTGGGGTAAAATATACAAATCCGCCCTGCACGGGGTTGAGAATCGAGAGTATATGGTTGTAAAGCGCACGCTCGTAGTAGTCGATGTAACTCTTGTCGGCAGAGGTCTGATAGAGCATCTTGGTAAGGCGGAGCATATTGTAAGTGTTGCAACTTTCTGGACCTTGTTCCGAAGCGAGCAAACCCGAAAAATCGTTGGTGGGGTTAAAATGCTCCCTCATCGAGTTGCCACCAATCGACACGCTGCGCTGCTTGATAACCACATCCCAAAAGAATTTCGCTGCATTGTCCCAATCTTTGAGACCTTCGAGATCGGCAATGCGTTTATAACCTATAACCTTGGGAATCTGAGTGTTGGCGTGTTTACCTGTAAGATTGTCCTTAGATTCGAGCAAGGGTTCAAGCATACGTTTATCCGAAAACTGATGGGCAATTTTGAGATATTTTTTGTCGCCGGTGATAGCGTAAACATCTGCAAAAGTCTCGTTAAGTCCGCCTTGCTCGCTGATGAGCATCTGCTGAATTTGTTCGTCGGAAATTGTGCTCACAACGCCAATCATCCAATCGGCGAGTTTGATAAGCATATCCTTCGCATCTGCCTTTCCGCCAACAAGATAGGCATCGCGCAAACCGGCATAAATCTTATGGATATTGTAGAGCGGCACCCAACGGTCGTTGAGTCCGAACGGGTTGGGACGGATATTGCCCTCCGAAAGTTCCTTCCAAATTTTTCTGCCATCGGGAACGCCCGACAGATAGCCGTCCTTATCCTGACAGCGTTTGAGTTCGGAGAGGAAATAGTCGAGCCTTGCCCCTATTTCGGGATTCTGAGTGGCGGCATACATATACGAGAGCGCGGAAAGATAGTGTCCGCCGATATGACCGTCCAAGCCTGTATTTTCCCAATTGGAGTAGTTCTCAGCCTTAGGGGTTAGACCAGCCTCCTTCATATAAGGTGCAAGCAGGCGGTCGGCATCAAGACCTAGAATATAGTGGATATCAGCATTTTGATTATTCAAAAACTGACTTTCCAACAGTTTCACGTCCGAAATTTTAAACGTAGAAATCTTTTGCGGAATCTGCGCCGCCGCACCCAACGACGCCATCGCAATTGCAGATAAAACTAAAAATTTTTTCATATTATTAAACAAGTGATAGAATTTTAATGGCGTAAAGGTAAGGAAAAAAATGATATGGAGAAAAATCTATCGATCAGTTTGCCTCTTTTTTTGCTGGATAATTGACAATAGCAAAAAAAGTGTTATTTTTGTAGCAAACTTGGTAAAAAATACAAAGATGACTACAACAGAATCATATACAATTCACGAAATTATTAACAAGATTGGAAATGGACAAATACAAATTCCTATTTTCCAACGTCGATTTAAATGGAAAAAAGAACAGGTGGTAAAATTGTTTTCAACAATTCTTGAAGATAATCCTTTTGGAGCGATATCTGTTGTAAAAACCACTAATGATTACATAATATTTCCGATAAGACCACTATTTAAAAACTTCAAAGACAATTTAAAATTGTCTAAACAAAAAAATGGGAAAATATATGATGAAAGTCTTAACCCATTATATTTAGTGCTTGATGGACAGCAACGGTTACAATCTTTATACTTAGGATTAACCTCTGATTTTGATGATACGAAACTATGTTTCAATAAATTAGACGGTCAATTCAAATATCTTAATGAACAAGAAATTGATGATAATATAGATAAGTACATTATAGTTGAAAATTTATACAACGATTTTTTAGAAAAAAAAATTGACTATGTCAATGTGGCAAATATTTATAAAACCAATAATGATACGAACAAATTAGTGAGACAAAATATATTTAAATTTTACTATCACTTTTTTTATCAAAAACGCATAGTATTGTTTTTAGTGGAACCAAGTAGAATAAGCCAAGAAAGAGATAAACTTAAAATGTTTGAATTATTCAAAAGGCTTAACACAGGTGGAGTAAATTTAAACATATATGATATTTGTGAATCAAAATTAAAGGCTTTTAACCCGCAATTTGAAGAATTGTTTTCAAAATTAGAAAAAGAGTTTAACAAACAATCATATCCGTTTAATTACCCGTTTAAATGGGTAGATTCTTCTCAATTTTATCCACACCATAAGAGTGAAGTATGGATTAAAATTATATGTAGTTGTTTTATTAAAGATATACACATAGGATGGTTATTAAATGATAGTTTTGAACATTATATTAATAATATTTTGAAAGAATCATTTACAGTTAATTCTTTATTTGAGTTTATATGTTTGATTTTCAAATTTTTTAGAACCATTAATTTGCAAAACGCATATACACCTTCATTTATTTATTATGCCTATTCCCTATACTCTCAACGAAAACAAACCAATGTAAAGAATTTATTTGTTGGATATTTTAAAGAAATCTTCAAACAGTATTTTATTGATGAGCAAAGTTTGGAGTTATTTACTTTTAAATATTTAATACTCAATTATTTTGAATTAGAAGAAGAGAAACGTTATGTTTTCCATTGCACAAAATTAGATAATTACTATGAAATACAAGTCAACGATAAACATATAGAGGGCTTATATAAGTTTTCAGTTGAAATCAATCACAAAATTGTTGGAAAAACAAAAGATAATATTAGACTAAAATATAATAATGAGACAATTGATAAAGAATTAAATGTATTATCTAACAATTTTTCAAACAATTGGAGAAAAAAAACGAATTCGATACAAAAAAAATGGAATAACTATTTAAAACAAAGATATGAATAATAAAAATATAATCTCAGCCATACAAAAGCACGTTAAAAATTTTAACGGCAAGCAAGTCAAAGCCTTTTATGAAACGGAACTCGGTTTTTCAGACATTTTTACCGAAGAAGATAACTATATGGATTATTTTAAGTCAGAAGATTATTTAGAGAAACACATAGATAAACAATCTGACATAAAACATAAATTGGAACACTGCGGTATAATAATTTCAGATGACAACAGCACTGATGTCATAAAGAATACACTTCTTTCATTAAGTATTGAAACTTTGCCAATAGAAAATAGTTTTAAAGACAAAGTTTTAAAAATGAGAGAAGATGCCATAAATATGATTGAAACCAAAGCATATCTTGGAATTATGGTATTCGTTGGTAGTATTTTGGAAGGTATATTATTGGGAATCCTGCAAAATAATAGCGATCTAAGGACAAATAGACTGCGACAACTATTCCAAAATAGCACAAACGCACCCAATAAAAAGGAATATCCCAAAATAGTTTTTAATGATTTAGAGACATTTGTTAACACTGATACAAAACTAAAATCTCAAAAGGTAAGAAATGTCATTGATGAATATTTAAAGGCAAAAAACTTTAAAAAAGATAAAGAAACAGATTTTAGTAAATGGGAATTAAATGATTTATTGACTGTTTCAAAAAAAGAAGGTCTGTTAGAAGATAAGATGGGACGATTGGCTGAAATTATTCAAGGAGCAAGAAACTATATACATCCAAATGAACAAGTTAAAGTATTGGATTTTTCTTCGTCCAATGCTCTAATTAGTGTTACTTGTTTGGAAGAAATTGTTAATAATTTAAAAAGGTATTTCACAACAAATCCAGAAAATCATATTGGATAAAAGGTATATTTATATTGCTTATGGAAGAATCAACAACATACGACAAGAAATCGCTCAAAACTGTTCAAGGCAAAACATCTGATTTTTCAGAATTGGCAAAAGATTGTGTGGCATTCGCAAACGCTAAGGGTGGTTCGTTGCATATAGGAATCGAAGACGACAACGAATTTCCACCTGAAAATCAAATAATTGACCCTCTTTTGCCCGAAAAAATAGTAAAACGTATCAATGAACTAACTATAAACGTAGGATTATTTGCACAAATCATTACCGCAGAAAATGGAGGTCAATATATCGATTTAAAAATATTTCCGGCTAATATGGCAATAGCGGGCACTACCAAAGGACAATTTTATTATCGCGACAGCGACAAAACAAGACCATTAATGCCTGACGAACTTTCAAGATTAATGACAGACAAACCTGCATATAATTGGGAAACAACAGTTTCGGCAAAAATCAATTTAGAAAAAGCCGACAATACTAAACTAAAAAATTTTGTAAAACAAATAAGAAATTCAGACCGAGTCTCCGCCTTTGTAAAAGACAAAAACGATGAGGAACTTTTGGCATATTACCAAATGATTGATGACAATAGATTACTCACCAACCTCGGCATCCTTTGGATTGGAACGCAGGAACAACGCGCAAGATTATTGTATTCTCCAATAATTCAATACATAAAATACGATACCGATGACAACAAGGTCTTAAAATACACATGGGACGACTACCAACTAAATCCTCAGGAACTTATGGAAGATATTTGGCAAAAAATCCCCGATTGGAAAGAATCAAACGAAATATCAGACGGTTTGTGGCGCAAAAACATTCCCGCTTACAATGAAAAAGTTGTTCGAGAATTGCTCTGCAATGCTATCGTACATCGTCCGTACACAACTCGTGGCGATATTTTCATAAAACTATATCCCGATAGGATGGAAATTACAAACCCAGGCCCCCTCCCAATGGGTGTTACCTCGCAAAATATCTTGCAAAAAACTGTAAAGCGAAATATTCATTTAGCAAAAGTATTTTACGACTTGCATTTGATGGAAGCCGAGGGGTCAGGCTATGATTTGATGTACGAACTACAACTATCTGTGGGCAAACAAGTTCCATTAGTCAAAGAAGGTGATGACTATGTGGAGATTACAGTTTTTAGGAAAATAATTGACACAGAAATACTTAAATTAATCGAATACGTAAACCAAAACTATTCTTTGACACAGAAAAACCGCATTGTGCTTGGAATTATCGCTGTGAAACAAAAAATACTTTCCACAGAACTTACATCAATACTTCAACTTCAAGATGGCGAGCGAATGCGTTCGTATGTAGATAATCTTATCAACCAAGGACTTGTGATAACTCGCGGACAAAAGAAAGGAAACACATTTTTACTTAACCCAAAACTTTTGGATAATGCCAAATTCAATCGTACCACTACGTTAAAAACAATTGAGCCTCATCGCCTCAGTACACTTATTGAGGAAGATTTGCGTATTCACCCTTTAAGCAAAATATCAGACATTGCCGACAGACTACCCGACGCTGATTTAAAAGACATCCGCAAAATGGTTTACAATATGGTTTCAAACGGCATGCTCATACCAAATGGCGCAAATAAAAACAAAACATACGAATTGGCAAAAAAAAAATAAAAAGAAAATAAAATCAAAAACAAATTAATATAACACACTAATTATCAGTATATTATTTTATTTTTATAAAAATTAAAATAGTACTATTCACTTTATACTCTTCACAGTAATGTATTTAATGTGTTAATGGATAAATGATCCTATATTTATCCCCTCCCCTGTTGTAAAGATATGAAACTTATCATTTAATCCCTCTTGAAGAATTGCACAGGCATTGTTACCTGTGCAATGGCTTGTATAGAGATGCATTTGGGGATATAAATGATTGATTTGCGAAGCAATAGATGCCACATCATCGGATTCATCGTCTAAAAGATGCAAGCCACCAACAAATGCCGCTATGTAACTACAATTCATTGCATTGCAACAATTATCGGCAATGTTCAAAAGTCCTTGGTGCGAGCAAGGAGAAATAATCACAAGCCTACCATCCTCAACCACCGACAAAGCCAATTCATCACTTGCCGTGTAAGGAATCATCTTATCACCGTTAGACACAAAAAGATAACGGTTGCCTTGTGGCTTGGGATTGTGAGCATTTTTGGGGATAATGACACCTATCTCGTTGTTGATAAGATAGTTGTCGTTGAGAAAAATAAAACGGTCGATATTGTTTCTGATTAATTCGGTATCGGGCGAAAGCGAATGGAACTTGCCGCCTCGGTTGCTCCAATATTTGGTATCGGACACAAGGTGCGACGCTATTATTTTAGCCTTTTGGTTGATTTCCAAAAACCGCCGCAGCCCACCTGTATGGTCGATATGTCCGTGCGAAAGCAGCAACAAATCCACATCATTGATATTGACACCCAATTTCTCAGCATTGTCAAAAGCCTTTCCCGAAAGCCCGGTATCAACAAGTATTTTATGTGTCTTGGTCTCCACAAGCAAACACAATCCGTGCTCAGATTCAAAACCTGAGGCGGGTCGATTATCGATGAGGATGGTGAGGTGCATAGGGTTATCTTAGATATCAGTTATTCCCCCTATACTCCGCCCAATCAAAATCCGCATACGCCTTAGGATTCCCTTGCGCAAACACACCTAACATCACGCCCGTAAAGCCACCGATGACTTCGGTGGTGAGGTAGCGGAAATCCATACGGCCGAGGGATTGGAATTTGGAGCCGTCGTCGGAGACTTCGAGGTAATAATAATCCTTGTCGGATGAGATGCGGAGGTAGGCGGTGGATGATTTTAGCGGTAACTCCTTGAACGTGTGCGACATCTCTCCTATGCGGATGTTGGATTTGGCGTAAAACTTGCCACCGCGTTTTTCTACCACCACGTCGTAATGATTGAGCGGGGCGGCGTAGGCGGTGATGCCTGTCTGCATACCGTCAGAGATGTGCGAAGCGTCGAGACGAGCCGTAAATGTGAAACTTCTGTCGGTCTGACGCCTTGCTACAAAAGTGGGCGAAGTCGGGTCGTCGAGAGTGAGTCCGGCAGCGGGTTTAAGCCTGAGAAATCCTTTGCGCTCAGTAAGCGAATAACGCGACAAATCAGGGTTGCCAATGCTGTGCCAACCATACGCCAAACCTATCGACGAATAACTGTCAGCGGGAGCATTGCGTTTTACATATTCAAACTCCTCGCGAAGTGGTTCGGGCGCAAAAGGCACTTGTGGCAGCGTGGTGCATTGCATATCGGTTTGAAGTGTGCCGTTGCCGTTGACCACAGGCCAAGCGTTCTTGTCCCAACGTACGGGCGCAAGGAAAGTTTCGCGACCCATCACGTGCAAAAGGTAGCCGCTTGTACGGTATCCAAGACAAATCATCCACCACGTCGAATCGGGAGCCTGAACCAAATCTGCGTGTCCAAGTCCCTGAATATCGCTGTTTTGCATCTCCATACTAAAATGTGTGAGTATCGGGTTTGCCTTGTTGCTCTCGTAAGGACCAAAAAGCGA
>JAGCDD010000023.1 GCA_017651345.1 Bacteroidales bacterium | reverse complement strand
GGACTCCGACCAAAACATCAAAAATCTTATTGCCAACATAAATCAAAGCATCGACAAACTCAAACAAACCTTACGCCCGTCGTTTGGGTTGATAATAGAATGTAGATCCCATGTGATAATTTTTTATTTGGTGGCGGCGTTTTTTGTAGTGGGTGGATTACTTGGCTATGAATGGATGTGGATAATTACGTCTTATGCGCTTCCGCCTGTGTTTCTATTTATGATACTTGGCATATACTTGGGAGCGAAAGAAAATATTGTATCGCCCGTCGAAAAAGCCGATATGGAGTATTATGATGCTTTGCACTCATACGAAAAATATCAGCGTCAGGTGGCAACCATCTACGGCGAAAACCCCGAAGCCAAAAAACTCCTCGCCACTTACGCCACAGAAATCGACGGACACAAACAAGCACGTGTCAAAACCAGAAAAAAACTCGCCACCCTTATGGTGTCTGTATTGTTGATACCAGTAATAATTTGGGTATTAATGCCTTCGAAATCAAAAACATATAAAGCAGAACTTGCCGCCAATCCTATTATTACCAAAATGACATCGTTTTCCAAGACAATTAGCCTTATGCCCGACAGTACCGTAAACAAGAAATATTCGGATTTTATCACCGTGGAGGGCGACTCTCGTCTAATGTTTGATGTACTGTATGATTCTTTCTCAGGCTTGGACGACAACGATATAACCTACCATTTGCGCGTAGATCCGGTAAAAATTATATCCACCGGCAAGAAAAACGAACGGGCTGACACTTGCAGACTTTCGATTGGATTGACGGACAAAGACGGACATCTTGTAGGAAGGGATTTGATGCCAATTTCGATTATGAACAGTGAGGGCAAAGACTTTCGCACGATACTTAACAATGGACAAGGGTGTGTCTATGCAGAGTTCACTTCTCGCCGAGCATCTACACAAAGGCTCAAAGAAGTTGCCGACAGTGCGTATTATTTTGTAATATTATAACAAAGTAAGTTATGAAACAAGACAAAACACAATTCCACGAAAAAATGGGCAAATGGGAATCCGATTTTGCTGATTTCAAAAATAATGTTTTCCCAAAAACCTACGGACAAATGGTAAACAAATACCTGCCTGTGTTTCTGATACTAATGAGTTTTACGCTGTTAGTTTATGCTGTTATAATCGTAAATCTTTTGCTGTTCTTTATTTCACTTTTAATGTTGATAACAGGAGTGTTTCTTAGTTTCAAATGGGACAGAAAAATAAAAGGAAACAACCTCACGCCTACAAACTACCCCAAATTGCAGAAACAAATTTCCGCGGCAGAACATAACTATTCGGTGTATCCCGATGTAATGGAATACCTCAAAAAGTTTAAGACATCTGTTGAAGCCGAACAAAAGCACAAGAAACACATCAAGCGGAATTTTTGGATTATGTTTTTTGGATTCTTCGTCATCTTTATATTATTAATGCATATCTATAATAACAATCGACATTGGTTATTACGCAATAATGCAGTGTTCGACAGTTTTAGCAGAGTGCTTGAATTGGAGGATGATGTGCCGTTCCTTATATTGAAACCATACAAAACAAACATTGACGATAGTATAAAAATTGAATCAAAAAACCTATCCGTATATCTCGACTACACTACTGTTTCTTGGGTCAAAGGCAAATCGAAGAGGATGTGCGATATGCGTTATCTAAAAACAAAACGGCCAATTGTTTTGGGTAGCACAGGTAATTTGCGCCTCACAATCACCGACGAATACGGCAACCCAATACCCCGTTGCCCTTGTTTTGTATATGACCCTAACGGACGCGAGATAATTAATTCTGAATATTTCCTTTACACACCAAGTGTATCTAACGACCTTAGTGAATTGCAGTCCCTCCTAACCCTGCAATATCTCCAAGCAAATCAGGAGCATCTGAGGTTTATTGTGGAGAAAATTTAACGGCAATTCTAATCCAATACCACCTTGGCTGTAAGCGTTCCGGCAAGTATCGACTTGGATTGTTTTGCCTTTCGCATATCAAAATCTACCGAGATATGCAGAAACCCCGCAGCAATGATTCCTGCCGAAATGTTTGCCACAAGGTTGTCGCCATTTTGCAATCCGGCAAGCATTTGATATTTTACCGATGGGTTTTCGTCTCCGGAAAATTTGTTGCGCACATACGACAGCGAGGCGGCAATATTGCCCGATGACGGCGCAAATAGATATTTGGCTGTAACGGAGTTGATAACAAGATTTGAATTGAGGCAATTCTTTAATTGATTGTCGTAAGTAATTGATATGTCGGTATTTTTCTTGATGTTGAAATTTACCAACGAAGTGTTTTGCTTTAAATCTATTTGGTAGTTTTTTTCGGGGAAAAATTCTGATGAGTAACTCTCAAACCCTTGTGCATAAATATGTTGCAAACGTATGTGCTCTATTATCAGCGATTCTAAACCTGCACTTGTAAGGCGTTGACGGTCGTTTTCTTCGCCATAAAAAGAAAGCCTTTTGTTTTGAGCGTGCGAGAATCCTCCCAAAATCCAAAACGGCTTGAAAATGTGATATTTGGCATTGATTTTAAACATTGCTGAGCGTGCAATGGTACTGTCGCCTTTGATAAACACAAACCCTTTGTCTGCGGCAGATTTCGACGATGTGGAATATGTGATATTTGAATATAATTTTTTACCGTTCCAAGTGGTGCTTATTCCGTAACGTCCTGATATTGTGCTTATATATTCGCCTGTGTGAGTATAGTATTTAACATAATCGGCATCGGTCTTATAAAAAGCCTTTTCAAACTCGTTGATTTCTTGTTCGCCGTTTTGGTTGTAATCGTTCCAGACGTAGTAGCCGTTGCCTGCCGAGGTTTTCAAAAAGGTGAAT
Source organism: Bacteroidales bacterium (assembly GCA_017651345.1). Classification (GTDB taxonomy): domain Bacteria; phylum Bacteroidota; class Bacteroidia; order Bacteroidales; family UBA3824; genus UBA3824. The sequence continues at coordinate 2,685 of JAGCDD010000023.1, read as the reverse complement.
CCTGCCTTTTCCATAACGCCTGATTCGGTTTCGGCTGTGGATGATATTTTAAACCTACGGTCGAATAGTTGAAGCAATGCTTCTGTTCGCCCTGTTAAACTCATTGATTCTCTTATAGAAAGGGTGTCGTAATCTTGACGAATTTTTTTAAGGATTTCGATGCCCGACAGTTTTAAAATATCTGATTTTTTTACCTCGTATTCGGCGGCGATAGAGCGTGTACGACTGTTGCTTCCTGATGAAAAAATATCAGATGAGGCAAAAGTAAAGCGGTCGGCGGCGGTGATTTTTATCCACGCATTGTCGGTTTTGGCGGCGGTGTAAAATTGGGTCTCTTTGTAGTTAAAATCGGCAGAATCTGATAAATTGTTATGAGTTCCGCTCTTTAATTTATACGCCGAACCAAAGGTGTAGATATTTTTGTAAATTTCAGTAAAAGCAGAGGCTGTAAGACGTGTGGTAATGGAGTTTTGGTAATGGTCGGAGCCATAAAACGTACTTGAAATTCCTGTTTTGATAAAGTCATTTTTATAATTGATATTCATTTTGTTACCTGTTCCTTTAAAAACATCTGCCACATCTGCCAACGTGCCAGAATATCCGCCCGAAAAACCTTTGAGAGCCTTGCGTTCTATTTTAAAATCGGCAAATTGTTCTTGACTGCCGCCGGTGTAGTGTGGAATATTCCAAATACGTTGAAAATCAGCATTCTTGTTTTCTTCGATAGATACAAATCCCTTGCTCGAAAACTTGTAATCTGCATTTATAAAGGTGTATCGTGCCGTATCTGCGCCAAAACGATGATAGAATGTGTAGCAACCTGCGTAAGTATCGTTGTAATAACCCTTTGGCATCATTCGGTCGGGAATATTTTTTAGCAAAACGGTTTCGGTGGTAAATAGGGTAGTGGAGTCGGTGCCTGTGCGGGTAAGCAGGGCGAGATACGATTTCTTTTTGGGCGGATTATTGGCGATGTCTGCCGAGTCGGTATCATCGTTTGGGATACGGTCGTATTCGGTTATGTAATTGATAGTTGCCTTAGTGCTGCCGTGCTTTATGCCTGCCGAAATATCGCTAAACGAACGGCTGTAAAGCGAATGACTATATTCAAAATCTACCGTTATTAAACTTTGTGCGGTAATCTGAATTTTTGGAGTGAATGTTATTGAGCCTGAGTTATAATCAATTATATAATCGTTGTCGTTGCCTGAGGTTAGCATTTTTCCATCAATCCAAACGGTTTCGGTGTGCGAGAGTATTATAACAGATTGTCCATCAGGGTCGGTGAGGTAGTATGGACCTTGCGAATTTTCTATTCCATTGATTTGCTGACGGCGGTAACGACCTTTGAGATTGGCTGTTGAGGCTGATATATACACCGAATCCTTAGAATGTTTTTTTAATCCTGTGGCGGTGGACAGACTTATACCTTTGATTTTTTTCTGATAGTTGACATACTCTGTGCCCATTTGCCTAAGAAAAATATCACCAGCCGAAAACACCGTCTTGCCCTTGCGAATAGATATTGAGGCGTTGCTAAGTTCTGATATTTGACGAGTTGCGCCGTCTTCGTCAACGGGCATATCCGAGTCGCTGATGTTTGCCTCAATGGTAAAACCTCCTCCTATGGGTCCCTCGATAGTTAAGTCGGTTTGTGTAGATTGCGAAAGGTTTTTGTTGTTTCCGTTGGCGAGTGATTTTTGCAAATATCCGTGTTTGATAAGGCTGTCGGCAGGGTGGGAGCGAGTCTGATGGGCATCTTCTTCGATTCCAAGCAATCGTTGCACAGGTTTTGAAGGTTCAAGCCGCGGCACAATAATGCTGTCGCTATATATATAATGTGTCTTTGTCGCCGAGTTAATAAGATTTAAAAGCGAGTCGGAAATTGTACCGTCTGTAATAATTTTTGTGTATCTTTGTGGCGAGGCGGTGGTGTCCTGAGCGTACAGATTTGATGCGCACAGAAGCATTGCCACCGTGCATAATAATTTAAACATCAACCCTATAAGCAATGGACGTTTCAAGAGCATTAGATTTTTTGAGCCAACTAAAATGCAACAACAACCGCGATTGGTTTGCCGCGCACAAAGATACTTATTTGCAGATAAACAAAGAAATCAACGAGTTTGCCGATAAGATGATTTTGAATATTTCGCAATTCGACGAACTTGGACCTATATCTGCCAAAGATTGCACCTACCGCATTTATCGCGACATAAGGTTTTCGGCAGATAAGTCGCCTTTTAAGACACATATCGGTGTGTATATATGTCGTGGCGGCAAAAACAGCGAGTTGGCAGGTTACTATATTCATTTTGAACCCGGTGAGTGTATGGTGGCAGGCGGTGTGTGGTGTCCGTCGAAAGAAAACTTAGAGTATATCCGCCGCACAATTTTCAACGACCCTCAGCAGTATATCCATATCCTTGAACAAAAGGATTTTAAACATAATTTCCATTTGATGGACGACCGCCTGAAAACAGCTCCCAAGGGTTATCCAAAAGATTTTGAGCATATCGACCTGATTCGTTACAAATCGTTTGTGCCCTTTAAGAATTTTTCCGACGAAGATTTTTGCGCCGATGATTTTGAAGACAATATCACACGGCATTTAAAAATGATGCAGCCGTATAATGCATATTTGAATGAGATAATAGAATAAAAAATGTAGAGACGCGCCATGGC
>JAGCDD010000283.1 GCA_017651345.1 Bacteroidales bacterium | reverse complement strand
GAACTCATCAAGTCGGTTTTTGCTGGTCGCGACCGCATTATTGTTAAAACTTACAGCAATCTTACCGTAGATTTTTGCACCGAAAACAACGCCACACATATTCTCAGAGGTTTGCGCACTTCTGCCGATTTTGAATACGAACGCGCAATCGCTCAGGTAAATAGATTGATGAAGCCCGAAGTAGATTCGGTTTTCCTACTGTCGCACCCAGAGTACAGCAGCGTTAGCAGTTCGCTCGTGCGCGAAATAGTACAATATAAAGGTGATGCCCGAAAATTTCTTCCCGAAGGAATTGATTTTGAATACTTTTTTGGCTATAATCCAGAAAATCAGTAGGTAATGAACATACACAATTGCAATATTTGTCCGCGCCAATGTGGTGTGGACCGTGCTAATACACTGGGTTTCTGTAAGATAAACCATCGTCCGCACATAGCCGAAATATGCGTTCACCGTGGCGAAGAACCCGTTTTGGGCGGTGGTAGGGGAGTGTGCAACGTGTTTTTCTCATCGTGCAACCTTCGCTGTATTTTTTGTCAAAACTACGAAATAAGCCAAGAAACCATTGATAAACAAGAAATTAACACAATAGAATCTGCCGCCACACGCATTGCATCCATTCTTTGTGCCGAAAACATTGATACAGTGGGCTTTGTGTCGCCAAGTCATCAAGCTTTTCAGATGAAATGTATCATCGACACATTGCGCCGTCGTGGTTTTAATCCCACAATTATCTACAACACAAACGCTTACGACAATGTAGAAACTCTTCGCGAACTTGAAGATTACGTTGATATTTATCTTCCCGACTTTAAATACGCCTCCGACGACCTTGCCGTAAAATATTCGTCAGCACCCAATTACACCAAAGTAGCCATTGCAGCCATCAACGAAATGGTACGTCAAAAAGGTACAGAATTAACGCTCGACGAGTCTGGCACTGCCCGAAAAGGAATTATTTTGCGACATTTGGTACTTCCAGGAAACGTTTTTAACTCAACTAACGTATTAAAGAAGGTGGCTTACGATATTTCGCCCGATATGCACATCAGCTTGATGTCGCAATATTATCCCGAATACAAGGCCAAAGACGACGAGAAACTTGGCAAGTACGTTACCGAAAAAGAATATTCAAAGGTAACCGAAACCGCCGAAACTCTCGGACTCACCAACGGATGGGTTCAAGAACTGGGTAGCAGCGGGTTTTACCGACCAGATTTTAGCACCTCAGGCAACCCGTTTGAAAAATAAATTATTGATTTTTAAAAATTAATGCAAAAAATAGTTGACATTTTCATTTTTTTGCACGATATTTGGAAAAATTTAAATTAGAACCATTTAACACCTAAAAATATGGCATTTAGATTCAGAGACCTCAAAGTGGTGGGTAAAATAACCACTATTTTTATAATAGTAGTCAGCTTGCTGATTATTACGTGCGTACTTATGTACCTTAGAAGTGAATCGTCGGAACAAACTATTAAATCAGTTTCCGACGAGGTATTGCCACAAAACAAACTCAGCCAAGAAATTACCACCAACATACTTCTTGCTCTTGTTGAACAACAAAAGATTTTTGCAGAAAGCAGCACCGAAACCGAAATGCACCTCGGAGGTCGCGAATTCTTAGACAAAGCCCGCAAATCTATCGACCAGCTTTACAACAATGCCACTCGCGATGAACGCAGAATTATCGACGAACTAAAAAAAGACCTTGAAAACTATGAAGGTGTGGTAAATGCCACTCTTTCTAAATACGTGGAGAAAAACGAAATTTACAACGAACTTGAAAATTATAAACACGATTTTTACCACAATCTCGAAGATATACGCGAGGCAATCACCCGTGTCAATCCCCAAAAATCAACCGAACACGGCAAACGCATTCTGTTGATTTCCGAAACCATCCGCCTTATCGAAAACGCCAAAGGCAAGATGGAAAATCAGGCACTTGTTTCGAGCTTAATCGGTACAGTAAAAGGCAATATGGCTCAAATAGCTTCATTCGCACCCACTTACGGAGGACAACGCTATGCCAACAATGCCATTAAATTAATGCAAAAATACATTCAGCGCACACCAGACTACTACGCAGCTCTCGAAGCTTACGACAACACAATAAGTCAAGTGATTGCAGCTGGCAAAGAGATAACCCAAAGCGCACAAAAAATCGGAGAAATGTCGATGACAGCCACCAAGCAATCGTTTGGCGACATCAACGATAACTTCAATGCAATGTATATCACATTCGGTGTAGCTGTGGGAACAATTGTATTCCTCTGCATATTTTTCTGTCTGTTGCTTTCAAAAACCATCGGACGCCGCTCGCGCAAAACTCTCGAAGGTGTTAATCACCTTACCAATGGCGACCTTACTCAAACCGTTGATGTTGACACCAAAGACGAATTTGGACAAGTGGCAGATAGCGTTAATGCTGTATCGGCTAAACTTCGCGAGATTGTAAGCGGCATTGCCGAAAACGCCGAGGCTATTACAGTCAATAGTGCAGAAATTGCCAACGCATCGCAAGAATTGAGTCAAAACGCAGGTACACAGGCTGCATCTGCCGAGGAGGTTTCTTCTTCGATAGAGCAGATGACTGCAGGCATAAGTCAAAACAGCGACAACGCACGCGAAACCGAACGCATAGCTCAGAAGGCTCTCGAAAGCATCCGCGAAAGCAGCATAGCCAGCCAGCAGAGTATGGCAGCAATGAAGGATATCGCAGGCAAGATTTCAATCATCGACGAAATTGCATTCCAAACCAACATTCTCGCACTCAACGCCGCAGTTGAGGCCGCACGTGCTGGCGAACAAGGCAAAGGTTTTGCAGTGGTTGCAGCCGAGGTGCGCAAGCTTGCCGAGCGCAGCGCCACAGCAGCATCAGAAATCGACAAGGTTTCGAAAGAGGGCGTTACCATCAGCGAAAATGCCGAACGTCTGCTCAAAAATATTATTCCCGATATTGAAAAAACTGCCGCTCTCGTCCGTGAAATTTCTGCCGCAAGTTCAGAACAGTCTGCAGGCATTGGACAGATTAACCAAGCTGTTCAGCAGCTCAACAATATCACTCAGAAATACGCAGCCTCTGCCGAGGAACTTGCCGCCACAAGCGAACAACTTGCCTCTAAGAGTGAAGAACTCAAGCAGTCGATCGGTTTCTTTAAAACCAACAACGAAAACAAAAAGGCTTTTGTCCCCAAACCTTCAAAATCACCATTGATTCAAACTAAGAGCACTACTATACCTCACAGCAGCATAAGCAAGCCGACAATCAAACCTCGGACAACTACACCCAAAGTTGCTCCATCTACACCAAAAGAACCCAAGATTTCAACAAAAGAGGCTCAGCCTTTACAAATACCAAACAAACAGCAACCGTCATCCACATCTCTCAACAAAGGAACATTTATCAATCTGAGAGATAATGCGAAAGATTCAGACTACGAACGTTTTTAATTTTTTGAAAAAAAAAGATAATTATCTGAGCAAAAATTGCAAGATTTTTGCTCAGTCGTTTATAAATATATCACATTATAAAAAATTTTAACGCTTAAAATATGTTTAATTTAAAAAATCTTTCATTAGGGAAAAAAATATCGGCTATATTCGTTGGTATTGTTTTATTGCTGCTTGTAACAGTGTTGTTAATGTATTTCCGAGGTCGCTCTTCGGAATCTAATATTAAACAGGTGGCTGAAGATATGCTTCCTCAAAACCGCCTTTGTCAGGAAATCACCACCAACATTCTTCTTGCCATGCGCGAACAGCAAAGCCTGTTTGTATCGTTTAGCAACGAAAATAACATCAAACTCGGCGGCACCGAAAACCTTGCAAAGGCTCACGAAAGCATCACCGAATTGCAAAAAATCATTTCGGCAGAAGAACGCTCTATCATTGAGCATCTTGAAACAAATCTTAAAGACTACGAATCTTTTGCAAGTTTGGCTATGGACAAGAACAACGCCAAAAACGCTGTTTACTTCAAAATGAGCGACTACCGACGCAAGATTGTTGACGACCTCAACAATATTCGCAAAATCTTAGCCAACACAATTCCTCAACGAAACACCGACCTTGGCAAACGTATGCTCATGATACAAGAGGCTATCGACCAAACTAACAGTATGAGAGCTTCGTTTGGAGGTTCACTTTCTTCTAACGAACAAGTTAACTCATTCAGTAGTTTACTAAACAAAATTGCCGCATTTGCTCCTACATACGGTTGCACCAAATACTCCAACGATGCCCAACAGCAATTGCAGTTATACAACGAACTTATACCGAATTTCAATTCCGAACTTGGAGAATATTCCAACTACGTTGCCCAAGCCAATGCTGCCGGCAACAGCGTTATCGAAGATTCGCAGAAACTTGCCGATATGATGCTCGAAAACACCAAAAATTCTTTCGGCACTGTTAACGAAAACCTTCGTGCAATGATTTTTACATTCTTGGTGTCAATAACACTTATTGTTTTTGTGTGCATTTTCCTTTCTATTCTTCTTTCAAAAAGAATTGGTAGCCGCGCCGAAAACACTTTCAAAGGCGTTCAATACCTTACAGAAGGAGACCTTACTCACACTGTTGAAGCCGATTCAAACGATGAATTTGGACAAATGGCAACCAAGGTGAACGCTATGACTACACAAATGCACGGCATAGTTTCAAAAATCACCGAAAACGCAGAAACAATCAGCATTCATAGTTCCGAAATTGCTCAAGCTTCGCAAATGATGAGCGAAGGAGCAAGCACGCAGGCTTCGTCGGCAGAAGAGGTTTCTTCTTCGTTGGAGCAGATGAGCGCAGGCATCGACCAAAACAGCGACAACGCCCGCGAAACCGAACGCATTGCTCAAAAAGCTCTTGAAAGCATCCGCGAAGGCGGAAAAGCAAGTCAACGTAGTATGGCTGCAATGAAAGATATTGCAAGCAAAATTTCTATCATCGACGAAATAGCATTCCAGACCAATATTCTTGCTCTTAACGCTGCAGTTGAAGCCGCACGCGCAGGCGAACAAGGTAAAGGTTTTGCCGTAGTTGCAGCCGAAGTGCGAAAACTTGCCGAACGTAGTGCTGTTGCAGCTTCTGAAATCGACAAGGTGTCAAAAGAGGGCGTATCTATTAGCGAAAACGCCGAACGTTTGCTCACCAACATTATCCCCGATATGGAAAAAACCGCTAACCTTGTGCGCGAAATTGCTTCGGCAAGTTCCGAACAGAGCACAAGCATCAATCTTATCAACAAAGCAGTACAGCAACTCAATGATATTACCCAAAAATACGCAGCATCTGCCGAAGAATTAGCTTCTACAAGTCAGCAACTTGCAGCCAAGAGCGAAGAGCTCAAAGAGTCTATCGGATTCTTCAAAACTGATAACGATAAAACTAAAGCTCAACCCACAGCACAACGCAAAGTTGCAAAACCGGTAGTTAAACATACTACCATCAAACCCAAAGCTCAGCCGCTACCGCAGCCGCAATCCAAACCCGTAGTAAAAGACATGGTAATAGATCAAAATTTCGACACGTTGCCCACTACCAACAAAGGTACATTCATCAATCTTAAAGACAACGCTCGTGATTCTGACTTCGAAAGATTTTAAACATATTTGATTTCATATTTTTATACACAAAAAAGAAACGCTCCGAAATTTTTCGGAGCGTTTCTTTTATAATGAAAAATAAAAAATATTATTCTTATTTACCAAGTTTAATGTTCATCAGCTCAATGTTGCGGTCAATTGTGCGACCTTCGTTTGATGCAGGATAATCTTTTTTAATTTGATTATAAGCATTAAGAGCTTCTTGATAGTTGCCTTGTTTTTCCATCAATTTGCCAAGCTTGTTGAGGTAAATAGGAGCAACAAATTCATTGTCGGCAGCAGCCTTGATAGCCTCGTTGTAATATTTTTGAGCTTTGGCAGCATCACCTTTTTCGCTCCAACAATCACCGGTAAGACCTTTGGCAATGGGAGCAAGCGATTTATCGTCGCACGAATAACCACTGATGCATTCGATAGCTTTGTCGTATTCTTTAGTGTTGAAATAGCAAATAGCAGCATAATATTTAGCATTATTGCCTGCTTTTGTGCTTGAATAATCCGACATAATTTTCAAAAATCCCGGATAGTTACCGTCGCCATTGAGAGCGAGAGCAAACGAGTCGCGCTCAAAATAATTTTCTGCTTGGAACATTTGGGCGGCTGCTTTAGCCTCTTTAGGAGCTTTTACATATTTTTGATATGCAAGATATCCCAAAATTAAGGCTGCGATTACGGCAATTACCGTAAAAATCTTGTTCCTGTTTTCTTCGATGTATTGCTCGGTTTGTCCGAATCTTGACTCAACTATTTCGAGTTGGTCTTGCTGTTCGTTGTTTTCTGTATTAGCCATTTTTTTGTTTTGTTTATTACAGTTTTTTAATAATGCCGCAAAAATAGAGTTTTAGTTAAAATTAAAAAAATTTTGAGTAAAAAAAAATCCTCTGCGCAGAGGATTTTTTTTGTATCGTTTTTAGCGGCGAATGTATCAGATGCGTTTTTCTTTGATACGTGCTTTTTTGCCGGTGAGTTCTCTTACGTAGTAGATTCTTGCGCGACGAACGATGCCTCGCTTGTTGAGCTCTACCTTTGTAATAAAGGGAGATTCAACGGGGAAAATTCTTTCTACTCCTACATTTCCCGACATTTTTCTTACGGTGAATGTTGCGCTTATTCCGCTGCCCTTTTTCTGTATCACTACACCTTTGAACTGCTGGATGCGCTCTTTGTTGCCTTCTACATTTTTGTAATGTACGGTGATTGTGTCGCCGCTGTTGAATTCAGGCCATTCTCTGTTGTTGTGGTACTGTTCTTCAACTACTTTTAATAATTCCATGGTTTTATTTTTATTAACGTTATAATCTAATTATCGTGTTTTTTCAGCGTGCAAAGTTAGTGATATTTTTTGTTTTCCAAACAATTGTATGCTTTTTTTATTTCTTTTTTGGTAACTTTTATTTTTGCTTCGTATCTAAATACTTATACAACAATGTATTAGATGCTATTAATTCAAGTTAATTTTTTTTGAGATAGCGTTCCAACCACGTTTGAGTTTCCCATGCTGCATGCAAAATCGACTCTGAGGCGGTGTAATTATGCAGTTCGTTGGGCAATATCACAAGTTTTGCCGTGCCATTGCAGTGCATTACGGCAGCATATAGTTTTTCGCTCTGCATCGCAGGAGTAGATGGATTGTTGTCGTCGGCACCGTGGATTAATAGGAGTGGAGCTTTTATGCTATCGGCATACATTATGGGCGACATTTGGAGGTATATGTCGCGAGCTTGCCAAAGTGTTCTACGCTCGTTTTGAAATCCTAATGGTGTGTTGGTGCGATTGTAGCATCCGCTGCGAGCAATGCCGGCTGCAAATAAGTTGGTGTGTGCAAGCAAATTAACAGTAAGGAATGCTCCGTAAGAATGTCCGCCTACAGCAATATTATCTCGTTGTGCTATCTTGCGGGTTACCAATGCGTTAACAGCAGCTTCGGCATCTAAGATTATTTGATTTATAAAATCATCGTTGGGCTCGGCTCCATCTTTTCCCACCACGGGGAACGATGCGTCTAACACAGCATAACCGGCAGCAGCAAGCCAAATAGGAGTGGAGCTGTTGCCTGCAGCGGCAAATTTAAATGCCGACGTGCTTATCTGCGATGCCGAACTACTCGACGAATAGTCTTTGGGATATGCCCAAACTAATGCAGGCAAGGTTCCGTTGCCATGGTAGGAGTGGGGCAAGTAGAGTGTACCCGACAATTGTATACCGTCAGATCGTGTATATTTTATAAGTTGCGATTGGATGCGAGCCGTTTTGTAAGGACTTTCAAAATCGCTGACTTTCTTTGGCTTAGCACCGCCATTTAAATATTCGGTGTAATAATTTGGATACTCTTCCAACGATTCGCTTTTTACAGCTATCACTCCCGACGAAGGACAAAATGCCTCGCATCGACTATAACGAGGAGGTTTTGATTTCCAAATAGTTCTGCATTTTTTTGTTTGAAGATCGAGCCTTACAAGCGTAGGTTGAACACCGTTTTTGGTATATTCTTCTGATGTGCAATAGATGTATCGGTTTTGATACAAAAGCGCAGCTTTTCGCCCATAGCGGTTGGGAGCTTGAAGTATTCTGTGAGGTGATGTTTTTTCGTTACATATTAATAAGGTGTCGGCGTTTCCGGTTTCGGTGCTTACGCGAAGAAAATCGGTATACTTGCTTACACTATTGGTTTCGGCTATTATTATAGAGGTGTCGTTGAGTGCATAAATACCAGCAAGACGGTTTCGCAAACGTATTATATCTGTTTTTTTGCTACCTATTGTGTAAAGTGTAATTTGATCGTGATAAGGAGATGGTGTTTTGATATTTCCTTTGTCTAATGCAGTAGCCCACAACAAGGTATGCGGTTTTTGTGCGCACCAATTGATGTTTCGTGCTCCGCTGTTAACTTTTGAATAGGCATGTTCGTAAAGAGGATTTTCCACTATAACTTCCTCTGTTCCACCGCCTATAACTTTTATGGTGTTGGCAAATTGTGTGTAAGGCACATTATACGAATATGGTTTTTGCAAATAGGTAGCAAGCACATATTCTCCATCAGGAGAAACCGAAAATGATGTAATAACACCCTTAGAACCAATTACTTGACTTTTTGATGTTTTTAAATCTAATTTAATAATTTCGGTTTCGGCATAAAAATCAAATCTATCTTCGTCGTCAGTATTATGCAAAAGATCTTGAAAATCAGAATATCCCTCGCTTTCGCCGCTTTCTCTTAACAATGGAGATAATGGCGAAATTATGCGCAAAGGTTGGTTTGTCTTGTTGGCTGCTCGGAGATAAAATACCGATTTACCATCGCCGCTCCAATCTACGGGCACTCCCGGAAAAATATCATTAACATCAGAGGCTAACTTTTGAGCGGTTCCTCTGTCAAGGTCGGCAAGCCAAAGGTCGGTACTATTGTCGGTTTTGTTGGTAAAAAGCAATTTGGTATTGTCAGGCGATAACAAATAACTGCGCACCATGGCGTTATTTGGAATACCTTTAAGCGTTTTGCAAACACCTGTTTTTGTGTCTGTTACAGTAATATCATAACAATAAACGCCGTTAGATATTGTATTTGACGTAGGTTTGAACCTCAGGCCAGCAAGCCTTAGCTCATATTCGTAAAGAAATTCGAGGCTTTTGCTGTTACGCCATTTAAATGTTATCATCCTATCAATCTTGGGCGTAAACATAACCACGGGCAAGGGTTCAGCCTCTACAATGGCGGCTATACTATCGGCGGGAGTCATATACTGTCCCATACTTGATGTCGCTGTAGATACGGCAGCTACTACCGACAGAAATTTTAAAACTAATTTCATTTTCAAGTTTGTTTTTTTCTAGGTTTGTGTTCAAATTTAGTGCCGACAATGCAAATCGGCTGTTTTTTTAACACGCGGTTATTCAGCGTATTAAATGTTTTGTACTTTATAATTAGTTTAATTCTTGCACAAAAATAATGATTTTTGCACTATTTTGTAGAAATTTGCACCCGAATTATTACAAAAAAAATAATGCCACACACCTTATTAAAAAATAGCGTCATTATATTAATACTTATTTCCGTTATATGCGGAGGATGCATTGTTGACACTCACAGCGGTTTCAATAATGTTCCCCCAAAGGCTTTCATTCCAATCCGAAAACCTATTGTGGCAGCTTATCTTCATATCGGCACACGCAAAATCAACCCGTATCAACTTGATCTTAGGGGAGTTGACATTGTTAATATGGCTTTTACTGTTATCACCAACAATCGTGTGGGACTTTTATATCCCGAGCATTCCGACAACTTTATGCTTGTAAAAACAATAAAACAAGGCAATCCAAATCTCAAGGTCAACATCTCTGTAGGTGGTTATGGCACATCGCAACAGTTTCAAAATATGGCTTCTAACCCTAACAACAGAGCTATTTTTGTTAACGATGCTGTCCGTTTTTTAAAATACTTTGGATTCGACGGCATTGATGTGGATTGGGAATTTCCGGGCATGCAAGCTGCCACTCGCAATGCCGACCGCAAAAATTTTACCGCACTCCTCACCGAACTTCGCTATGCTCTCGACAGTGCGTCGCGCTCCGATGGCAAAAAATATATGCTCACCATAGCCGCAGGTGCGTTTGATCAATACCTCAACTACACCGAACCGTCTGTGATTGCTCCTCTTGTAGATTATTTTTTTGTAATGACTTACGATTTTGTAGGGCAATGGAACAATGTTACTGGTCACCATACCAACTTGTATGCTTCATCTTTCAAAAAGAACATTTACTCGGTAGACCGTATTGTAAAAACGTATATTAAAAACGGCATTCCTGCCAACAAAATAGTAATAGGTGCAGCAGCTTACGGAAGGAAATGGACAGAAGTAGAATCGTCGAAAAATGGTTTGTTTAAAACAGCTAAGGGCGAAGGAAGCATCCCTTACGGCAAAATTACCGAACTTGTAAAACGTCGCGATTATCTCAAATGCTACGACAAATATGCCTGTGCTCCTTATTTATTTAGCAACAAACACAAGACTTTTATCACATACGACAATGCCCAATCGGTTAGACGAAAGGTAGATTACGTTAAAATGCACTCGCTCGGTGGCATTATGTATTGGGAATATTTTTCCGACAGCCACTTAGAAATTCTCCACAATATCACCGATGAAATGCGCATCGTAAAAGGTCTTACGATTATGCCAAACATTTTGCAAATTGGACAACAAAAAAAAACGTTAAAATAGTTGTAGAGTGAACAGTTTTTTCTAAATTTGTAAAGCAATTAAGAATAAAAATGGACTTGGAAACACATAACAAAATAGAACCCAAAGTATTAATAGCCGACGATGAGTATTCTAATAGGTTCTTAATCGAAACTATATTAGGCAACGCGGGCATTAGTACTGTATGTGTATCCAATGGAGTGGAAGCTCTTGAACAAATTGAAAAACAAGAATTTGCGCTTGTTATACTCGACATTCAGATGCCCAAAATGGATGGGTTTCAGTTGCTCAAAAAAATTCACTCGGCTCCAAAATCGCAACATCTGCCTGTAATTTTTGTGTCGGCAGTTTACTCAATAACTGAATATCAAGAAATTGCTATTGCAAGCGGAGCTGTCGATTTTCTCTCAAAACCCATCAATTCTAACATTCTTATTGGCAAAGTTCGAGTTTTTATCGACTTGTTTGTTCAAAAAAAGCAAGTTGAACTATATCGCAACAATCTTGAACAACTTGTAAAAGATCAATATTCTGAACTACTTACAGCCAAAGAGCGAGCCGAAGATGCCGACAAACTAAAAACCGCTTTTCTTAATAATCTTTCGCACGAAATTCGCACTCCGCTCAACGCAATTGTCTGCTGCTCTGATATTATCTCAATGCCCGACACCGACCGTGCCACATACGTAGAGCTATCCGAACAAATACGCAAAAGTACAAGATATTTGCTTAATCTTGTAGATAATATCATCAATATCAGCAAGTTAGAAAGTGGCAACACCACAATCGAAACAAAACCCACCGACCTTGTATTTTTGTTGAAGTTTATTTTCGACTACAACAATGCTATTCTGGCTCGCGACGAAAATAAAAGACAAAACATAAAGCTACTTTTTGATAACCAAATACACGAACATTCGTTAAAGGTTTCGAGCGATGAAAATTTTCTAAGGCAAATAGTGTCGCTGTTAATAGAAAACGCTGTAAAGTTCACCGAACACGGAACTGTGTCGCTCTCGGTAAATATCGAAAAAGATGCAGATAAACAAGAGCTTTTGCGAATTGAGGTAAAAGACACTGGCATAGGTATTTCGCAAGAAGACCAAAAGATAATTTTCGAAAAATTTCGCAAAGCAGCCCACTTGGGAAAAAAAATATACGATGGCGCAGGCATTGGTCTTGCCATTATAAAAAAACAAATAGGAATGTTGAACGGTACTATTCAGTTAGAATCGCAATTAGGCATTGGCTCTAAATTTACCGTAAAAATTCCGATAACACGATGTTAAAAACTATAAAACAATAACATAGCGCTATGAAAAAAATAATAAAAGTAGGAAATGTGGAGTGTGGCTCCGATAAGTTGTTCCTTATCTGCGGACCATGCGTTATCGAAGACGACGACACAATGCTCCGCACAGCCGAACACGTAAAGAAAACCGCTGAAAAACTATCACTGCCGGTGATTTTTAAGTCTTCGTTTATGAAAGACAACCGTAGCAGCGTTGACTACTATCTAGGACCCGGATTAGAAAAGGGTCTCGAAATTTTGCAACGTATTAAAAATGAGTTCGGTATGCCTGTTCTATCCGACATTCATTACCCTGAGCATATTAAACCTGCCGCCGAGGTGTTAGATGTTATCCAAATTCCTGCATACCTCTGTATGCAAACAGGTTTAGTAACTGAGGCTGCCAAAACAGGTGCTGTTATCAACCTCAAGCACGGTCAGTTTCTTGCTCCTGAAAATATGATTAAGCCCGTAAAAAAAATAGAGTCGTGCGGAAACTACAAGGTTATTCTCACCGAGCGCGGCTACACTTTTGGATACAACGATCTCGTGGTTGACCCCCGCAGTTTCTACCATCTCAACGAAACCGGCTATCCTGTGGTGTTCGACGTTACCCACTCTATCAGAAAATATGGAATACCCTCAGCCGATCCCAATGGTGGCGCACGTCAATATCTCGATGTTCTTGCCCGTAGTGGTGTGGCAGCTGGTGTCGACGGTATTTTTATCGAGGCTCATCCAAAACCCGAAATTGCTAAATGCGACGCAGCAAGCCAGTTGCAGTTAGACAAACTCGAGGATTTTCTCAAACCACTTATCGAATTGCACAATATTGAAGTAAAATACAGAAAATAAATAAAAAAATGGAATTATATTTAGATTCAGCAAATCTGCCGGAAATCGAAAACGCGTTCAAACTTGGTTTTCTCACCGGCCTTACAACCACCCCCACGTTTATGCACCGCGAGGGTTACAACGATGTTGACAGCGTAATCCTCAAACTCGCAAAGATTGTTCCGATTCTTCAAATCGAAGCTCTCGGCCGTACTGCTGAGGAGATTATCAGCGAGGCTCACCGTCAAAACGACCTCGGTCTCGACAAAACCAAGACCGTTTACAAAATTCCTATCTCGCTCGAAGGCGCTAAGGCGTGCAACATTCTCCGTGGCGAGGGTTATATGGTAAATATGCACCTTATTTATACTCTCCAGCAGGCTTACATCGCTATGCAGGCAGGTGCTACATACGTTTGTCCGCTCGTAGGACGTTTGCAAGATCAGGGTCACGACGCTATTTCGCTTGTAGAACAGTGTGTTAACGCTGTTAACCGCTACGGATACAACTCTAAGGTTATGTTCTCGTCGGTTCGTCACCCCGAGCACGTACGCAACGCTCTCAACGTAGGTTGTCACACTATTACAGTTCCGTGGAAGGTATTGCAGATGATGTCGCAAAACAACTTCACAACTGTTGGCACAGAGCAATTCTTTGAGGATACAAAACTTATGACTTCGCAGGTTAAGGATGTGTTCCACACCGAAAACGCTTGCATCTCTAAAAACGCCACCATCAACGAGGCTCTTGTTAAAATGACTCTCTCTAAACTCGGTGCAATCACAATCACCGAAGACGATGGTTCTATCTACGGCATCTTCACCGATGGCGACCTCCGTCGTATGGTTGAGAAAGAGGGCGACACAGTGCTCTCACGCAAACTTTCTTCTTTGCCATCTAAGCAACCCGTAACTATCGAAAAAGATGCTTATCTTATCGATTCTTCTAAACTGTTTAAACAGTATAAGATTGATACTCTTGTAGTTACAGCCGACGGCAAACCTTGCGGTATGATTGATATCCAAGACCTTTTGTAATAATGGATATCTCTGATTTAAAACT
>JAGCDD010000282.1 GCA_017651345.1 Bacteroidales bacterium | reverse complement strand
GTAGTGGCAATGGTTACATTCGCCGCAGGCATTGTAAAGGTTGCAGTATTGTTGCTGATATTCAACGCCGTGCCGTTATAGGTTGCGGAGGTTAGATTATAACCATCTCTTTTTGCAAAAGTTACTGTAATTTCATCACCAACATTTGCTGTGGTTTTGTTTGGTGTGGAATATTGGTCAGCGGTGATGGTATAATCTATTTTGGTGTAAGTAGTGGCAATGGTTACATTCGCCGCAGGCATTGTAAAGGTTGATGTGTTGTTTGTAATGGTTAATTCAGTACCATTGTAAGTTGCAGATGTTAAGTTATAACCGCCTCTATCTTTGAATGTTACATTTACAGTTTCTCCTTCGCTTGCCTCTGTTTTATCTACCGTAGAATAATCGTCGGTGGTTATAGTATAATTAATAGGTGTAGATGAATAAGTTACACTAATAGTAACATCCTCAGCGGGCATAGTAAATGAATAATCATTACCCGATTGGGTGGTTTCAATAATATCCGTTCCTTGAACGGTTACTGTTGCAGTATAGCCTTCGTCAGTTCGGTCGGTAATAGAAAAAGAAACTTCATCTCCTTTATCAAGTTCAATTGTTTTATTGATTGTTATGTATGGTTTGGAAGATTCAGGAATTGTAATCGAATGAAGGTCTTCAATGTACTTAATTTTCCAAGTGGGAGGTATTCTATTCACATTATAAATTTTACTTAAACTTCTCGGACAAACAAATGTACCGGTAGACGATACTCCATTTACCCATTTTTCAGAGTCAGGAGAATTACTACTCCATGTTTTAAAATTTACTGATATATAACTCAAATTATCACAATAACTAAACATTCTATCACATGAAGATGTTGTAAATTGTGTAGCATAAATTTTAGGCATAGCAACTAAATTATTACAATTTGAAAACATAGATCTATAACAACCACCCTCTAATTGTGTCGCAGGTAATTCAGGCGCAATAGATATTGCACTACTTGAAAACATACATTCATAACATAAAGAGGCTAATGTTGTTGCCGGTAACTTGGGGGCTTCTTCCAGTGATGTACAACCCGCGAACATTTGTTGATAGCAACAAATTGCTAATGTAGTTGCAGGTAAAGCAGGTGGTGTTTTTAATAAAGTACAATTTTTAAACATATATGCATAGCATGATCCAACTAATGTTGTAGCAGGTAGTTTTGGTGCTGTTGTTAATGGACATTCAGAAAAGAGATAATTAAAACACCCATGTAGATTTGGTATTTGAGTAACTTCTCCAACTCCATCAATTAAAGTCATTAAATTACCACTACATTCAAAACTTTTTGAAACGCTAAAATATACGTAGTTATTTATATTACTTATTCCATCTGGGTTATTGCCTCTAAAATAAACATTACAGTTAATATTTATCGTTATTTCCTTTGATAGTGATAGATCCTTCCATGTTTCTTTGTCTATTGAATATTGTATTTTGGGATTTGGTTTATAGACTGATTCGTAAGTATTTCCAATTACACGTTTTAAAGATATTTTCGTTCCTTTGGTAACCTTAAAACACAAATAATCTGGCTCTGTTTCTTGACCTAATACAGAGCCAACAATAGTAACCAAAGATATCAATATTGTTAATATAGTTTTCATAGGTTTAATGTATTAAGTTAAAGGGAATCCTCAACACTTTATTGGTGTTAAGGAGTCCCCGATTATTGGTTATTATTAAATGTTATTTATTATTTGATGCGCAATTGCCTTATCTATGCTAATTTTGGTACTCCAACTTGTACTAGAACTGCGGTTTGAGTTAATCAGTACAACTCTAATAGAACCATATTTGCTCGCATAATCAATTATAAACTTGACCACGCAATAGACAGGATTCATTCTTGGATGGGTACCAATAGCAGGAATAGAGCAAGCACATATAAGTGAATTACAAAATTCCAATGTTTTCAAATGGTCATACAAACATCTACTATGATGAGTTGTTGTACTTTTTGTAATAGCATGTGCAAATCCATAATCACCTTCCAAAACAAAACCAATTAAGTTTATACCATTAGGTTTAAATTTTGATACTGTGTTAAGTGTTGTTTCTATATGAGATTCCGAAACTGAGTTATCTGATGTTTCTCTTAATGTATCCAATTTGTCCCTTAGGTTATCATCATAAGTTCTATCCAATTCCTCTGTTTCATCATAGTCCTTACCATAATCATATTCTGATATAGATTGATGCTCATTAATAAGTTTTGATGGGTCTTTAATATAATTAAAATCTACATCATCGAACAGTGATTTAAGAATTGAAATGTCACTTCCATCATAGTCTATCGTAGTACATGTTACAGAAGAAGGTGAAATGGGAGGATAAGCCGCAATTGCTTTTGAAGTGTTGAGAATAAGTACATCGCGAAAATCTCGATGCGCTCCATCGTCATCGTAATATTTAAACCAATGGGTGTCCAATAAGTTAAACGTTTTTAAACGTTCATACACCATTTTTAGTGTAATTGTTTTTCCAGAGTTTTCTTCTCCTTTTAATACAATTAAATTCATCATAATACTTAATAATTTAAAAGTTAGTACTATGTACCCATCCCCTCGTTCCTGAAAAACATCTGCATACAAGAAACTTATGCCACACAAAAAAAGGTGTGCACCTAACTATTCGTACTCACGGTAAGCCTGGAAAGAAACCGTACACCTCTAATAGTTAGATAGACACACCAAAGGTATGTCCCTAACAGAGGTGTACAGAATCCCCATTACAGGCATTCCGTGAGTGATCTTTATTCCTACTTCGAGAAACAAGTTTCCAGGCTTAGTTCTGAGTACGGTTAAAGTCGTATGTTAAAATTTATTATTTCTGTTTCGTACAAAAAAAGTTTTATGTTAGTACTGATTGTTTATACTGAAAGTGTGGGGAATATGTTTCAACAAAATCACAGCGAATTGACTAATAAAGTGCAGGTGTTTTAAAAAAGATTGATTATATTTGCAGAGAGAAAACAAACAACAACAGCATTATGACAGCAGCATTAAGAACAAAACTTGACAACACTCCTATGGCTCCATACCTAAAACTTATGCGAAATATGAATCGCGAGCAGAAGTTGGCAGTATTGGCATACATAGTAGATACCTTGCAGAATGATGAAAACGAAGATAAAAACGAAACATCCGACGAGGTATATATTAAAGAATTGTTGGCGCTAAGGTACGACGGTGCATTACCAGCAAACGAAATGAAAAAAATTATTCGTGAAAGCCATAATTTTGGCGGTCGTGATATAAAACTGCCTTGCTATGGAGAATAAAAAGTACCTATTAGACACCAACATTTTGATAGAGTTTCTAAACGGCAATGATTCTGTGGTGGAACACATAATCAAAGAAGGAACAAGGCATTGCTGTATGTCGGTAGTGTCGTTACAAGAATTGTACTATGGTGCATATTACGCTAAAACAATCAAAGAAGAATACTTCGACAAAGAGATAAAAAGAATTAACAAGTTACTAAACCGATTCGAGGTGGTTTCTCTTCCCTCCGAAGCGGATGGCTATGGACAAATAAAGGCTACACTCCGCAAAGCAGGTAGAATTGCAGACGAATTTGATATGCTTATCGGAGGTCAGGCGTTATTTAACAACCTTATTGTAGTAACCGATAATATCAAGCATTTTGAATTAATGCCAGATATTAAAGTTGAAAATTGGGTGGAGCGATGATAAAAATTGCTTTCCTCCCCTACTTCACCGCCTTGTAAAATCCTGACGGAACGGGTACTTCAAACTTCATAATCTTGCCGGTGCTTGGATGGCGGAAGGCAAGAGTGGCGGCGTGAAGGCATACACGACGGATGGGGTCGGTTTTGGCTCCATATTTGGCATCACCAGCAACAGGACAGCCTATCTCGCTCATTTGCACGCGGATTTGGTTTTTGCGACCAGTGTCGAGGTTGAGTTTTACAAGCGAAAACTGCTCGTTAGATTTGAGAACTTCGTAGTTGGTAACGGCAAAGTCGCCACCATTGTTAATCCACGACGAGTGAATTTTAAGCATCTTATCTTCTGTAAGATACGATTTTATTGTGTCGCGTTTCTTGGGCGGAATACCCTCAACCACAGCGAAATAACTGCGCTCTACTACCATATTGTTCCAATCGTTGCGGAGCATATCGCGGGCACGGAGACTTTTGGCAAACATCATTACGCCAGAGGTTTTGCGGTCTAAGCGGTGGACAACAAAAATATGAAGTCCCCTCCCCTGCCGCCTTACGTGTTGATTTATAAAGTGATAGGCTGTATTTTCCTTATCCTTGTCGGTGCCCACAGATAGCAGACCTTCGCGCTTGTTTACCACAATAACATCGTTGTCTTCGTAGAGGATATTGAGATATTTGTTTGAAAAA
Organism: Bacteroidales bacterium; assembly: GCA_017651345.1. Lineage (GTDB taxonomy): Bacteria > Bacteroidota > Bacteroidia > Bacteroidales > UBA3824 > UBA3824. Next base: position 19,595 of record JAGCDD010000282.1, on the reverse strand, counting down.
CTACCCTTGGGGAGTTTCTGTTTGGGAAGGATACGCACCTCGTCGCCGGGTTTTACGGCATAGTCGAATGCGGTAGTGCCAATGCCCGACACCACCACGCGACCTGATTTGAGCATTTCGCGCACATCGGTACGGCTGCGGTCGGCAAGTTTTTCAAACAGAAAGTCAAGAAGTTTGCTCTCCTTGTCGGATTTAAAAACGATATCTGCCATAATTATTTAGTTTTCTTTGAAACTTTCGAGATAATTTTGTATAGCCTTGCGGTCGAGTTTGCGACCAATAAATACAAGTTTTGTAAAACGCTGCTCACCAGGCTGCCACTCTTCGCCGTCTTCTACAAGGAAGAAGTTGCGTACGCTTTGGAAAATCAAGCGTTTAGGTTTGCCTGCAATGCTCAAAATACCCTTGATACGGAACACGTTGGCGGCATTGTACTGCAAAACGCCCTGAATCCAATATACAAACTTCTGTTCGTTGAGACTGCCTTCGATTGTAAAGCCCTCTGACACAATGCTGTGGCGGAAAGCCTTTGCCTTGGCGGGGTTTTGAGCAAACGAACCAAAATCGGCGTCCATTGCCTCAAATTTTAAAGGTGTGGCGTTGCGAAAATCTACCACAAGTTTTTCAACATTGGCGGCTGAATAAGCAAACGTATTGATAATGTCTACGTTAGATATGTCGGCGTGCGATACGCAATAGAGTTTTGCCGTGGGATTAACGGTGCGGATAAGGTTTTTAACGCGCTCGCCCTGTTCGGGAGTAACGTCTTCGATTTTGTTCAAAAGAATAATGTCGGCAACGGCAAGTTGACGGTGTACCTCAGGTTGTTCGGCGGCGCTGTCTTCGTAGGTCATAGCGTCAGCAAGACATATTACGCTGTCGATTACAAACTTACGCTGCATTTCTTCGTAACCCACAAAGTTGTCGATAACGCCTGCGGGGTCGGCAATGCCAGTGGTTTCAATCAAAAGGTTTGAAAACGTGTATTTAGAAGTAAGCAAGTTGTTTAGCGTTTGGGCAAGCCCCTCGCTAAGGTTGCAGCAGATACAGCCATTGGAGAGTTCAATCATATTGTCGATATTGCCAACGATAAGTCCGCCGTCGATACCCACCTCGCCAAACTCGTTTTCAATTACCGCAAAACGCTTGTTGCTATATTTGCGCACTATATTATTAAGGAGCGTGGTTTTGCCTGCGCCCAAAAAACCTGTAAGAATTGTTACTGGAATTTTACTTGAAGTATTGTCCATTGTATTAAATATTTATTGCCGGAAACATCCCGGAAAAATCAGCGCAAAGATACAAAATGTTTTTGGTAATTTTGAAAAAATGAGTATATTTGACAAAAATTTGAACGTGATGAAAGAGACGAATTTAACAATCAACAGCATTATAATGATGCTGAGCGTTTTGAGCAACGAGGACAAAATCTGCGTAGCCGAGCAACTATTGCAACAGGCCAAGCCCAAAAAGCCCAAACATTCAGCCGATTACTATGCCGGGATGTGGAGCGATGAAAATTTTCCACCCATTGATGAAATGTTGGATGATTTAAAAAAGTCAAGACGTTTTAAACAAAAAGAGTGGGAACTATGAGTAAATATCTTTTAGATACTAATGTCTGTGTTTGCTTTTTGAGAAATAAATTTAAAGTTGACCAAAAAGTTAAAGCAATAGGTTTAGAAAACTGCGCCATAAGTGAAATAACTGTTGCAGAACTAAAATATGGCGAGGAATACGCTAAATTGAAAGATGGTGCAAAATTTAAAGACCAAAAATTAGATGAATTATTTGAGGATATAACTATTTATCCCATAAAGGATGCCTTAGATCTATACGCAAAGGAAAAAGCCAGACTAAGAATAAACGGAACTCCACAAGAAGATGATTTTGATTTACTTATAGGCTGTACTGCCGTGGTTAACCAATTAGTAATGGTAACTGAAAATCACAAAGACTTCAAAAATATCCAAGGCATAGATATTGAAAATTGGATAGTTAGGGAATAAGGTCTACTCCCCATCCGGATTATTTCCTCTACTGCCAAATCTATTTCTAATAGTGTAAAAAAGGAGCGAGAGCGAGAGTATCAACGCCACTGCATATCCTACAAGGGCGGCAATTGGAAAACCAAACAGCGAATATGTGGTTTCCTGACCCATTACGGCAATGATTGACGAGCCTACTATCAATGCGGCTATCATTACGGCGTAAACCAACTTGTTGGCAGCGGTGTCGAACTTTTTGATTAAGAATCCGAGACCTGTAATGCGGTGATTGGCAGTAAATTCGCCCCGACGGAGTTTTTTAAGAATGAGCGAAAGTTCCAACGGCGATGTTTCCAACAAATCAGATGCCTGCGAAAGGTTTTGATTGAGCCGCGATTTGAGACGGTCGGGCGAAAGACGCTCCAAAAAAAGTTTTTTGCTAAATGGTTTGAGATATCCTGCAATGTTGAAACCGCTGTAAATCGACACGGCAACCCTTTCGGCGGCGGCAAGCGAGGTAAACGATGCCACCACTTCGCGCGGAAGCATCAGTTTGTGACGGTAGGCTATGCGCATTATGCCAAGCGAAAACTCCTGCATATAGGTGGAGGTTTCTTCCATATAATAAAGGTTGTCGGCAAGATACTGAATTTCGGTTCTAAAAGATTGATAATCATCAATTTCGCCACCAACTGAGAGTTTGCGCAGACTTTCGGATAGTATTCTTGAATTGCGAGCCACAAGAGCGGCGGCGGCATCGCACACAAGCATCCTTTGGTCGGATGTGAGCATACCTGTGGAGGCATAGTCGGCAAACGAAACCTTGCCGTCGGGAAGCACCGAAACCACCGTAGAGCGTGGCGAGGTGTGGAAAACTCCCGTTTCTAAAAGTCCCGACACGAAGGTTTTCATAAACTTGTCGGCAGTATCGCGCGGCGACACTCCCCACGATGCAAACTCGGCAGAATTATTTACATTTATAGAATTGTAATAATCTGTTACCAAGGTATATACAGTGGTGTAAAGGCTATATACCTTGGGCACCACAAACGACCCCGCGCCGCTATACGCCTTGCGAAAACGTCCTATCATATTAGCCTCGTTGCGAAGGTCGAGTTCGGGGATAATTGTCTCCTCAAAAAGGTCTACCAACTGCTTAGGATTTGGTATTCCGTGGTTTACAAGAAAGTTTTCGATAAGCGAAACAATGTCGCGGATAAGAGTGATGTCGGTTTGCACCGAAGCCACAGCCTCAGGCACAAGTATCTTAACAGCAACATCTTCGCCCGAAATCAGTTTTGCGCGGAAAGTGCGTCCAAAGCCCTCAGAAAACGACGGTGCGCTGTCGAAATATGTGAAAATGTTTTTGGTCTTCATTCCCGTGGCCTGTTCAAACTGGGCAATAGCCTGCGCCTTTCCAAACGGCTCGGTAGACGATGAAATTTTGGCCAACTCGGTGATGAGCGGCTCGGGCAGAATATCAGGACGGCAGGCGAGATAGTCGGCAAACGCCACCATCGTGGGTCCCAATTCTTCCACCACACGGCGAATGCGTTGCCAACGGTTGAGCGACGATGAATCTTTGTCGCTTACACGGTGGTCTTTGGGCAAAAAACGTCGGAGCCCTGTTGTTTCAACAACGCCCTCAAAACCGTTTTGCAACAATATGTTCACAACCTTGCCAATGCGACCGAGGTTGCGCACCCGCCAAGCCCTAATTGCCATATTTAAAGACCTTTACGTTCTTCTTGCTTCATTTTGTAAAGTTTTTCGAGAATAGAAATACGGCGGCGGAGTTTTTCAACCTCGTCGGCGTGTTCGTAACCCATTTTCTCGATAATGCGGTTAACAATTTGCTCGATAAGTTTTTCGGCATCCTTAGCCTTGTCGGATGTAAAACGCTTAAAATCATCGAATATGGAGTTTCCCTCCTCGCGCGAGATACGGCGTTTTTCCACAAGGTCGTCGACCGATTTCTTCACTTTGTCGCCCGCTTCGTTGAGCATTTTCATTCCGAGCGACGCAAGTTTATCTATCATAATAAGTTAGTCTAACGATGCAACAAGTTTTTCGAGAGTTTCGATACGTTTTTTGAGTTCCTCAACCTCGCTTTTGGTGGCGGGACGGAATTTGGCAATGGTTTCGCTTACCACGTCGCGGATTTTCTTTTCGGTTTCTTTTGCCTTGGAATCCACGTTGGTAGAAAAATCGTCAACAATTTTTTTGCCCTCGTCGGCAGATATTTTGTTGCTGCTGATGAGTTCCGAAACTGCCTTTTCGAGTTTCTCCTTGGTCATTGCGGCGAAGCCTATTCCTTGGTAAATCAGTTTTTTAATCAAACCGTCTACGCTCTCCTTGTCTTTTTCTTCTTCTTCCATTTTATTAATATTTATAAGGTTAAAAATCGATTTATTGTAAAGCCAAAGATAAGGATATTTTTTGAATAATGATAAAATTTTGAGAAGAAAATTCGCCGCAGCCAAGTTTATCCTCTATTCGGGTTTTGCCCAAAATGCTTCGTCGTCGTGGGTTACAACATCGTTTTTGCCAATATCATAACAATCAAATTCGTTGGGTATCAGCAATATGTAACGGTCGCCACTACTTACCGAGGCAGGCTCTACGCTAAAACCGTGTTTCTCGTGCGAACAAAACCAATAAAGATTTTTAGCCCAATACGCCTTGTAATAATCTGCCGAAAACCAAACACTTTTAATAAAATGTATATCAAACTTGGTTCCGTGAGCCAAAGCCGAGCGCATTTCTTGAAGCGAAAGTGGAGTGTCGCCCTCGCCGGTAATGTAGGCGCATAGGTCAGAATCGAGCATCACCCATTTGTTCATTTCGGGAATCCAAACAATGTTTACCACGTGGCAATCGTTGTCGGTGGCACTTTCGGGTCGGCATGTGATAAACCTATTGGTAATGCCGGCGGCAAAGAGCAATTCAGAATTAACAATCGAGTGCAGACGACAATTAATGCCGGGTTCCACGTTTTTAACAAACTCCCAAAGCGAAATGGCATCACGCTTTTCGGGCTGTTGATTTTGATTGCGGTGAGGAATATTGTTGGCAACAAACTGAGAAATTTTCAATGCCTTTTCCCAAGTAGAGAGATTATCGTTGATAATGGTGTCGATGCGAAAATAGTTGTAAATTTCCTTAGCGCGGTCGGCGTCGGGGGTGTAGGTAAAATGGAGCGAATTGTCCGACCCTGTGGCATAAGTACTGTTTTTCAATAAATTAGCGTTTCGTGATTCATTTTTGGTAATGTACTCATCATCGTCCTTGCACGCAACAATGCATAATGCAGTAATAGTCAGTAATATAAGTTTTCTTGTGTTCATAATAAATGATTTTGTTGTTTGTGACCGCAAAGGTATGGAGAAATTTTTGGGAGAAAAAAGATTTGTGAAAATTTGCGATGCAGACCCTTATTTCCTCCTCAGCGACTCCACCTTCGACTTCAACGCACGGAATGTAACGTCTTCTTGTATTGCCATGATTTTCATAATCGAGGGTTTGTCGTAATCTTTTGACGCAAGAAGTTTGTAAAAGGTCTGACGGGGGTTGATGCCGGGGTATTCGTCTTCGATTTGGGCAAGAAGACTGAGGTCGATTGTCTTGTAATATTCAAGAAATCTTTCGTAATCTTTTTTGTTCCATTGACCTGAATTGCCGTTATGGACAAAAATACTGTCGTAGAGGATTTTGCCATCGTGGTAAATTTCGGCGTAACGGGTTTCAATTTCGGTGATTTTGCGCTGCAAACGTTGAATTTCCTTGTCGTTTTCATCGGATTTTTCAAGAGTGTTGAGTTCGTCGATACGGTCGCGCGACTCTTTGAGTATCTGACGGTTAATAGATAATTCGCGCTCATAACGGCGTTTCTGAATCACCACCAAAAACACCATCGCCGCCACCAATATAACAAACGCAAGTATCCAACGCTGAAAACGGTTCTGATTTTCAAGTTGTTGCAAATCAAAATCAAACTTTTGGCTGTTTTGCGACACTTTGTAGTCGTTGACCCAATTAATAAGAATGTTTTTGATTGAGATGACCACATCAGCCATTTTCGCAGCCTTCTGATAGTCGCCGATGAGTTTGTAATGATTGTAAAACTCCTCGTATGCAATCAGTTGCGGATACGAAACCGCCAAAGGATTCCTCTGAAAAAACTCCTCAGCCTCGGCAGTAAGACCACGGCGAAAATACAATTTCAAAATGGCGATTTTGGCATAATCGGCGGCAAAAGATTGTGGTCTGTCGTTGAGTACTTTACGGGCATAACGCTCGCATTTTTCGGGTTCATCGTCGACAAGAATCCACGCATAATTGCTCAGATAATAATAGTCGGTGGTGTCGGCAACGCAAAGGCGCATATTGAGTTTTGCAGCGTCGGGGTTGCGGTCGGGATTATGGTCGATAAAAAGAAAAAACGCCTTCATAATGCGTCCATAATTCTTTTCGCGCTGATTATGAGCATATTTGGCAACGGTATCGAGCAAGGGCATCGCCGCCTTGCAATCAAGATTGTTGGTATTGTAACTAAGATTTACAGACGCAAGCATATATTTCAACTCACTGTTGTCCAACGATTTAATGATAGTTTCAGCCTGTTTGAGACAATAAACGCCATCGTTGTGCTGAGCGGAGATGTAGAGTTTGAGACTTTTTAAGAGCAATGAATATGCAAGTTTCTCATAATCAGAATTTTTAACATAATAATCAATCAAATTGTTGATACGCAAAGTGTCGGTAAAAGATTTAATAGAAAACACATTGTCGTCGGTATTGTAATAATCAAAATATTCGTCCAAAAAATTGCAGTACACACTATCGGCGTGCGACATCGGAGGACAGATTTCAGACTTATGATTGTTGAAATACTCCTGCGCCATCTTGTACTCGCCGTCGTTTATCAACCCGTAAACCTTATCAAAAATCGGTTGGTTTACAGATGATTGAGTGCAAGCAACAAGGAGTAGCGTTGCGACAAAAAAAGTGATATGTGAGGCGCGTATCATTGTTTTAGTTTTATACGACATTTACAGTAATCTTTAACAATTTACACCGACATTTCAGCATTTATCCCGACATTTATCCCGACATTTATCCCGACATTTATCCCGACATTTGATAGTTTTACTACGACTTTTTTATAATCCAACTACCATTTTTATTTGCTCCAACACGATCTAAAATATTATTATGCCTAAGTGTTGATATAAGTCATTCTACTTGTCGAACACTCAAATTCAATATTTTAGCGGCTTCGGGGGCAGTAATTGTCGGTTCTTTTGCTATTAAATCAAGTAATTGCTGTTCGTTTATCCCGACATTTACACCGACATTATCATTGGAATCATTCTTTTCCGTAGTTGCATCCACAAATTTGCCAATGGTTTTTGGGAACGAAATGGAAAAGATTCCATCCTTGCTGAAAATTGGCTCGTTGAGACCAGATTCTTTCATCAATCCTATCATACGCGGAATGCCCGAACCAACTTTTTCTACAAGTTGCATCCGAGTAAACAGACTGAATATAAATGGATTACGTGATAGGCTCTTATGTCCGAAATTTTCTGCCACTTGCGGCAATAGTCCTCCTGGATTGCTGATTTCAACACGGTCGTCGTAAACAGCAACCACAATAGTAGCACCCGATTCGTAGTAGTCGCGATGGCTCAGAGCATTAATCATTGCCTCTCGAAGCGCATCTATCGGAAGTTCAAAAACTTCTTTGTGAGGACCGGCATCGTCAACAATAACACGCATTTCAATTTTTTGCATCAGCCAATCAATGGTCTGTTTATATTGTTGATATACAGTGCCGTACATTCGCTTATCGTCGATTATGAAAACATTGTTGGTGCCCTTGAACAGCACGCAATGCACCCAACATTGAGGATAATGGACTTCGGGATGAGATGCAAAAAACATCACTGCACCCGCCTTTGGCTTGCCGGTGCGCTCGTCGAAACAACCAAGATTTTCGAGGATTTGAGCGTCGTCGATGCTGCGCGAAATTTTGGCTATTCGGCAAAATGTATCGAAACATTCTTTGTCGATTTCTTGCAGTAAATCAACGTTGTAGGCAGGTGTAGCATCATAATGGACGCTATTGCACTCTCGAAAAAAATCGAGCATCTCGTTGCGTGTGCGGAGTTTTTGGGCATTTGGACCTTGTCGGACAAAAACGCTGCCGCCACAAATATAAGGCTTGTCTTTGCCTTCGGGAATGTCAATCACCCAAACCGTTTTACCCTCAATATCAGCACTATACATCTCAAAATCAATTTGAGGCGATATTTCGGTAATTGTGTCAGAAATTGCCGAACGTTTGCTGTTGGTAATGTTACAGCCGATGATCTTGCCCTTGTCGTCAACGCCGATAAAAATAAATCCTCCGCCAGCATTAGCAAAACTGCACACCTCCTCCGACAGTTCGCGAACCTTAGCCGGAACTGCGGATTTGAAGTCCACCTTGTAGCCTTCGCCCTGCCTTATGAGGTACTGTATGCGGTCTGCGGTAATCATTTTGCATTGATTATTTGGTGCAAAGATAATCAGAATTATTGGCAAATCGAAATTAAAAATGACTTTTATTAAACGACGCTTAACACACTGATTCTCACCACGTAACAAAACGGCAACGCTGTTAAACTTTTCGCATCAAAATCCCTTTATATCGCTAATTATCAATTATTTACCCTTCAACATCGGCAAAAAAATTATTTGGAGGCAAGATGTTTTGGTTGTTATCTTTGCTGACAGAAATTCAAACCACTAAATCTGTAAAAAAATGAAAACATTCAAATCATTTGCAACGGCACTTGTATGTGCTTTGGCGTTGGGGTCTTGCTCGCAGGCTCAGCAACAGCCGCAGTCTGTCAGCGAGAGGGTTGACAACTATTTTGCAGAAAACCCCGGCAAGTTTTCGGGCGCAATCGAGATTCAGGAAAACGGCAAGACTGTATATCAAAAAGCGTTGGGATTTGCCGACATCGAAAACAAAATTCCCGCCACCAACAAAACCAAATTCCGCATCGGCTCCATCTCCAAAACTTTTACGGCGGTGCTTACTTTCAAGGCGGTACAAGAGGGGAAACTCTCGCTCACAGACCCGATCTCCAAGTTTTTCCCAGATGCACAAATCCCTAACGCAGAGCAAATTACGGTAGATATGCTACTCTACCACCGCAGCGGACTCCGCGACGTGGTCAACGACAAGTTCGACGAGTTTGTGACCTATTACACCAAGCCGCAGACCCGCGCACAGATGATTGAGCGCATTGCCAAGGCGGGCACCAACTTTGCGCCCGACAGCACGTTCCGCTACTGCAATTCGGGATTCATTCTCCTGACCTACATCATTGAAGACGTGTGCGGAAAGAGTTATGATGAATTACTCAACGAACAGATTATCAAACCCTTGCAACTGTCGTACACGGGCGTTTGCACCACTCCAATCAATTCTAACGAGGGTTTTGCGCAGTCGTTTAGCATTTCGGGCGAAAGGTTGGAAGAGTTTGACCCCTCGGCGGTTTTGGGTGCAGGCGCAATGTACTCCACTCCGGGCGACCTCTTGAAATTCTTCAACGCGCTCACTTCCGGCTACTTCGGCAACGGAATTTTTGAACAGATGAAGGATTACAAGGACAATTGGGGACGCGGACTGTTTCCAATGGATTACGGTGATTACAAGGGATTTGGACACACGGGCGGCATCCACGGTTTTGCTGCGGTGATGATGAAAATTGACGACAAAACCATCGTTTTTGGCTCCAACAGTTCGTTTTCTGACGCTACCAACTTGATGAACGCAATTCTTGGCATCGCTCCTGAACCCAAACCACAATACATCACCCTCCCCGCCGAACAACTGAAAAAATGCGAGGGCAAGTACACTTGCGAACAGTTGAAAATGGATGTCGAAATCACTTCCACAGGCACTCAACTTATGGCACAGGCAACTGGACAGCCGGGGTTTCCGCTCGATGCGATTTCCGAAACAGAATTTGAGTTCAAGGCGGCAGGGGTAAAGATGGTTTTCGACTTGGCAAAACACACGTTCACATTGCATCAACACGGTGGCGAGTTCATTTTCAAAAAGACCGGCGAGGAGGAAAAGCCACAATATCAAGCCGCTAACACCGAGCAACTCTCAAAATATGAAGGCGTTTACAATTCCAAAGCATTGGGAATGGATATTACAATCGCTGTCAAGGACGGACAATTGACAGGTCAAGGCACAGGTCAGCCCTCATTTCCGCTCAACGCAACGGCAGAAAACGAATTTGAGTTCAAACCCGCCGGCATCGTGATTCGTTTCGACGTGGATAACAACAAATTGACGCTGCATCAGAGGGGAATGGAGTTTGAGTTGCTGAAAAAATAGGATTGGCAGAAAATTGTTGCGGAATTGAAAAAATTTCCCTATCTTGCAGCCGAATTATAACAAAAACATTATGAAAACCATAATTTCAGCGTTAACAATAGTAATAATCTTGGCGCTTGCCGCCTGCCAAAACTCTAACAATATGGAAATTTACAAATTCTCCGTAAAAGACCGCAAGGGCAACGATGTGAGCCTTGCCGACTACAAAGGAAAGGTGCTCTTGATTGTAAACACCGCCACCCGCTGCGGATTCACGCCGCAATACACCGAACTCGAAGCCCTCTACGAAAAGGATTCTGCCAAGGGTTTGGAAATCCTTGATTTTCCCTGCAACCAATTCGGACAGCAAGCACCCGGCACCGAGGAAGAAATTCACGAGTTTTGTCAATTGAACTACAACACCAAGTTCCCGCAGTTCAAGAAGATAGAGGTCAACGGTGATAATCAGTCACCGCTGTTTGCCTACCTGAAATCGCAAAAGGGTTTCAAGGGGTTTGACCCAAACCATCAGATAGGCAAAATCCTCATCGATATGCTCTCGAAGGCAGATCCCAACTACGACAAGAATCCCGACATCAAGTGGAATTTCACCAAATTCCTCATCGACCGCAACGGCAACGTAATAGAACGTTACGAACCAACAGAGGATATCAAGGTGATAGAAAAAGCAGTAGAGGAATTGCTGTAAAAAAACTTTGCACCGCAATGAATTAATGTGGAGTGGCGAAATTACCACTCCACATTTTTTAAATATCATTGATTTTTAATACTTTAACAAAAATATGAGCCTATTTTACCCTATTTGTTACACTTTTATGAGGATAAATAATTTTTTCCCCACCCCGCTCCTACCGTAAAAATTCTTTACACCATTGTAAAAAAAATTTACAACCTTTACAATAGTACAAAATTACAAAATATTGATAATTAGGTGATTACCTCTTTTGGCACGGGGGATGTTTTTATTTTGGCAGTATTAACAACATAAAACTGTAAAAAAATGAAAACGATTATCGCAACAATTTTGGCCGCAGCAGTAAGTTTGCAAGTGGCTTCCGCTCAAAACATCAGCGGAAAAATTTCTAACAACGAAAACCAACCCGTGGAATTTGCAAATGTTATACTATTAACCGCTGATTCTGTGTTTGTTACAGGCACAATTTCCGACTTTGACGGAAAATTCTCGGTAGAACGTCCCGCAAATGCACACTATATTAACATTTCGTGCATAGGTTACGAGAGTTTTTACAAAAAGATTTCAGAAGTGGCTGATTTCAACAATATTGTAATGAACAATTCGGCTGTGGAACTTCAAGAGGTTACCGTTAAGGCCATTGCCCCAAAAACCCAACTCAAAGACGGCGCAATGGTTACCAACGTGCAGGGAACCGTGCTTGCTCAAACAGGCAGCACCACTCGTATGTTGGAGAATGTTCCCGGATTGATGAAAGGTCGCAGCGGTGGCTTGGAGGTAATCGGCAAAGGTTCGCCCGAAATCTACATCAACAACGTTAAGGTGCGTGATATGAACGAGTTGGAGAATATTTCGCCCGAAAATATCAAGAGCGTTGAGGTGATTCAGTCGCCCGGAGCACGTTATTCTGCCGAGGTTACTTCGGTGGTTCGCATCACCACTCTCAAACCCGTGGGCGAAGGTTTCGGATTCAAAGCCGAATCTTATTGGTATCAAGGTTTCGACGACAAAAATTCCTCAATAGACGAAAAATTCGACTTTAATTATCGCAAAAAAGGGTTCGATATTTTTGGTGGTCTCCGTTACGCCCGCAACTTCAAATTGGGCAATGTATCAGACATTTACACACTCAACAATTCTAACTACCATTGGGAAAACATCAACAGATTAGACCAACACGAGACTTACGACTATGCACCTATTAATCTTGGTGTTAACTATCAGATTAACGATAAAAACTCTGTTGGTGCAAAATATACCCACCACAAAGTTTTCAACCGCGACGACGAGGCTTGGAACACAATTGACGTACTTTGCAACAATGAAAATTACGACGAGTTGAGCACTTACGTAAACACCAAACAGCCAGACGATTACCAGCACGAAATCAACCTCTATTACAGCGGCAACATCGGTGGTTTTTCGGTAGATTTCAACTCTGATTTTATTTACAATCCCAAAACCAAAATCACTTACAACAGCGAATCGAGCAAAAATTCTGAACAACGCGATTTTGCAGTTACCAACAACATTCTCAACAAGTTGTCGGCTCAGAAACTCGTTCTCGGACACTCGCTCTTTGGCGGACACATCGACTTTGGCGGCGAAACTTCTTATACTTACCGCACCGACGAAACTATCAGTGATGCCGACACTTACGTTCCTTCTGTTAACAGCAAAACCACTCAAAACGGCATAGCGGCTTTTGCAGAATACGGTTACACCATTGCCCAAAAAGTTAACGTAAAAGCCGGCCTCCGCTACGAGCATATCGACCTCGACTATTACAACAACGGCGAACACGACGAAAAAGCATCACAGATTTACGACGAGTTTTTCCCATCTGTTTCGGTAGACGGAATGTTAGGCAAAATTGGTCTCCACGTGGCTTACAGCGAAAAAATCTCTCGTCCTTCGTACTATGTAATGAGCAACGCCACCTACTACGGAAGTCGTTATCTTCAACAAACCGGCAACCCCACCATCAAGCCCACAATTATGCACAACGCCGATTTTTCGCTCACTTACCTGTTTTTGCAAGCATCGGTAAACTACACTCACCGTCAAAACGCTTACTTGCAATACCAAATGGTAAACCCAGAACACCCCGAATCAGAAACTCTCAAATGGATCAACACCGACAAACCCACTCTTAATCTGCAACTTGCAGCACAACTTCCCATGGGCATTTACCGTCCCACAATCGCATTTATTGCTCACAAACAGTGGCTCGACGACATTGTTTCCAACGGTCAAACCATCAAACTCAGCCGTCCCTACTACGTGCTTGTGTTCAACAACGCTGTAAACCTCAAAAGCGGATGGGCGTTTGAATTTAACACTCAAACATTCTTCAAAAACGGTCAGGAAGATTTCTTAAAGGTAACCAACAATTCGGTACAGGCAAGTTTATACATTCATAAATCGTTCTTAAACAATGCGTTGAACATCGAAGCCGGAGTATCAAATCTTTTCCGAAACGGCAACACCGACGTAATGCTTTACAAAGAATCTGGCTATCTTTCGCAAGAAGTTTTTGACGAAACCTCGTTCAACATTCGCCTCAAATACACCTTCAACCCCGCCAAAAGCAAATACAAAGGCACCGGCGCAGGAAATGATGAGAAGGATAGGTTGAAGTAATAAAAAACAAGAATAAAAAGCCGTTGATGAAAAATATCGTTGACGGCTTTTTTGTTTTATACCACCGCCTCCACAATTTCTTTATTGCCAAATTTCAATGTCTTAACCCCCGAAATCTTGTTTTTATTGAAATTAAAACTCAACATATAGCCCTTGTTAACATGGTAATAATCAAGATATTCGGTAAGTTGTTTTTCGCCACGCTCGTTGTAGGCATCGCCGCGCCAAATTTTCATTTCAATAATGTATTGTTTGCCTAAATAATCTATAATCATATCGGTACGAGAGCGGTCGCGGGTTTCGGCCTCGATGTAATAATTTCCTGTGCCATTGATAATTGGCTTGATATAAAGCATAAAGAAACGGCGCCCCTCTTCTTCCTTAAATTCAGTGTCCTTACCTCCGTAAATATCGTTGAAATGGAGAGAAAAACGTTCAAGAATTTTGTCCATTTTCAAAACTCCGTCTTCCACAAACTGATTACGGTCGGTGTCGCCGTGAGTGTACATTTCGTTTTTATGCTCCTCCTCGTTGGTAAACAGGTTGTAAAGGCGGGTTTCCATTGTTCGGTTGAATACGCGCACTTTGCCATTTACATTTTTGATAAAATTAAACATTGCAGCGAGGTTAAGTACCTTGATATCAAGGTTAAACGAATACTCTTTGCCGTAGTACAAAATATCTTTTAATGTGGATTTGATTTCGGGAAAATCTTCCATTTTTTTTATCAAATCGTCAAACAGTGTATTTTTTTCGGTCAAGAGCAATTTTTCGGCTTTTAAAAAACCTTCGTAATTCCACCCAAGTTTTTTAGTATCAATCAATTGACACAATCTTGACACAAAAAACGGATAACCAGACGAATAATCCCAAATCAACTGTGCCATTTCAGATGTATTCATGCCGGTTTTGTGGTCGGATTCGTATTCGGCAAGCATTTTTTCAATGCCGTCTTTGGGCAACGACATATCCTCGTCGAACGGTACGGCAATATTCCACGGCGAATTGTACTGATGGTCGCTATCAGGACGAACTTTGAGTTTAAGATTCTTAATGTCGTAAACTCCGGCAAGTATAACCGACTGAAATGTAGGAATATCCATTCGGTTGAGATACTTATCGCGCAACAAACGGAGAAATTTTATAAACGATTCAAAATTACTTGCGCTGTCCACCTCGTCGATTATCAGCACAATAGGCTTGTTGGAATGTTCGCAAATATCGGGGATAAACTCGTCTAAAACATTAAATTTTATAGTTTCGGTTGCCGAATTTTGTTCAACTATCTTATTAATAGCGTTTTTAACATAATCGTTAAGGTTAGTTACACTTCTTAATTTAAGTCGCAAACTATCCACAAAAAAATAAGCCAATGATTCTTCGGATGCGAATTCTGTTTCACCCATCCGTTCAAAACTTATCGAAAATACTACATAATCATTACACAATCGCTTAGCCAAATGGTAAAGCGTAGTTGTCTTGCCATATTGACGCCCACGGTTGATGGTGATATATTTACCTTTGACAACATATTCTTCTATGTCATCAATTCTTTTGGTGAAGTTCACCATATAATGTAACTGTGGGTAACAAATCCCCGTTGTATTAAATTCGCGCATAATGATCAAATATAAAATTCCCGCCAAAGATAAAAAAAATATCCGAAAAGCGAAACGGGGGATTTTAAAAATGCGTAAATAGCAAATGGATAATCGGAACTAATTCTCTATAAACCATGCTCATCCTCATTACCGGCGCATCATACACAGGCAAAACGCTTTTGGCGCAGCGATTGCTCGAAAAATATAAATATCCATACCTATCAATTGACCATTTAAAAATGGGTTTGATTCGTAGCGGCAACACCTCGCTTACTCCCGAAGACGATGATGCCCTCACCGCTTATCTTTGGCCTATTGTCCGCGAAATAATGAAAACCGCTATCGAAAACAACCAAAACCTTATTGTAGAAGGATGCTATGTGCCCTTTGATTGGCGGAGATATTTTGATGCAAACTATTTACAATCAATACGTTTTATTTGCCTTGTAATGACCGATAATTATATCCTCCACCATTTTGAAGACATCAAAACCCATTGCTCCGACATCGAACATCGTCTTTACGGCGCAGATTACACCATCGAAAGTCTCAAACGCGACAATCAAAAGTACCTCAACGGTTTTAAATCCGCCGGCGAAGATGTGGTAATGATTGACGATGAATATCCATTATCTGGAATTTTGTGATTTTTCGAGGTAAAATAGGTGGAATTTTGTGATTTTTTAAGCAAAAATAGCCGGAATTTTGTGATTACCTATTATCATACCTCTTGAAATCAATTACTTAATAAATAATCCCTATTTCCTCACCTTTTTGCTCAAAAAATATATGCTTTGGAGGATTGAATCGGGTGTGTAATAGAAAAAATACTATATTTGCCTTCAAAATAACAAACACATTAATGATATGAAAAAATTACTTTTTCTTGCATTGGGCGCAATGATGATGGCATCGTGCGCTACGCAAACACAGCAAAACACTTGCACCAACAACAACCCCGTGCTGACTATCGAAGGCGGTCAGGTTCAGGGTGTTAACACCGAAAAAGAGGGCGTTGTTGTATACAAAGGAATCCCCTACGCTGCTCCCCCGATTGGCGAAAACCGTTGGCGTGCTCCTCAGCCAGTAGTGCCGTGGAAAGGCGTTAAGGTGTGCGATAGTTTTGGTCATCCCGCGTTTCAAGGTGCACATTACAACGGCGGATACACCACCGAATGGGGCTACGGCGACGAAAAGGCTTACAGCGAAGACTGCCTCTACCTCAACGTTTACACCAAGGCGTCGGCTCAGCCCGAAAAGAAACTCCCCGTGGCTATTTGGATTTTTGGCGGCGGACTGCGCGAAGGCTGGGGCTCAGAACCCGAGTTCGACGGTCAGGAATGGGCTGCAAAAGACGTGGTTTTGGTAACATTCAACTACCGCGTGGGACCGTTCGGATTTTTTGCACATCCCGAAATCTCTGCCGAAGACCCCGACCACGCCACCGGCAACTGGGGCACTCTCGACCAAATTGAGGTGATGAAATGGGTGAAGAAAAACATCGCACAGTTTGGCGGCGACCCCGAAAACGTTATGATTTTTGGTCAGAGCGCAGGCGGACGCAGCACCAAATTCCTCTCCTCATCGCCCCTCACCAAAGGTCTGTTTAACAAGGCTGTAATAATGAGCGCGAGCGGTTTGCAGAAGCCATTACCCAAAGAAGAAGCCGACAAAGTTCCCGCATTTTTCCGTCAAAGCCAACTTACCCTTGCCGAGGCTGAGGCTCAGATTAAGGAGGTTTGCGATTGGGCTAACTTAAAGACTCTCAAAGATCTACGTGCCGCTTCTACCGAAGAAATCTACGCCCTCGGACCTATGTATACTCGTGTAACAGGCAAACGCAGTTGCTTAAACGCCGGTCCGATAGCACCTTACGTTGATGGTTATGTTCTTCCAAAGGCTTTTGACGATGCCTGCATTGCCAACGAAATTGCCGACGTGCCTTATATGATTGGCTGCACGCTCAACGACCCGGGAAATATGGCAGACCAAATTGTGGATTTCTGTCTCAACCGTCAGGAAAACAACGGCAAGGCGTGGGCATATCAGTTTGCCCGTCCCCTACCCGACGACGGAAGCCATCCCGAAGACTATCTAAAAGGCGCATTTCACTCGTCGGACCTTTGGTACGTGTTTAAATCGTTGAAACACTGCTGGCGTCCGTGGACTCAGGGCGATTGGGATTTGTCGGAGCGTATGCTCACCGCTTGGAGCAACTTTGCCAAATACTCCGACCCCAACGGTGCCAACGGCGGCGATTGGAAACCATACACATCTGAGAACAAACAGTTTATGCGTTTCAAATTAGACGAAAAAGATGCAGAGGCTTCATCGCTCGGCGAACCTATGAAGCCGTAACACACCATAATTAAATACAACAAAAAAGCCTTTCACTCTTGCTGGGTGAAGGGCTTTTTTGTTTTACATAATCAACCTAATTCTGCCATCCTCCTTTACAAAAGTTTCGCGGTGATGCATTATAACGGCATAAACCTGCTGAATAGTAACAGGTTTGCCATCTTTACGCTTATGCAGACCGCGGGCATTAATCATATCAGTGATTTGCTCCACCCTCAGCCCGTGCCCACCCGAGGCTATGAGATATACAATTGCTTCTACAAGAGACATGATATTTTTACTTTAACAATTCTTTTCTGCTAACAAAAATAAAAATAGATTACCAAATGTGCAAAAAAAGATGGATTTGGTAAAAAATTGATGAGAATTATATATTGACCCTTTTTTAAAAGTCAAGTGTTTTATTATTTTTTTGAAGTGGTGAGGGTTTATTATATATTAAGGTGTGATTGTTTTTCTAGCATTCAGCCTACGGACATTACTACGATAAATATCGGTACTAATGCTTTAAACTTGATGCGTGTTGATATAATCTGTCAACTCGCTAATATCAAGTATCCCCCACAAAAAAAAAAATCTTTTCCCCCACACCTTACCCATTTATCCCTCAATCACTTACCATTTATCGAATTTCACTCAAAAAGTAATTTATGGTGATTTTATGGTGATTGGGGAAGGGATGGAGGATCGGAAATGGTGGACGGGTGGAGGTTGGCGGTGATTGTGTGGGGATTGGATATTTAAATAGTTAGTATTTAGCGTATTATATGTTAATTTTTAGCCCGTGGGTATGTGCGCCTGCGGGCTTTTTTTGTGCCGTTGCAAGGGTGTTGAAACGAGGCTGAAAAGACGGCGTTTTTTGCTCTGTGAAAAGAGTTACGGCGGAGTTACGGCGGAGTTACGGCGATGTTTTCAACCAAAAACAGCGAGAAAAACACCACACTAAGACCAAAAACAGCCAACAAACCTTAAAAAATCGGGGGTTTGGTGTATACCACAATTGTTTTTTATAGTCATTTTGAAAAAGGGTTAAAGTATTAAAATACAGCGTTTTACGGCGTTTTTAGGGTAAAAAACGCTAAAACGGCGTTACACGGCTGTGAAAGGGATGTGTTAAGGGGTGGCGGTGGCAGCATCGGTGGATCGATAATGCTCCAATTCTAATTCTTTGCGGGCAATTTCCTTTGCCTGCTCCTTTATAATAGTACGCAATTGCGCTATTACACCATTTTCTGTGCTATCAGAGAGTGTCGATTGTGTTTCATCTTTAATCATATGACCTTCACCCATAATAAGCCATTCAAGTGATATATTTTCGCAATTTCTTGCGATTTTTTCTATTGCATCCAACTTCGGCAGTGTTCCATTTAACCAAGAACGTACATTAGATTCGCCCATTCCGATTTTTTCTGCAAAAAAAGTGTTACGCCCATTTGCATAAAAATCAATCATTTGCTTTAATCTCTCGAAAAAATTTTCCATATACTCGCAAAATATTTCGTAAAAAATTTGTTTTATTCGCAAACTTTTGCGAATTTTGTACCGTTTTCAAAGTTGAAAACAGCGCATAAAAATAGTAATAATTATGGAAAAAACAAAAAGAGAAATAAGATTGCCGTTTGGAGCGTCGCAAAAGTTGGGCGAAGCGTTAAGCGTGAGCCAGCCGACGGTACGAAAGGCGTTGAAGTTTGAGGAAAATTCCTCCAACCCCGACGAGGTGTCTCTTGCACGAAAAATCCGCTACAACGCCGTCAAACACTTCGGCGGAGTGGACACCGGCGCGGCGGATGTGAAGGTGGTGGAGAATGTGTGGGCGTGGGACTATCCAAACGGCGCACGGCTCGCCATCAACTTCAAGACCGGGTTCGTCACCATCACCTTCAATGGCAAGGTAATCGACTGCGCCG
>JAGCDD010000022.1 GCA_017651345.1 Bacteroidales bacterium | reverse complement strand
TCAAAAAGTTGCCAAAACGAAAGAGCGTCCATTGCAGCCCGACGACACTGTATATCTCGACGGCGGCACCACGCCAATGACCATCATCGACATCAAGGACGGCAAGGCATTATTACAGATGGGCGGAATGCAATCTTTTGTGGACATCCAACGCCTCAAACGCGCCAAATCTTCCGACAAGAAGACCGACGACACAAAAAAACAGATTGTAAACATCAACTTCCAAACCGAAAAGAAATCAGGCGGCTACCTTCTAGGGCTCGACGTGCGCGGACTCCGTGGCGACGAGGCGTTAGAAAAGGTTGCCAAATACATCGACCAAGCACTCACCACCGGACACCGCGAAATCAAGATACTCCACGGCACAGGCACAGGCGCACTACGCTCGATGATACGCGACTACCTGCGTGTACAGCCCATTGTAAAAACCTGCCACGACGAAAAGATAGACCTCGGCGGCGCGGGAATCACGGTTGTGGAATTGGATTATTAATCATCGCGACAACTCGTCGCCAAGCACACGCACCGCACGGATTGAGATGCCATAACTCCTGTTGTTGCTCACGATGTTGCAATTGCCATCGTGAAAACTCACAAACAGGGCGTATGAGGAATTGTTTCTATCGAGGGACGACGACCAATAATCGCCGGTAACACCGCCCTGATGGAAAATATTTCGGTCATAAAAACCCGCCGCCGGCAAGAAAATATGGACTTTGGTTTTACGTCTATTGGCAACTATATAACCAGCGACAGAAGTATTTTTGTAATTGTCAGTCCAAATCCATTGACATTCGTCAATCAATTCCTGCCACTGCTCCTCGGTGGGCATACACCAATTTTGCCCCATAATAACAGTGGCGGCGTCATCTTCGGGACTGAGCATAATGCGGTAATCGGTAAAACCATCGTTGCCATATTCTTCATGGCAACAATACTTAGTCAACAATTTGAAACTGCGGTTGCAATATTTGTAATTAGGCCAAACGTATCCGTAATAGCCATTCTGCAACGGCTTAGACCATTTGCCCTTATAAAAATGCGGCTCAATCTCGCCCCAGCCGAAATAATCGCCAAACTGTTCGGGCGACTTTGCGCCCACATTGCAGGCAGCCCACAGCGTACCGCTGCTAAGCCCCAAATCCACATAGGCATTCTTGCCTTGCGCCATAACGCCAATGGCAAGCAGCATAATGGAGATGAAGGTGATAAGGTGTTTCATAAGCAAATGTTAGTTTAATGTTCGCAAGATATGAGATTACATCCCGACTGCCAAAACTTCCCGACAAACTGTCATTTCAAAACCCTTGTACATCACTACAAGGCAATGCAGTGTGGTGCCTTTGGATTTTTTGACCACAAAACCGCTCTTGGAATATTTTTCCAATTGAAGCACGGCTTCGGCTTCCTTGTTTTTGATTTCGGATTGGGACGCATCTGCCTTAACATATTTAAATTCAATCAAATAACTATGCTTTAAGTCACGGTAAAGGTCGGTGCGCGGTTCAAGGTATAGGTCGGGGAATCCTTCATACGTATCAGCCTCAGAATGAGGGAAATACGCCGAACATTTGCAGGTAGATGCCAATGTGAATCCGTGTACAAAACTTTCGCCCTTAGCCTTGTCGCGTGTGGAAGCAAAAGTCTTGACAGACTCAGCAACAAAGTCAAAAAACTCCTTCCATTGTCCGTGGAAGGCCATGTTGCTTATCATTTCGTCGCCTTGATAAGTGTTGAACACCAAATCGTTTGCCTCGTAATTATCCATAAGGTAATTCATAAGTTGCTCTTGCACAACGATATTTGGAATCTTGAAAATAACTTTGTCGCCTACAAAACCACCTATCGTTACCATACCGAAATAATAAAGCAAACTTATAAAGTTTTCGCGGATTACAATATTTTCAGCGGGGAAATTTTCAACGAGTTTGCCAACTATCTGACCGTCGGTTACAAGCGTCTGTATTATAGACCCCTCAAATTCCATTTCCTTGTCCTTGTGAATAAGCATTTTGAGTTTCGCGTAGTCAGTGCGGATGTTGGAATCGATGATATTCTTCGGAAATTTGCGGTAGTTGCACAATTTGTCAATGAAATAGAGCAACATATCAGAATTGAACATAGTAGTCTCGCCAAAGCAATCTTCCGCAAAACAATAATTGTCGTACCACGGACGGATGGTTTCGATGATTTGGTCGGTGGAGCAAGGAAAATCGAAATATTGGCTGTAATAGTCAATCATATCCCTTGCCTCGCTCTCAGTAAAGCCTGTTATTTCGTTGAAATTTGCGGCGGCGGTGTAGTTGGTGCCAATGTTGAATCCACTTGTAAGGTCGTCAAGAGTAACGGGCGACACACCTGTTATGTACAACCTTTCAAAGGCGTCCTTGCTGCCGTCCTTGATGGCGTTGAAGAATGTGCGCAAATAGCCCGTACGATGTGTTTCGTCCATATAACGACCGAGTTGGGTATAATCTGACAGGATATTGTTGGTAAAATTGTCGTATTCGTCGATGAAGATGTAGACCTTTTTATCCGTCATAAGAATTACCTCGCGGAGTTTTTTCATCAATTCTACTGCATCGGATGTATTCTCCAAAATATCTTTCGCATGTGCAGGCAGCAAATCCTCATATTTCCAACAAAAACCCATAACGCAAGACTTGCAATGCGCGTCGAAACTCCTTTTGTAATCCTCAATCGTACCGTTTACCAACGAAAAATTGAACTCCAACACAAGGTACGAGTTGCGGCTTTCGGTGGGATGGTCGCCAATCCAAAGACCTGAAAATAACTGTTCAAACTTGTCTTTCTTGTGTATATCGTAATACGCCTCCAACATCGTCATTGTCAGCGTCTTACCAAAACGGCGGGGACGCACCAAAAAGAAATACTTATTGGAGTACTCTATCTCGCGGACAAACCTTGTCTTGTCCACATAATAACAATTGTCTCGCCTAAGCATCTCAAACCCTTGAATGCCGTATGGTATGCGCCTTGCTTTTGGATTCCAACTACACATAATGAATACTTTTTTGCAAATATAATCCAAAGTTTGCTATCGGCAAAATGATTTCATTGATTTTTTTAATTCCATTTGCCGCTGTCAATTATTATAGTTAAATTTGTTGCCAGAAAAAAACTTAAATAATAAAGTATTATGCCTGAGATATTAAGGATGTTCGGAATACGGTTCTTCTTTTATTCGCGTGAACATGAGCCAATCCACGTGCATGTGAAGAACGCTGACGGCAAGGCAAAATTTGATATTTTGCCTGAGGGTGTTGTTTTGGTAAAAAACGAAGGAATGAAACCAAAAGATATTAAAGCCGCAGAAATGGTGCTTGAAGAAAACAAAGAACTTGCAATAGAAAAATGGAAAGAATACTTTGGAGGAAACACAGAAAATGACAATAACTAAAATTTGGTTTGCGGACGACAAAATTTATGGTCTAACAGATGACAACCGCACTTTGTGGCAGTCGTTGTTGTATTATAAACGTCTTAAAAACGCAAGCCCCGAAGAACGCGAAAACTACGAAATGGACGACGAGGGCATACATTGGTACGACCTCGACGAGGATGTTTCGTTTGAAAGTTTTGAATACGACGACCCTGAACCCAAAGGTATTTCCCTGTTTTTCCTATCGCATCCCGAAATCAATGCCACAGCCATAGGACAACGGTTGGGTATCAGCAAAAACACCATGACACAATATATTAATGGTACTGCAAAGCCATCAAAGGAACGGGAAAAACAGATTCTTAACGAAGTGGCAAATGTTGGAAAAGAATTGACGAACACAAAATGTTTCAATTAATCCCCTCTCCGCCAACCGTTGAACGACCGACGGAAAATTGTGTCGTTAATACGCATTGTGCCGGGGGTTCACACCCCCGGCTATTATATTTCGTCCTTTCAGGACTTGGTTTCAGATTGTATTCGGTAACCAAACCCCGTAGGGGTGACATATTTTAGCCGTGGGTGTGAACCCACGGTAAGATAAGTAGCAGTTTTCTATAAATACTTATTCACGAACTCTGTCGGCGACATAATTTCTATTTTGCCCGCATCAACGTTTTCAAAATCGCGTAAGTTGATGGTTACAAGTGCATCGCATTTGCTTTGCAAGGCACTTTGATATTGAAAACTATCCTCAATATCATCAAAATTTGCATCATTAACACCTTGAACCAAGCGTTTGTGCGTTATGCCAACCGATGTTACCATCGACAAAATAGTGTTCAACGTTGAACGCAATTTTATCGTCTGTTCCGGACGGTGTATGCCTTGACGTTTCAACTCCATTCTAATTAGATACGCCAATGTATAGGCACAACCAACAGAAACAAAACCCTTGACCTTGCCATCTTCAATTGCATCAAACAATTTTTCAAAAGACTGACATTCACGGCGTTGTTAAATATATTCGAGGAATATATTGGTGTCAAGAAATACTTTCATAACTATTCATTGTTAATGTTGTACTTCTCATGAAGATAATCCTCGATGAGTTCTTCTTCGGTTGCATCTGTCTTGAAAATGCCCCGCAATGCTTCGTGTCGGTAACGGCGTTTTTTCGGTTTCGATTGCGCAATCAATACCTGCGCGTATGCAGTGAGTTG
>JAGCDD010000281.1 GCA_017651345.1 Bacteroidales bacterium | reverse complement strand
TTTGCCGCCCATAACAAAATTGTCGCCACTGATGGAGTATTTAGTGCCTTGTTCGTCAACATACTCACCGTCAAGGATATAATGGTAGGCTCTAAGAATCTGCGGCTCCCACATATCGTCGTCGAAACGCTCGAAGGATTCAAGAACATTACCCTTAGAGTCTTTGAAAATCAACAGTTTGTGACCGTCAACCACACGGTATTCTACCGATTTGGTGCTTGCGAATAAGCGGACGTCGGCAGAACCTTTAAGCGAAAACTTGTTTTCAGCGGTTTTGGTGAGGGTAATCTCCTCTGGTTCTTCGCCCCAATAATCCATATTACACTTAAAAGTGTTTCCCGATGTGCTGATACATAAGAGTTTCATATCTCCGTCGTACCAAGTAGAATTTGGAGAAATTTGGGCATTTGCCACACCCACGCTCACCGCCAAAGCGGCTGCAAGAATGATAGATTTGTTCATAAAAAAATGTAATTTATTAAGTTATAATTTGATTAAATTCATAGCAATAAATGACAAAAAAAGTGCCTAACCACTACCCTACTTCGGCTTCTTGGTGAAATATCCCGGGTTGGACTCTCCGCCGTCGATGCGGGCGTAGTCTATGTAAGTATGGTCGGGATTGAATTTAGTGCCTTTGCCGCCGCGCAGTGATTCGCAGCCATAAAACATTCCTCCCGCATTGTCAACATTTTCTGCGCTCCAATCGCCATTGGTGTAGATGGTCTTGAGTTTGGTGCAACTTGCAAATAGGCAATCCATTCTGAATGCCCGCCTTGTGTTAAAATTGCTCAGGTCGAGGCTCGTGAGCTCCGGACAGTTTGCAAACATCTCTCTCATATAATAGACCTCTGCGGTATTGAATCGGCTAACGTCTATTTCAGTAAGGCTGCTGCATCCTTCAAACATACAAGTCATATTGTCAACTTTTTCGGTATTGAATCCGCTGACGTCAAGTTTTGTAAGGCTTTTGCAACCCTGGAACATCGCGCTCATATTGTCAACGCTGTCAGTCTTGAACCCGCTAACATCAAGATACTCAAGGCTCTCGCACCCTTCAAACATTGCGCCCATGTTTGTTACATTCTGAGTGTCAAAGTGGCTGACATCAAGCTCTTTAAGATTGCTGCAATAGTAGAATGTATAAGACATATTCTGTACATTTTCTGTGTTGAAGTGGCTGACGTCGAGGCTTGTAAGGCTGCTGCAATTGTAAAACATCTGGTACATGGTTTCTATCTTTTCAGTATTGAAACTGCTGACATCGAGGCTTGTAAGGCTGTTGCAATTGTAAAACATCTGGTACATATTGCTGACGTTTGCAGTCTTGAAACCGCTCAAATCAAGTTTCTTAAGGCTGCTGCATCCATAGAACATTTCGCACATGTCCACTGCTTCCGAAGTGTTGAGGTTTTCTAGTCCCGATATTTCAGTCAGTTGGTCACAATCCTTAAACATATACCTCAACATATATGGTTTGTAGTCGGCGAAAGATTTTTCAAAAATCACTTTAGTGAAATTGCCTGCGAGTTCGTGCCATGGAATGCTGAATTTTCCGATGCCGAATGCATTTTCAGGTTTTTGGTTGTCGTAGCGGAATGTCAATACATCGTTTTCAAGCACGGCATATGGTTGCCGTTCGGGTGGGGTGTATTCATGAACCAAAGGTTTCGGCCCTTTTGAAGAAAAATAGCCTGGGTAATGTGGTCCGCCGTCAATATGCGCGAAATTGCCATTGTCTTTATATGGCACACATTCTGTGCCTAGTCCGCCGTATAATGAATCGCAGCCATAAAACATTTCGTGTGTGTATTTTTCGAAATAGTAATCGTGGACATTCATTTTTTCCCAACTATTGTTTGCGAAAATGAGTTTGAGCTTTGAGCATCCAAAAAACATCCTTGACACACTCGCAGAACTTGAAAGGTGCAGCCCGCTGATATCGAGAGAAGTAAGGCTGCTGCAACCTCTGAACATCTCAGACAAGCCACATACATTGTACGTATTGAAATTGCTTAAATCGAGCTGTGTCAACTTTTTGCATCTGCTAAACATACCACCCATATCCCCGACGTTCCTGGTGTCGAAGCTGCTTAGATCGAGATGTGTCAGATTTTCGCATCCGGCAAACATACCTCTCATATATTCTACTTTCTTAGTGTCAAATCTGCTTACGTCTAAGCTCGTTAAATTGTGACACCCATCGAACATACAGCTCATGTCTTCTACTTCTGAGGTGTTTAGATTTTCGATGTTTTCTATTGTTGATAGTTCTGGGCAGCCGGCAAACAAATATTTGCAAGTGGTGGGTCTGGCGTCCTTAAAAGATTGGTCGAATACAGCTTTTGTAAAAGTTGAAGTCAAAGGGTTCCTTGTATGCCGTTTGCACCATTTGTTATATTTGTATTTGGTTCCTTGCCGTTCTAATATTCGCGTATCATAATAAAAAGTGATTGTGGTGCCGTCTTCTGATATTACAACATAAGCCTTATCCCAACACACAAAAAATGCTATGGAAATAAGTATAATAAATATCAATACACAACTGATTGTTATGATGATTTTTTTGGTCATTCTATATAAAAATCAATAATCCAACACGTTGCGAGTGTCAAAAGTGCTGAGGTGGAGAGTTTACTTCACCTTCCACACCAAAAGCGAGATATAACCTTCGCCAAAACCTGTGGTACAGAGATAGATAGCATTGTTGAGATAGTTATATTTGCTATCGTTGGGTGCGTCGAACTTGGGCGAGGTGCGGAAATAAAACTGCGGATTGCCTTTGTCGTCTTTGCTGGTTACGATAAGACCGGCGTTGCGGATGTGGATGTTAACCCCGTCGTCGGTGCGTATGCAGTAGATGGCTTCGATTTCGTTTCGGGCGTTTTTATGGTCAACATACTGATAATCAGCACCGCCACTAAGAACAGTACCCTTAATATTTGGACCTTCAAAAGTGCCGCCCACAATGGGAATCACCACACGTTCGCCGCGCGAAGTCTGACCGCACGAAAACGCAGGGTCGCATTTTACTTTAAGTTCCATAACAAACTCCAACTCAGGTGGTTTTGGAGTATTGTTCTGAGCGTTTGCACCAAAAGATAACAGCGTAATAAACGCAATTGCAAATAAGAGTTTTTTCATTTCTATTATGTTTAAATTAGTATTACACCGCAAAGGTAACAAAAAATTGATTACCTACTCCCCTATTTTAAAACTAAACGGCTTGTCGAAATTTCTGCGGTTGTAGTATGTTACCGAAGGGTTTGTAAGGTTCATAACCATAGTCCATTGCGTGCCTCCAACAAAGTTATCACCCCAAGGAAGTTGCGATACTGAGCATACGGCGTCGGTAAATTGTTTTACATCCATAACTCCCTGAGCATCATCGTATAAGCCGCAAAGTTTGGTGTAACGGTTGTCACCCTCTTGCAATCCGGCATTGAGTTTTTCTTGACAGAGATAATGGTTGGTAACGGCTTTGGTTTCGTTTACAATCATTTGATTATCAACATATTCTACCACCACGCTTTTGCCTGTTGCGTCTGACATAGAATAATGGTGCGCTGCGCCTATATCTGAGTGCATATCAATATCTTGCAATAGTTTTACAGCCTCATCTACCGTGGCGGCGTTTTTGAGCAAGTATGCAATGGCAGATGTGGTGGTAAGGTCGGGTTTTGAGGTGTTTTGAGCGGTAATCTCGTCGTCGCCAGCCATAAGGTCGGCAATGGCAAAACCCTTTTCGTTAACGCCGTCGAGGGCAAGAAACAATCCGCTGAGAGCCATATACTGATTGGCAAAACCTTCGGGCTTCCATCCTTCGCCAAAGCCGCAAAACTCTATGTTAAAGGTAGATATATACTCATATCCGCGTTTGGGACGGGCGTGAAGAATGATGGCTGTGGCAGAGTTGTAATCAAAATTTCTGCCCATAAGCACGTTTTGGTCGGGGGTGCGTGCAGTAAGTGTGGAGCAGCCAAATTTCATAGAATCGGGTTGCGCAGGCGGGTTGTAATACCCTTTGGAGAGAAATTTGGTGATTTGAGTAAGTATCTCGTTTGAGTTTTTTGCACCGCCATTTGCCAAAAATTCGTCGAAACCGTCGTCGCCGTTATACTCCATATAATAGAGTCCGCTGTCGAGTTTCTGCACCGACATTGCGCCTTTTACCATATCGCCAAACGACATCCAAGTGAGGATTCCTGCCATCAAAACAAATCCGAGGAGGATAATGCTTGTAATTTTTATTGTCTTTTTCATTTTCGTAATATTTTTAGTGTTTAACAAATCGGTTGATTTTTGATGCAAACTAAATACTTTTAAAAATTATATGCAATACCTTGGGATACTCGCCACCGTTTTTGGGACGAATTATGCCTTTTGGGACAAATGTAACGCTTTTTTGGGACGAAATTACTAACTTTGCCGCATAATTTTAATTTACCAACTATGCTCCCGATAAAAATTACAGTAATGAGGAAATGCCATCACGCCGACCTTTCCGCCCGCTACGAAAACCCCATCGAACACGCCTGCGATATGGAAGAAGGCGCCACCTACGTCTCGCTCAATGCCGAAAAGCCCGACGGACTCTGCGCAAGTGCGTGGCTATCGTTGCAGCCCTACGTAATGGCCCTTGCCCACGGTGCCGAAAATTTTTACGACGGCTGGATGAAAAATCCCAAATCAGCAATGGTTTCGTGCAACGACGGCTTCCGCCCGGTGAGTTTTTTGGTGGAGGTGGTTAGGTGACGTTAAGACCTTTGAAAAAAGCCTGCCCCTTTGCCGTAAGAAGGTATTTTTGACGGGGATGACGGGGAGAATTAGGATAAAGCATACGGACATAACCATTGTTGATGGCTGGCTCTAAATAGGTGTAAATAAAACTCTTACGATCTTTTAATCCTATCGCCATCATCATTTCTTTCACGTTCTTTTCCTCATTACCAATCACTTGAATGAGTAAAATAATATTATGATTATCAGTATGTAATTTATTATTAACTTGTGGGGTACTTGTGGGGTACTTGTGGGGTACTTGTGGGGTACTTGTTCGGGTTGCGAGATTAGGTTGAGTTTTCCATTCATCTGTGGTATGGATATGGAGATAGCGGTTTCGCAAATCCCAACCTTCACCAAGCAGTAAGTTACGGAAAAAGCGTTCAAGATATACGAAGTTGTAATCGATATTTTTCACTGCATTGCGGTAATTGGCTCTTACTAAGGCATTTCTAAAATACCACGAATGTTCGGCAAACATATCGTTTTCAACCTTAAACCCTAAATCGCGCAAGTACAGAATAGTAAAAACCGCCGTAGTGCGAGTGTTGCCCTCGCCAAAAGCGTGAATCTGCCAAATACCCGAAACAAACTTAGTAATATGCGCAATAAGTTGGTCGGAATCAATGCCTTGATAACTAAACTGACGTTCTTGACCTATATCGAAATCCAATGCAGGACGGAGGTCTTCCCAATTAAGATAATGCACAGTGTCGTTATCCAAAACCCATTCTTTTTTGGTGATGTCGTAGTCGCGCACACGTCCGGCGTGAGTGAAAACTCCGTCAAAAATTCTACGGTGCAAAGCGATGTATCCTTTTGCGCTAAAATCCAAAGACTCAGAGGAAAGAATCTTAGTAATATTTGCCGAAACCTTGTCAGCCTCCTGAGTTTCTTCGTCGTCGGGTTCGCGGTTTGTTTTCGACTGGTAATAAGATTTTATGAGGTCGCGCACCTCGTCGATGTCAATTTTTCCCTCGATATGCTTACAGGCGGTCTGTTTGAGATATTCGGAGGTTTTCAAACCATCCACAGCCTGCAAACCAATAGCAGTCCGCCAAATAGATGCCTTTGCCTTTTGCGACGGCTCGCCCTGACGGATGTATTCTTCGAGAGAGGTATATTGTGCGTTGGTCATAAAATCCGTTTTTTGTTGTAGTACGAATGCAAAGATAAGATTTTTAGCACAAAATCGAGGAATTTGTAGGAGAATTTTTTATGGATTATTTTATAGAAATATTTTTGCGTTATTTTTGTAACAAACAAGCATTTCTATGATAAAAGTGTTATCAAAATACATTTTTATCTATGATAAAAGTGTGAAATTTTACATTTTTATCCATGATAAAAGTGTTATCAAACTACACTTTTATCATACTTTCTCCATTTTATACCCCAATCTTTGCAACTCTACTGCTGCGCCGATGGTATATAACTCCTTGCAACTGAGGGTGTAGACAAAAAAGGCGGCGGGGGTGGAGGGTTCGATGCCTTCGTGACGGATTTTGTCTAAGGCAAGACGCGAACACGACAGCACAAATTCCTCCATTTTAGTGTATTCATCGCCTTCGAGACCGAGTATTTCGCCGCGTACCACCTCGTCCATATAGTCGAAACCACGTTTGTTGCGGATATGCTCGTAGATGTTGGGATGCTTGCCGTAGATAGCCCAATCTGTGTCCCAATATTTAGCCACAGCCATTCCGAGGTACATAGCCCACCCGAGCGACACGGCGGGATATTTAGCAATCTCTTTTGAAGCGTCAGAAATGTACGACGGTGCAATCACATCCCATTTTTCGGTAATGTCAATGGTTTCGGGCAACACTCCGCGTGAAAGCCGTTTTTGCTCCACACAAAGGTTGGTAAGGCTGTTGAGCAGGGTTTGTTGATAGTTGGTGTAATATTCTTGTTGTTCCATTTTTTTTGGCAAAAATAGTAAAATCATTTTGCACTGCAACAAAAATTTTTGTAATATTGCGCATTATTAACCCATAAATAATTTTGACAAATGGAAAAAAAGAAGTTTAAACTCATTTTATTAGTCCCGATTGCTATTTTGATAATGTGCTTCAAATGCTGCACAGTTATCGACAGCGGCGAAATCGGAATCAAATTTCACAAATGGTCGTCGAACGAACAGGATTACGGCGGCGTGGAAGGCACTTGCAAAGGTTGGGTATTCTACAACCCAATTACAACCAGCATTTTTACCTATCCCACTTATATTCAGCGCAAAAACTACGAGGCTTTTAATGTTAACGCCAAAGACGCGTCTGTGTTTTCGATGGACCCCACTATCGCCTACCGAATCGACCCCAACAAGGCTTGCGACATTTTTGTAAAATACCGCAAAGATGTTGAAGACCTCGAAAACGGCTACATAAGAACCTGTATTTATGAGGCTTACCGCACTTGCGCCAACAACTACACATCAGATTCATTGATGTCGAGCCGTGCAAGTTTTGAGGCTGAGGTTAGAACCCGCTTAGAAAAAAGTCTCGAAGCCGAAGGATTTTTGGTAACAGAGTTTACCTCGCAAATCACACCTCCGCAGTCGCTCGCACAGATGATCAACGAAAAGAATATGGCTGTTCAGAGTTCGCTCAAAGCCGAGAACAAGGTGAAAGAGGCTGAGGCCAACGCCAAAATCAAGATTGCCGAAGCCAAAGGCGAGGCCGAGGCTATGAAGGTGAAAGCCGACGCCGAGGCATACTACAACCGCACAATTTCGGCATCGCTCAGCCCCCTCATCGTTCAGGAAGACTGGATTGAAAAATGGGACGGACACACCCCAACCATTGTAGGTCAAGGCAATACAATGTTTGATATGTCGAAATTTGCGATAAAGTAATTTTGCAAAACCCACACCAGCCGTCTGGAAGACGGTAGTTCCATAACCCCGTACATCGAGCGATTTATTGCGATGTACGGGGTTATCTGTGAGTATCGGAGGCACATCACCTCTACTATCAGATATCTACATCTCCCCCACTACCACGCTCATCATCGCCGCATAGCGGCTCAATGTACGTGGTTACAAAAATGCCGTTTTCCAAACGACAATATCACCTGATAATCAAATCATTACATTTCTTTAATAAAAAAACTTCCTCTAAAATTTGCTTTTTCCATTATTACACCTTATTTTTACAATCTAAAATAGACAAAATTGAAAGAGTGTTTGCTTGAACTGATTTACTTGAAATCGGCAAAATTTCATATTATCTTTGTCAGTGAAAGCAAATGCTCACACTCTGCATAAGGGTGTGGGCTTATTTTGTAGTAAAGATAGGGCTTTGCCGAGCCCCAAGTATGCTATGAATAAGTTCCGCACCTTTCATTTTTGAGTTGTATAACTTAAAAAGAATACCATTATGGACTACGTTTTTGTTAATACGGACTTTTTTCTTGAAACCGACATTGACTATGCAGCACTTAACTTTACCTCAACCAAAATCGTTGTACCAAAAGTTGTTATCAAAGAATTAAAAAAAGACAAAACGGATAAAGCAAAAAAAGTTTTAGAAGATTTCGAAAATTACAAAAAACTATCTTGGTTTATTTTTGACAATGAATACGATGATGATATTATTCATTTTATGAAAGAATATCATTGTGATAAGAAATATTTTGCATCTTTTTCGTTAGATTTACTCAAAAAGAATAAATTTGATTTGTTTTTTGAATGTAAAGAAGGATTTGAAAAACGATCATTTTTTCAAGCAACGGCAGAACAATTTGCTAAAAAAATGGAAGATGAAGCACCTAAAAATGATATTGCTAAAAACGTTTTGGTGTTGTGTTATTATTATGGTTTTGGCGTTAAGAAGGATTTAGAACAAGTTCTCAACATTTTTAAGCAAGTTAAAAAGACGGGTGTAGATATAGGTGTTAATCAGAATTACTACGAACTACAAAAGAAAAATTACGAAAAATTACGAAGACGAATGGATATATTGAAAATCTTCGGTTTTTTCACATTCTTGGTTCCCATAATAATTTCAATATGGTTAGTTTCTGCCGAGGTGATAACCAAAACATTTGGAGGAATATTATGGGGTGTTGGTTGGGTTTGCAGCATAATTTTTGTTTATATTTCTGATCAATACAAACAAAA
Organism: Bacteroidales bacterium; assembly: GCA_017651345.1. Taxonomy (GTDB): domain Bacteria; phylum Bacteroidota; class Bacteroidia; order Bacteroidales; family UBA3824; genus UBA3824. The sequence goes on along the minus strand of JAGCDD010000281.1, from coordinate 19,016 downwards.
ATTGAAATTATTATTAGACGAATTACTTCAAATAGAAGAAGCAAATCAAATAGCAGCAGAATCAGGTAATGAGGAAGCACAAACACGTTTAAAAAAGAAAAATATCGATGATATTGTTGGAGAACTCAATGCCAATAAAATAGACGGTGAACATTCTCGTGCAAAAATGTGGTATTATATATGTCTTGGTTTAATGGGCATTTTGTTAGGTGGTTTTGCATATTTTATGCATTGGAATGTAACTACCATAAATAATGGTACTTGTTGGCAAGCAATAATTGTTCGCGTATTAATCAGTATGTCGTTTCTGTCGATGATTTTCATTTTAATGAACCAAGCCGCACGCTCACGTAAAACTATGGTTTTACTATCAAAAGAAATTCAAGAATATATTTATATAGGTGCATTACTCAAAGGCAAAGTTGATATGTCTACCGATAGTGTTGAAACCAACAAGGCTATCGACAAAACATTAGACGATATGATAAAACAGCACCTCTACATTCAGCGCAAACGTCTCGAAAAAGAAGACCACTCCGAGGTAAAGGACATCACCCCCGAAGTCTTGACATTCTTTAAGGACAACACTTCATCCATAATGGGCAACTTTAACGAGATGCAGAAGAATATTTTGGAACTGCAAAAAACTATTGTTCAAACTATTAACAACCAAAAGAAAGAATAGAAATAGATTTCTACCACCCAAATATATCCGAATGGGTACCTGTTTCAAGAAATAGAAGCGTCAACACTTTGTCGTTCTGTTCCCACGTCATCAACCAATCAGATTGTATATGACATTCCCATTGCCCTTTATGATCGCCTTTCAAGCGGTGGGGATAATATTCAGGAGGCAAAGTGCCTGTTTCTTCGAGCATATCCATCGCCTTGGTAATCAAAGACATATCCATACCTCGCTTAATGCAACGTTTGAAATCCTTTTTAAAAGTGGATGTAACCTTAACTGTGTATGCCATATACGTTATAAACCCATTTCGGTATAAAAATCTTTCAGAGAGTTGTAAGTAGTTACACGACCTTCCGCCACATCAGCCATTGCTTCCTGGTAATGAGGTGTATTGGTGATATCATCAATTGAACCATCCAACACTTTATCGTTTTCAATTTTCTGACGGAACGCTTTTTTAACATTCGCTGTTTGCAACACATAAAGATTCCAAAGAACATCCACGAGCGATGTTTCTTTCTTGGTTAACGTTATTTTTGTGTTTGGCAACATAATCAAATAATATAAGTTTTCTTTCCGCAAATATACCAACTTTTCTCAAACCTCCACCTGCCCAGACAAAAAATAATTTGCGAAAATGCATTTTTTATTAAATTTGCGGCATTAATATTTTAAAACATTTTCATTATGTGGATAATTTGTGCCGACTTAGAAGGCGTGTTCGCGCCGGAAATATGGATCAACGTGGCTAAAAAAACCGGTATCGACGAACTTAAACTCACTACCCGCGACATCAAGGATTACGACCAACTGATGCGCTACCGTCTTGAAATATTAGACAAACACAACCTCAAACTTCAAGATATTCAAGAAGTTATCAATACTCTACAACCGCTCCCCGGCGCTCTCGATTTTATCAGAGAAATTCGCAAACTTACCCGTTTTGCCATTGTGAGCGACACTTTTGTGGAGTTTGCCCAACCGCTTATGGACAAGTTAGAAAATCCATTCCTCCTCTGTCACAGCCTCGAAACCGATTCTACGGGACGTATCACCAACTACCTTCTCCGTCAAAGCGACCCCAAGCGCAAAACCGTAGAAGCATTTAAAAGTCTGAAATACAACGTGGTGGCATTTGGCGACAGTTACAACGACGTTACTATGCTTCAAGCCGCCGACCGTGGAATCCTATTCTGTCCGCCCGACAATGTTAAAGCCGATTTTCCGCAATATCCTGTGGTAACCGACTTGACAAGCCTTAAACAAGAACTAATTAAAATCGTGAAATAACAGTTAACATTTTAAATATCACATAGTTATGCACACAAAAGTTTTATCAGTAATTGCGGCGGCAATGCTTGCAGGATGCGCAGGAGGTCAGAGCAATTCCTCCGTTTCGGAACAGCAAAATTCCGACACAATCAAATTTCTCGACGCTAAGGAGAAAACTTTCGACGGATTCACTGTTTATTGGCTCAAAGACAACGCTGCCGACAGGACTTTTCCTTACGACCTTTTTGGCGAGGTTCCCGAAAACATCCGCCAAGAGGTGAATATGCCCGACGGTATGCCTTCATCGATTAGTGCTTACCTAATTAAGAGCAACGGCAAAAATATCCTCTTCGACTCGGGTCTTGGACAAAAGGCAGGCGGACAACTCCTTAATCAATTGCAAAATATCGGCATTACTCCCGAAAATATTGATTATGTGTATATTACACATTTTCACGGCGACCATATCGGCGGAATGTTAGACACCACAGGCGCAAAAGTTTTCACCAATGCAGAGGTTTACGTTTCGCAATTAGAAAAGGATTCCGACCTTGGCAAAGGCGAACAGGCTGTTAAGATGTTTGAACAATACGGCGACAAGATTCACGTATTCAACTTTGGCGATAAACTTCCCGAGGATGTTTTGACTATCGACGCAGTGGGTCACACTCCGGGACATACTGTTTTTCAAAAGGGTAACTTGCTGATAATAGGCGATTTGATGCACGCACTTGCACTACAACTCCCCCACCCCGAATTCAACGCCAATTTTGACGGCGACAAAGAAAAAGCCGCTGCCTCGCGCAAAAGAATTTTGGAGTACGCCAAGCAAAACAACCTCATTGTATGCGGTATGCACTTGCCGTATTAAGCCATAATGCGCTAAAATATTAACGATTAAATCCCTGCGCCGTCGGTGAATGTTTCGCTGACGGCTTTTTGTTGGATAATGCGCGAATAGGGCGGAACTGCCTCGGTGAGCCAGATGTTACCGCCTACTACGGTGTCGTGACCAATGGTTATGCGGCCAAGTATCGACGAATTGGAGTAAACAGTAACGTTGTCTTCCAAAATAGGATGTCGGGGAAGGTTGACAGGATGACCGTTTTCGTTGTAGGTAAATTTCTTTGCACCAAGCGTAACACCCTGATACAGAGTAACGTGATTACCCACAATACAAGTTTCGCCAATAACCACACCTGTGCCGTGGTCAATAGAAAAATATTCGCCAATCTGAGCGCCCGGATGAATATCGATACCGGTTTTAGAATGTGCCATCTCGGTCATAATGCGCGGAAGCACAGGCACTCCAAGGGTTAATAGAGCGTGTGCGATACGATAGTTAACCATCACCTGCACCACAGGATAGCAGAAAATAATCTCGCTAAACGATGTAACAGCGGGGTCGGTTTCGCTCATTGCCGCAATATCGGTGTAAAGCACACGTTTGATTTCAGGAATCATCTCGATAAACTTTACAGCAATTTCGTCGGACTTATCTTCGCAAACGTTCTCGCCCTTGAAACATTTGAAACTCAGGCGAATTTGCTCTTTGAGACGAGTTTCCAACTCCTCCATACAAACGCCAATATGGTAATAACGGCTTTCGCGGTCGCGGATTTCTGCGCCAAAAAATCCCGGAAAAATAATCTGTTTTAGCAGGTCGATAATCCTACTGATAGCCTCAATTGAAGGCTGATTACCGCCCTGAGTCTGCATCCTCACCTCGCTTTCGGTTACTTCCGACAAGAGGACAACGTTTTTTGATAGTATCTCTTTCTTATCCATCGCTGTATTAAATTTACGCGCAAAGATACTCATCGCGCCAACAAATTCCAACAAAAAAAATAAAAATAGAAGATTTTTCGGAAAAATGGGATATGGGAGAAAAAATTTTCACTATATTTGTATAGATAAACAACAACTAATAATTTCAAAACTATGGAAAAGAATTATTTTATTTGCGCCATTTTGATGGTGGTTTTAAGTCTAAATGCATTTGCCCAAAATAATGAAAGGGATATGCAATGGTTTGATATTTCAACACTTAACTATGTAGTTACGGGCAATACCGACAAGAATCACGTTTTGCAGCAGCATTTACTTATCGACGGGGCTGTGGTAGAAGCCAAATCGGATATTATGGACAGGATGCAAACTTGTATGAAAGAAATTTCGCAACGATTTGTAAATGAGAAAGATGCCGACGTTGGACAATTAACCGATGAAATTACGGCAAATCTCAAACAAATGATGCAAGAGCACCCCGAATTGGCACCTCAACTCGAACAACAATTAAAAGAACTTGCACAGCAACGCAGCGATTTTTCCAACACATATGTAAAAGAGGTTGGCGATTACACCTACCCACCAGAAGAGGTTCTCAAAGAGATAACCGCCATTGCTGTAAACAAACGCGCATATTCGGCGTGGAGCGATATGGGCAACGGACTCTTTGCCGTTCTCACAGGCGAATGTTACGGACCGTTAGAAAAAGACAATTTTAACCGTCCAAAAGTTAAAGAAAGCGACGAATACACTTGGGGCGCAATTAATTACGATGGCAAGTTTATTCTTGAAGCCAAATATTCGCAACCAGTGTCGTATCCCGAACACAATTTTATCATTTTACGCTACAAGCAAGGCGGAGAACAAAAATGTGGTGCCTGCGGTTTCAACGGAGAGGTGCGAGTGCCTTTTGTATATAACGATGCCCATTGGTATGGAGCAGGATTTCATTTATACATTTTTGAAAAAAACAATAAATATGGATTTATCTCGCTCGATGGCAAAGAGTTGCAACCCTGCGTTTACGAAAAACCCGAGCCATTTGGGTCGGGATGGAGCGTTACCAAAGACGGCACAAACTACGGCTTAGTAGATCACGTCAACGGCAAATTGGTGATTCCGCTAAAATACAAGTCAGTGTGGGACAATAAAATGGATGAAATCTTTATGCAGCGTTTCGACAAAAAAATCGACGTTTACACCGAAAATGGTTTTAATCTAATCCGCACCTTTGACGAACCGGAGGATTAATCACACCTTCTTCTTTAAAGTATGTTTCAGCCATCTATTGCTCCTCAAACGCAAAAGGAACATTATGCCGCGGAGAAAGAGTTCCACTGCCATTGCCAACCAAACGCCTTTTAAGCCCATATACGATGCCAAAATCATTACAAACGGTATGCGTATCAGCCACATAGAGGCAAGGTTCATTATGCTTGGCACAAGACTGTCACCCGCACCTACAAATATTCCGTAGCCTATTATCGCCGCCGCAAACATCGGTTCGGCAAATGCCTCGATACGCAAAATCTCTGTGCCTGAGATAATTATATCTTCTACCGGGGTCATCAGCGACAGCAGTTCGGGACAGAAAATAAACATAAACACCGACATCACCGTTAGCATTATCATACCCGTAAAGGTGGAAATGTAGGCAAAACTTTTGGCAAGATACCTCCTCCCCGCCCCTACGCACTGACCTATAAGGGTGGTGGCAGCGTCGGAAATTCCGTAGCCGGGCATATAGCAGATTCCCTCAATGGTAACGGCAAAGGTGTCGGCGGCTATTGCCACATTGCCAAGCGGCGCAACTATCGATGTCATAACAATATATGCCAAACTCATAATAGTGCGCTGAACACCAACGGGAAGGCTAATTTTGAGCGAATTAACAACGCATTTGCGGGTGGGACGGTAAGAGCCTTTTTCGCGCCAAACCGAAAGCAGTTTCGATCGGCACACGAGGTAATACATCTCTACAAACGACACCAAAGCGCACGCCAAAACCGACCCTGTGGCAGCACCCTTAACGCCGAGTCCCGCGCCGGGGATAACCCACTCGCAGCCGCAAAACTCAAACGTGCGGTCGGGATAAATCAAGAAAAAATTAAAAATCACATCCAAAACGCAGGTGGTGATATTCAAAATACTCGGTACACGGAGGTTGCCCTCGCTACGAAGCATACTCGAAGCAAGGTAACTCATCTGCATAAACGGCATTCCGCACGAAAAAATAAAATAGTATGCCGAAGCGTCGTCGCAAATGTCGTCACCACCGTTGAGCCAATGCGGAAGTGGCTGACTAACAAGCAACGACACAGCGGTAACAATCAATCCATAAAGCAGACAAAACGAAATCGACTGACGGAGAATGTCGCGTGCAGCCTTAGGATTGTCGGCTCCGATACGGTGCGAAACCATTACAGCAAAGCCAGTTACAACAGATTCCACAAGTCCGAAAATAAGCCAAGTGGTAGACGTAACAAGACCCACGGCAGCCGAAGCGTGTGCACCCAGACTTCCCACCATACTCGTGTCGATATACGACATAAGTATAAACGAAATCTGCGCCATAATAGCCGGCACACTCAACTGCAAAGTCAACTTAATTTGCTGACTTCGAGTAAGTTGTTCGCCCTTGCGGATTGCCTCAAATGCCTTGTCGGATTTAGCCATCGCCTCAGTTAGATTTATTCTGATTGTTAACTATCGACATTGCCGCAGTGTAGGCGGTAGTCCAAGCGGATTGAAGGTTAAATCCTCCTGTAACAGCATCTATATCAAGCACTTCGCCCACAAAATAGAGATTCTTGACAGCCTTTGATTCCAAAGTTTTGCTGCTTACGGCATTAAGCGAAATTCTACCCGAAGTAACAAACTCCTCTTTGTAATGACCTCGTCCTTGAATTTTATATGTATCTGAAATTAAGATAGATACCAGACGGTTGAGATTCTTTTTCGACACTTCCGACCAACGTTTTGCACCGTCGATATCGCATTTGTTGGTGATATACAGCCACATACGGTTGGTAATGCCGTCGGGACGAACCGAAAGAACTGTTTTTTGAGGATAACGCGATTGAAACGAAAAAACAATATTTCGAGCATCTTCTTCGTTGGTATTCAACCAATTAACTATAAGGTTTGATGTGTATTTGTTTTCTTTAAGGTAACGAGCCGCATACGACGACAGTTTCAAAATTGCCGGTCCGCTCAATCCCCAATGTGTAACAAGAATAGACCCCTCAGATGTAAATTTAGTACCTGCAATGCTGCACGATGCGTCGTCCACTGTTGCGCCCATAAGTGCGTTTAAATCAGGGTCTTTGATGGTAAAAGTAAATAGGCTTGGAACAGGCTCTATGGTTTCGATACCAAGGTTTCTAAAAATATCGAGAAAAGCAGGTGATGTTCCGCCTGTGGCAACTACCACAATATCAAACATTTGCGGCGGTTTTTCGTCAAACGACAAAATAAATTTTCCCTCGGCATTGATTTGCAACGACGATAAACGGTGGTTGGTTTTGATAGTTATACTTTTGGAAATCAACGCATTATACAACGTATCAACAATCTGTAAAGCATTTTGCGAAGTGGGGAAAACACGTCCGTCGTCTTGTGCAAAAAGCGTTACTCCGTGGGCTAAAAACCACTCTTGCAGAGCGTTATGGTCAAAATTGTAGAAAAGTTTTTTCAACAGATTAGCCCCACGAGGATACACGTGATTAAGCGCACCCACAGCATCAAACGTGTTGGTGATATTGCATCGGCCTCCGCCTGTGAGCGAAAGTTTGTGCATAGGCTTATCGCTTGATTCAAAAATAGTTATATCAAACTCAAGGGTATTTTCCGCAATATTGGCGGCACAGAAGCACCCCGCAGCCCCCGCTCCTATTATGGCTAATCTTGTTGAAGACATATATCAAATTTTACAAGCCGCAAAGTTACCTATAATTTTCTTACCATAAAAAATGCAAACAACCATTTTCAGAAAATAATTTGCCAACCAAAAGAATAATTGTTTAACTTTGCCCGAAAAATCTTGTATTATGCCACTGAAATATCCCGACAATTTGCCGGCCATAGAACTACTAAAAAAGGAAAACATATTTGTAATTGACTATACCAAAGCCACTTCGCAAGACATTCGTCCGCTTAGGATAGCCATTCTAAACCTTATGCCCATCAAGATAACCACCGAAACCGACTTGATAAGGCTGCTGTCGAACTCGCCGCTGCAAATAGAAATCGACCTGATAAAAATCAAAAGCCACACCTCTAAAAACACCCCTGTGGAACATATGAGGCGGTTTTACATCGATTTCGACGTGATAAAAAAACGCAAATACGACGGCTTGATTGTTACCGGCGCACCCGTGGAACAGATTGAATACAAGGATGTTACATATTGGAGCGAACTCACCGAAATTTTCGACTGGGCCAAAACCAACGTTACCGCCAAGATGTTTATCTGCTGGGGTGCGTGTGCCGCGCTTTACCACTACTACGGAGTGCCCAAGCACGGACTCGCCCAAAAAATGTTCGGAGTGTTTGAGCACCAGATGCTCGATCCCCTCAACCCTATTTTCCGCGGGTTCGACGATATTTTTTATGTTCCCCACAGCCGCCACACCGAAATACGCAAGGAGGACATCGACAAAGTGTCTGAAATAAAGATACTTGCAAGCAGTCCGCAGGCAGGAGTGTATATGCTCTCAAACCAAAACGGACGCGAACTCTACCTCACAGGTCACGCCGAATACAACGCCTTTACGTTAGACAACGAATACCGCCGCGACCTTGCCAAAGGACTGCCTATCAACATTCCGCGCAACTATTATCCCAACAACGACCCGCATCAGCAGCCCGTAGTCCGCTGGCGCAGCACTGCCAACCTGATGTTCAACAACTGGCTCAACTACTTTGTATATCAGGAGACACCGTATAATATAGAGGAGATACAATAGTATTTGCGCTATCTGGCAAAAGGGAAATATTTCAAGGAATAAAATACTGATTATTAATTAAATATACATATTCTATTTTAATCATAATTTTCATCGTGTTCTTTATTATTTTACTATGAAAGAACACGATGAAAAATAATAATCAGATTAAAATACCATTCTATTCAGTGGTTTTAGTATGGCATTCCCGTATTTGTTAATGGGATATTAGTTCTCTATTCGAAATCTTTAATAGTAAAGATATTATAATAATCATTATAAGTCTCCATTTTTTTAATAAAGTTTGGCAATTCTTCTCCGATTTTGTCGAATTGCTTTTGTAATTTATCAACCAACGGACGAATAGACTGCGAAAGGTTAGCATTCCTATCCGAATCTTTGGGGAATGCTTTGAAATTGATTCTAACTTCTTCATAAAAGTTGTTTAACAGACGTTGCTTAACATAAGCGATATCTCCTGCCAAAAGATTACTACGAAGAGTTTCAATTTGATCCTGCCTTTCAAGTTTTCCTTCATCCACTTCATCGTGGAAAAGTCTGTTTTTGATTTTGCTGATGTCAGTTGTCATACCCCATACCTTGAAGAACAATATCAAAGCAAGAATTCCAAAAATAACATAAACTACAATTAAAATTTCCATTTTTTTAATAATTTTTGCTGCCAATCCCCAAATGCAGATGTAAACAACCATTGGTTACCCCTTATAAAATAAAAACGTGGGATTTTACTTGTTAACTCGTCCCACTCATTGAGGCTTTGACCTTGCCCACTTGTCAGAAACGAGCAACGTCGAAAAGCCCACGATATATGCGTACACAATTATACAATTGTGATAACAACATACTACGTAGGCATCACCGTTGCTTTGTTATTGACAAGTTTTTAGAAACGGTCAAATTTCAATGAGTCAAGAACAAAGCGTTAAGTAACGCCTTATTTTATAAGTTCGTCTTTCTTGTTTTCGCAAGGCTGACAATACAAATATACGAAAATTTGGATAAAGAGGTATGCGGAAAATGTGTTTTTTTGAAAGAATTATTAAAATAAAAATTACTTCATTGATTTATAATATATTATTGATGAAAATAGAACAAAAAAAGGGATTATATCGAATGATTTACGATATAATCCCCCAATATTTATAAATGGATAAAAAATCCGTTATCTCCGCCAAGCACCAACCACTTCGCCGATATACATTGTGTGAACTCCGGCAGGGAAGTTTTTGTACTGACGTTCAGGAACTTCGTTTTTGTAATATTTAGGATCGAAGGGTGCGGCGTACATAGTTTTGCACTCAATAACAAGCGTTGCCTCGGTGTAATAAGGTGTGCCGTTTTGGGTGTAGGCTGTGTGAAGTCCGAGGGCTGCGGCTTTGTCGCCATCTCGTCCGCTCTTAGTACCCATATAGTTGAGAACTTTCTGATTTTCAGGACCAAATGCCATTACGGTAAAATATTGAGCCTTGTCCATAAACTGTTTGGTGTAGCGTTTTTCGGCAACGTAAACTGTGAGAGCGGTGCGACCCCAAAGCACGCCGATTCCACCCCAACCGATAGTCATAGCGTTGTGCTTAGTTTTGTCGCCTGCTGCCAATAGTTCTGACTTGCGAAACCACTGGAAACCATTGTCGTTGAAGTCCTTAGATACGTCTATTTTTTCAAATCCGTATTGTTCCTGAGCCGTAGCCACAAGAGAAGAAAATGTAATTGCAATAGCAACTAATGTTTTGATAATTAATGATTTTTTCATTGTGAATATGATTAAATGTGATACAAAATATTTCCTCAAACAAATGAAGAAACGATGAGCAAAGATATAAAATTTTGCGCTCGCTGGCAAAAATATAAAAAATCAGCGGGCAAGTTTATCTTGTCCGCTGAAATAATCCGCTATGTTAGAATGATTTATTCAAACACTATCTTGTCGCCTTTTACATCGGCAAGGATTTCGGGCTTTTTGCCTATGCGACCCGAGATGAGTTCGGTGGCAAGGGTGTTGAGAATCTGTTTCTGTATAACACGCTTTACTGGACGTGCTCCAAACTGTGGATCGTAACCCTTGTGGGCAACCCATTTTACTGCCTCGGGGGTAAGGTGTATTTGCAAACCTTGCTCTTTGAGACTCTTGTTGATAACATTCATTTGAATGTCAACCACTTGCGCTATCTGTTGCTCACTCAAAGGAGTAAACATCACAGTTTCGTCGATTCGGTTGAGGAATTCGGGACGGATGGTGTTTTTCAAAAGGTTCATCACCTGAGTGCGTGTGGTGTCGAGAATCTGTTCGTCGTTCTGACCGTTGAGTTCTTCAAGATTCTGGCGGATAACATCGCTGCCGAGGTTTGAGGTCATTATTATAATGGTGTTCTTGAAATTTACCGTGCGACCCTTACCATCGGTAAGACGGCCATCGTCAAGCACTTGCAGCAAAATGTTGAACACATCGGGGTGAGCCTTTTCGATCTCGTCTAAAAGGATAACCGAATATGGTTTGCGGCGCACTGCCTCGGTAAGTTGTCCGCCCTCGTCGTAACCAACGTATCCGGGAGGCGCTCCGATAAGACGCGTTACAGCAAATTTTTCTTGATATTCGCTCATATCGATACGCACCATAAGGTTTTCGTCGTCGAATAGGAACTCGGCAAGAGCCTTTGCCAATTCGGTTTTACCTACGCCCGTGGTACCGAGGAAGATAAACGAACCAATCGGCTTTTTGCTATCCTGCAATCCCGCACGGCTACGGCGAACGGCATCTGCCACAACTGATATTGCAAGATCCTGACCAACAACACGTTTATGCAGTTCGTTTTCAAGGTTGAGAAGTTTTTCTTTTTGGGTCTGCATCAATTTTGTAAGCGGAATACCCGTTTGACGAGAAATTACCTCTGCAATGTCCTCATATCCAATCTCTTCCTTGATAAGCGGCGAATCTTTTTGATTTTCTTCAAGTTGCGTTTTCAACTGATTAATCTGGTTTTCCACTTCGGGAATACGACCGTATTTCAATTCAGACGCAAGTTGAAGGTTGCTCTCGCGCTCAGCCTTAGTGTACTGGTTTTTGAGGTTTTCGAGATCGGTTTTTAATTGCTGCATTTTTTGCACTATCTCTTTCTCGCTCTGCCATTTAGCATTAAGGTTTGAACGCTCCTCGTTGAGTTCGGCAAGTATTTTGGCATTTTTCTCAATTTTGGCGGAATCACCCTCACGCTTAATAGCCTCACGCTCAATCTCATACTGACGGATTTTGCGGTTAACCTCGTCCAAAGGTTCGGGCACAGAGTTCATCTCAATTTTGAGTTTTGCTGCGCTTTCGTCGATAAGGTCGATTGCCTTATCAGGAAGGAAACGATCTGATATATAGCGGTTTGACAGTTCCACTGCGGCAATAATAGCCTCGTCTTTGATACGGATATGGTGGTGGTTTTCGTAACGCTCTTTTAATCCACGGAGAATAGAAATGGCATCCTCCACGTTAGGCTCATCAATCATAACGGGCTGGAAACGGCGTTCGAGAGCCTTATCTTTTTCAAAATATTTTTGGTATTCGTCCAAAGTGGTTGCGCCAATGGCTTTTAGTTCGCCACGGGCAAGGGCAGGTTTCAGAATGTTGGCAGCGTCCATAGCACCGTCGCTCTTGCCTGCGCCCACAAGGGTGTGAATTTCGTCGATAAAAAGGATGATTTCGCCGTCGGAATCTATAACTTCCTTAACCACAGACTTTAAGCGTTCCTCAAATTCACCTTTGTATTTAGCACCGGCAATCAATGCGCCCATATCGAGCGAATAAAGTTGCTTAGATTTAAGGTTTTCGGGTACGTCGCCATTGATGATACGATGTGCAAGTCCCTCTGCGATAGCGGTTTTACCTACGCCGGGTTCGCCCACAAGTATCGGGTTGTTTTTGGTGCGTCGGCTCAGGATTTGAAGCACACGACGGATTTCGTCGTCACGACCGATAACAGGGTCGAGTTTGCCTTTAAGAGCCTGAGCATTAAGGTTTATAGCGTATTTAGAAAGACTCTGGTAAGTATCCTCGGCACTCTGGCTTGTAACCTTTGAGCCACCGTGAAGTTCGTCGATAGCCTTGGCAAGTTCTTTGGCGTTGAAACCGCTGTCTTTCATCATATTAGCCACGTCGTCGCCGGCATTAAGCAATGCCTGATAAATATGCTCGATGGTAACAAACTCGTCGCCACGCTTTTCGGCATCGGATTGAGCATTGAGCAATACGCGCTGACAGTCGCTGCTGAGGTACGGTTCGCCGCCCTGCACCTTGGTGTAACGGCTGCAAATAGCGTCCAAAGTGCGCTGGAAGGTTTGCAAATTGATATTCAGTTTCCTGAAAATAAAGTTGGTGATGTTTTCATCGGCTTTGATAATGGCAGAGAGCAGGTGTCCGGTTTCGATAGCCTGACATCCGGCACGCTGACTAAGCGCCACCGCATCCTGCACGGCCTTCTGCCCTTTGATTGTAAATTTGTCGAAGTTCATAATATAAGTTGCTTAAAATTGTTTACGCGTTACAATTTACAAAAGATTTGCCATATAACAATCTATTTTCATTAGGAAAAAATGAAAAATTTTATAATAGATTGATAATTAATAATATATTCATTTCCGTAGAGTAATGGGACAGAAATTAAGCACTGCCAAATTGACATAACACAATAGACATAATGGCACAAAGCAAGACAAAATGGCAGAAAATTATTCTTTTTTGCGAACTTTGCGTAATTATCATCTTTTGTTTGCTACTTAAATCTTTTTGTTTACTTTTGCCGCAAAATTAAAAGACATCAGTTATGAGTGGTTTCTTCGGTGCAGTTTCAAAAGAAAACTGCGTTTCAGACGTGTTCTACGGAACCGACTATCATTCTCACCTCGGCACCAAAAGAGGTGGTATGGCAATTTTCAACTCTAATACAGGCATTTACGAGCGTGCTATCCACAGCCTCGAAAATAGCTATTTCCGCACAAAGTTTGAGAGCGACGCCAATTCGTTTAACGGCTGTTCGGGCATAGGCTGCATTAGCGACACAGAGCCTCAACCTTTGGTAATTGAATCGCGAATAGGGCGTTTTGCCATTGCCACAGTAGCCAAAATCAACAACATAAATGAAATTGCACGCTACTTTTTGGACAAAGGAGAACATTTTGCCGAAACATCGCAAGGCTCGTACAACGCCACCGAACTTGTGGCAATGCTTGTTTGCGAAAAAACCACAATTGAAGAGGGCATCAAAAACGTTTACGAACGCATAAAAGGCTCTTGCTCAATACTTATTTTATACAAAGACCGCATTATAGCTGGTCGCGACAAACACGGACGCACACCTATTATTATAGGTCACAAAGATGGAGCATTTTGCGCCGCTTCTGAAACTTCGTAGTTTATCTATCTCGGTTACAAAATTTTCAATTATATAGGTGCTGGCGAAATTGTAGAAATCACTGCCAACGGCATACGCACACTCAAACCCGCCGAAAAAGATATGCAAATTTGCTCGTTCCTGTGGGTTTACTATGGATATCCGCCATCGTTTTACGAAGGAATCAACGTGGACGAAACCCGTTACAACAACGGATCTGAACTCGCCACAGCTGATATGGAAGAAAACAACGGCAAAAAGCCCGATGTGGATTTTGTAGCAGGTATTCCCGACAGCGGAGTGGGTCATGCACTGGGATACAGCAACAAGGCGCATATTCCCTACATACGTCCTTACGCCAAATACACTCCCACCTGGCCCCGCAGCTTTATGCCGCAAAACCAGAAACAACGCGAACTTGTTGCCAAAATGAAACTTATACCAAACTCTGCCCTTATCAACGGCAAGAAAGGTATCTTCCTCGACGACAGCATCGTGCGCGGCACACAGCTTAAAGATAACGTAAAAGACCTTTACGAATACGGTATCAAAGAGGTACACATGCGTGTGGCATGTCCTCCGCTGGTTTTCCCATGCGAATTTTTGAATTTCAGCCGTTCGCGCAGCAATCTTGAACTTGCCACCCGCAAAGCCATCACCAATCTCCAAGGTTGTGTCAACGAGGAGGATCTTCCCAAATATGCCGACCCCGACAGCCAAGAATACAAGGATATGGTAGAAGAAATCCGCAAAGAACTCGGCTTAACTACCTTGAAATTCCAACGTTTAGACGCACTTGTTCGCGCCATAGGTTTGCCCAAACAGCACCTCTGCACACACTGTTTCGACGGCACAGGAGTAGGTCAATAAGCCATGAAAATTCTCATACAGAAGCCCCCGAGCTACCATTTTGGATTTGCCTATTCGGCAGATTTGGGGTGTAATGCGCCTTCGTCGGAAATCTATGTAGAAAATCCTATAACTAAGGCAATTACCTTTCCGTATGAATCTGCCGAAGCATTTTCAAAAAAGCTGACACGTGAACTCAAAGCCATAAAAAAACAGCAAGCAGTGGCATTTGGCATTGATTACGAAATCTTTGCCGATGAAATATGTGCCGATATATTTGAAACGGCTTTGAAATGCTGTATGAGGCTCGGTTTTCATGCTGCAATTGTTACATCATGCAGCGAAATTATAAAGCATTTGCCTACGCTTAAACAACTTGCGCCATACTATTGTTCCGTAGCAATAAAAATCCCCTCTGCCGACGATTCTGTATTGCAAATAATGCAACCTGGATTTCCGCTGTTTCAACAACGATTACAGGTAATCAAACAGTTAGCTGAATCCAAAATAAAAACAGGCGTTTGGATAACTCCCGTTTTGCCATTCATCAACGATTCGGAACAGAGCCTATCCACAATATTGGAATCTGCCGCTCAAAACGGAGCTACTTTTGCCGCATATCAAAAAAAACTCGCTTTAAACGACACCACGCGCCAATATCTATTCGATAATATAGGTATCCGCTATCCACAACTTGTAGAACAATACCAACAACTATTTTCGGGCAAGGACGAAACTTTCGGTCCTAACTTTATGGCTTTGTCTAACACCTTTGTACGCACGGCAAAACGTTGCGGCATGTCAACCGGCTGGCCCGAATACCGTCCACCGCAATTATCGTTATTTTAAAGCGTACTTGGCAATTGTATACAATCCATTGAGAGTTAATTCTTTATCTATCTTATCAAATACACCTGTTATAGGAGCGAGAATAGTGTTTAATCCGCCTGTGGCAATGGTGCGAATTTGGTTTTGAGGCACTCCGTGCTGCCGTTCCATATCGGCTTTCATTTGAGAAATAATACCCTCCACAAGACCCTTGTAGCCATAAAGAATGCCGCTTTGGATACATTCTACCGTGTTGGTTCCGAGACTCGACGGCGGAATCTCTAACGGCACAGATGGCAACTGAGCGGTATTGCTAAAAAGTGATTTGAGCGCAGTGCCAATGCCTGGTGCAATGGCAATACCTGCGATATTAGCCTTATCGTCTAATGCGGTAAACGACAACGCTGTACCAAAATCAGCCACAATACAAGCACAGTGAAAAGTTTCCCAAGCCTGTACAGCATCGCAAAGCAAGTCCCCTCCTATCTCGTGTTCGCTGCCAGAGGGAACTTTTACAGGAAGGCTCGGAAACACATCCGCACCCACAATTAACGGCTTTTTATTTATAAGACGCTGAGATACAATAACAAACGCACCAATAAGTTGCGGCACCACCGAACTCACCACCACATTATCTATTTGAGTAGCATCCAACCCAAAATCTTTAAATAAAATATGCAGCAGAGCGAAATATTCGTCGCCCGTACGCTTTGTATCGGTGCTAATGCGCCACTGTTCAATTACTTGGCTATTGTTAAACACAGCCGCTTTGATGTTAGTATTGCCTATATCGAATGTTAAAAGCATAATGTTAAAATATTATTTTTTTAAGGGAATGAAATTAATATTTCGTAATTACAAAGTTAACAATAAAAACATCTATTAAACGATCACAAGTTCAAAAACGACAAATTCAAAACAAAATATTCTAATTTTTAAAATTTGGAACACAAAAAAAAGCAATATTAATTAACATTATTTAATAATGTAACAAAATCGAAATAAAATGTAACCTAAAAAATTGCAAAATGGGATAACTTGAGATAATTTTATCAAAGCAAAAAAAGGAAAAATAACATCTAAAAAAAACAAAAGGGAAAAGTATTTTCCAACTGAAACACTAAAAACAATTTTATTAGTATTCATTCACACCTTATTTATATAACCAAAAAACAGTTTGCTATGACATAAAAAGAAGAGAAAACAAACCAAAGGCAAGTACGCCGTGGCAAAAATCTGCCAAAAGTACAAAACCAAAAACTCGATTCATTTATTAACTGAATTAATGTATTATTTATGAGACAATTCTTTTTACTGGGACTGCTCACCTTATTATTTCCACTTGCTCTGAGTGCACAGAACATCACTGTTAAAGGTACGGTGTTCGATGCAAACACAAACGAGCCCCTAATCGGTGTTACCATTGTGCAGAATGGTACACAAAACGGAACCATCACCGACATTGACGGAAATGACTCAAGCTCTTGTCCGAGTGATGCTTCTTTAACATTCTCTTACATCGGCTACATGGCGCAAACCGTAGCTGTAAACGGACAAACCACCTTACCGATCTTCCTCCAAACCGACGACAAAACTCTTGATGAGATTGTGGTTGTAGGTTACGGTACACAGCGCAAAAGCGACCTTACAGGTTCGGTTGCATCAGTTGCTGAAGACGACTTGCAAAACCGCTCCACCACAGACGCTGCTGCTGCATTGCAAGGTAAAGTTACTGGTGTTCAGATTTTGAACAATTCAGGTGCACCTGGTGAGGCTGCCAAAATTCGTGTTCGTGGCTATTCTTCTAACTCTGGAGAAATCGGACCGCTATTGATTGTTGACGGTTTGAAAGTTGACAACATCCAGTACCTCGACCCCTCTATGATTCAATCAATGGAGGTTTTGAAAGACGCTGCTTCGGCTGCTATCTACGGAGCTCAAGCTGGTAACGGTGTTATCCTTATTACAACTAAAAATGGTTCAAAAGGAACAGCCTCTATCAAATATGAAGGAAAATTCACCTACCAAACTTTAGGTAAGAAAGCTGAAATATTTGATGCGCCCAAGTACATTGAGTATCAAAAAGCTCTTGGACAAATGACAGATGCTACCTTGAAAGACATAAATTATGATGGTGGCAACTATGATTGGTTTGATGCTGTTTTTGAACCGAGTTGGGCTCAACAACATTCTCTTACCATGCAAGGTGGTAATGATAATGGTCATTACCTTGCTGGTATTAATTACGTTTGGAACGACGGTATCTTTGTTGGCAATAAAGACACATATCTTCGTATCACAGGGCAGATCAATGCCGACTACAACATCAAAAAATGGTTAAACGTAAGCACCAACAACTCTATCGAAAAATGGGGTAGAAAATCTGTTTCTGGAGCTGCTTACGGTTCGGCATTAAACTCTGTTATGTCAATCGACCCCCTCACACCGGCACACTATAGCGATATTGCTGATTGCGAATCTGGCATGCAAAAGGCATACTTAGAAGGTAAAAATGTGCCCAGAGACCCATTCCACAACAATGATTTTTACGGAACATCTAAATACTTGCAAGAAGCAACTGGCAACCCGCTGTTTCAGAGAGACAGAAGTGATGCTACAAGTGGAGGATACAATGTCAGAGGTATGTCTTCTTTAAATTTCAAACCTGTTGATGGTTTGGTGATTACATCTCGTTTTGGCTACAGAATTACCCAAAGCAATTCTCACACTTACACACCTCCATTTTGGATTACTTCCATGTCTTCATCCACCAATTACACACTCGAATCTCGTGTAAATACAGGTTTTTACTATCAGTTTGAAAACTTTATCAACTACAACAAAACCTTTGCTAATAAACATACACTTGGTTTGATGGTTGGTATGGATTACGAAGAGAACAGCACCGACAATGCAAGAATTCAGTCAGAAGGAAAGAATATTCTCTCTGATTATGCTCCAAATTTCCGTTACGTAAATTACTTGCTTTCTACTGCATCTAAAACAGTAGAAAACCTTCCCGGATACAACGCCAATATGTCGTATTTTGGTCGTTTGACTTATAGTTACGACAACCGTTATAGTGTTCAGGGTAACTTCCGTGCTGACGCTTTCTCTTCTGAGAAGCTCTCAAAGGACAATCGTTGGGGATACTTCTTCTCTGGTTCAGCTGGTTGGACATTCTCTAACGAAAAGTGCTTCAAGGACAACGTTGATCCAAGCATCATGTCGTTTGGTCAGATTCGTGCTTCT
>JAGCDD010000280.1 GCA_017651345.1 Bacteroidales bacterium | reverse complement strand
TTTTTTACTTCAAATTTTTTAAGTATTTTTTCAAGCAAAGGGCGGAACCCTAGGAAATATTTCTCATCAATTTTATTGGTTTGATTTCTAAAATATGTTTTTAGACCATTTTTCTTATTCAATCTGTCTGTGAAATAATTTAATCTCTGAATTTCATTATAATTTAGATATTTATCTTCATCCTTGTCATCAAGTATGTCATATAAATCTTTATGTGGTATTAAATTAACTATGTCGTTCTTGTTAGGGTTAGATGGGTAACATTCTGTTGGAAAATAACCTTCTAAATAGAAGTAATCTTTAATTTTATTATCAAAATCATTGTCCTCTGCACTATTATAACAAGGTCTGTAAAAGAGATAATCAATTTTTTGTGATATATCTTCGCTTTTATGTTCTTCTTTAATATCTTCTATTTGTACTTTGCCTTTATATCCTGCATCATCAGCGTCAAATAAGAATAAAATCTGTTTGATAGAGTTGTTGTTATCTACCAATTTGCCCAAAAGATTGTCGAAGGTGGCTTTTGTGCTTGATGCACTATTTTGTGCCAAAAAGAAGATTGGTTCAAATTTCGAAGACAAACCATTACTCCTTATGGCTTTTTCAATACACGCCAAATCGCTTTTCCCTTCTACTATAACTAAATACTTTTTTTGAAACATTAACATATTTTCCTGAAAACTAACTTCGCCTCCTGACATTTCGTTAATGGCGTAACAAATGTCGCTTGATATTTGTTGCCCATCCTTAATAAAAATCAAATGGTTTTTCATCCATTTGGTCATAATTGGATCGTGAGTGGTTAGGATAACTTGTCCTTTGCAAGATTGTATCATTTCTAAAAGTTCTCTTTTCTTTTGGATGTCAAGGTTTGCATCAGGTTCATCGAGTAAAACCAATGTGTCTTCATTAGCGAGATACATTATCAATTTTAGGACAAGAAGTTTCTTTTGACCTTCACTGAGTTGAATAATGGTATTATTATATAATTCTTTTATTCGCCCTGTTGGTTGATTATGCATATTATTAAATCCATTGCTTTCTTTCCCGTATACTTTTGTGTAAGAGAAAATGCACTTAAAAATATTAATCCTATCGGTTTGATTGTAACGATCGAAATTGATTGGATAAAGTTTAATGATAGGGTCTATGTTGAACATATAATCCCAAAAATTATCTCCGTGTTTATAAGGACAATTTTTCTTTCTAATTTCAACATCGTCACTTTTCAAATTATACTCATCTATTATTGGATCATCCAATAATTGTAATATGTAACAGGCTAAATGCCAAATGCTTGAATCTAATTTAAAACTAGTAATTGTATTATTACCATATGAATTTGTACCATATTTACTTTCTCCACTATAATTGAAAATCATATATTTAGGCAAATCATCGTCAGATTTTGGGTAATTATTTCCTTGTTTGATAATCTTGAAAATGCTTTTTTTATTTTGTTCTCTATCGGTAGTGAAAGATCTTAATAAGTATTCTATAATAGTAGTTTTGCCACTTCCATTTAAACCTACTATTGTGCAATAATTCCCCGTGCCGGATAAATCTATTTCTGTATCTTTTTTAATACACTTGTAATCTTCGGTGAATATTATTTTGTCTATATACATATATGCTGAATATTTTTTCATAAAGTTACGCATTTCATCACTAATTTGTCAAGTTTTTCGTCAACTTTTTTTCAAAAAAACGCATCGGCGGTTTTTGAGGGATATAATCATTTTTGTTAATTATATTTAAAAGGAGGAAACAGTTTTTTTTAATATTCAACCTACTATGATTATGTATGCCAAAAATACTGACAAATTGTCGTATATTTCATTAACCGACAATTTGTCATTATATTTATCTGCCAAATGTATAGTATATTGTAATTTTTTTGTCATATTTTTTGTTTGGCACAGAAAATGTAATTGGTATAAATACAAGGTCTAAACTGAGCCAACAACTCAGTAGATTTACATAGATAATCCTTGACCTTGTGGATTATCCTGCTGAGTGAAGGCTAAATCATACGTAAAATATGAGAGAAGTCTTATATCTCTTAGTTAATTCTCATCAAGGATTGATGGAATTAACGGTCGGAGCACTCCTCTTTAAAATTGTTACTAGTAACAATTTTGGGGAGTATTGCATCAGATTTGCGGAATTACTCTTCAAGCCTGATGGATTGATATTTAAGGCAGCCAAAGCAATTTGGCAGTCATATAATAAAAAAAAGCGTTCAGTAAAGAACCGCAAAAAGAAAAATAAAAAATAGATTATAACCCCCTCATTGGAGCAATCCTCTGAGGGGTCTTTTTTTATCTTTATATTTATTCCTTTATTGTTTTTGCTCGGTATTTAGTTTGCAATTTGTTCGTTAAGAATGCCATCGTCCCATAGTCTGTCGGCTTCTTTTTGAACCTTTTCGGCGTAATAGTCGGCGAGAATTTTGTTCAGGTCGTCTATGGATTGTTGGCTGCGGCAGAAATACAGCATATCCAATATGTGCAACTGCGCGGGATTTAATGTTTTAGTATGTAATGTTGCTGTGGTCATAGCACTTTTTGTTGTTTATACGGCAAATCTAATAAATTTCTTTATTAATTCCAAATCATTTTGGCATTGAATGTATAGGTTTAAGTTTTTCGCCAACTTTTTTTCAAAAAAAACGCGTCGGCGGTTTTTGAGGGATGGTGCCCTTATATGTTTTTTTCGGGGTGGAATGAGGTGGAGGAAGGGGATATATATAAAGGTGTGGAGGGTGAAATAAATTATAATCTGCGGAATCTCGTTTTTTTTATGCGATTCCGCAGATTATGTTTTATCATTTCTCTAACTATACTTCAAAAAAATCTCTATTTTTCTCTAACTATACTTCAAAAAAATCTCCAAATTTCTCTAACTATACTTTAAGAAAAATCGCAATTTTCTCTAACTATACTTCAACAAAATTAAATCGTCTTCGAATACATTTTTTCGCTATCTTTCATCATTGGGTCGAGGAGGACGGCGATGTTGCGGACGGCGAGGAAGGCATCGGGACGGAGCGTGAGGGCGTTGTCGGTGATGGTTAAGATGCCATCGTGGACAAAGGTTTGGAATTTTGAGGGGTCGTAGGCGGTGGCGGTTTTTACCTCGTCGGGAGTAACGCCAAGTTTATGGGCACATTGGGCAAAATCAAGTAAACCATTGCACATCAGTTCGTTGATGGCTTCGCGAACCATTATTTCCTGCGAATTGAGAATGTATCCGCGCTCAACTGCAAGATGTTGGGTCTCAATGGTTTCGATGTATTTGTCGGGATTTTTGATGTTTTGGATGTATCCGCCGTGAAGTTGCGTGATGGATGTGGCGCCAAATCCGTAGACCTGTCCCGTGGTTTCGGCGGTGCAGTAACCCTGAAAATTGCGTTTCAGATTGCCGTTTTTGGCGGCGATGCTGAGGGCATCGTCGGGCTTGCAGTAATGATCCATTCCGATAAACTTGTAGCCCGCAGATGTAAGCGCTTGGTTTGCAGATACAAAGGCGTGAAGTTTTTGATCGGCGTCGGGCAAACCGAGTGCCTCCAAAGCCTTTTGCGCAGGTTTCACCCACGGCACGTGAGCGTAGGGAAACGTTACAATGCGGTCGGCTTCGCAGTCGGCGGCTTTTTGGGCTGCGGCGGTGAACGATTCAGGAGTTTGTCCTGGAAGTCCGTAAACGAGGTCGATGTTGATGCCTTTCATACCAAGCGAGTGCATATACGCAACTAACTGTTTTACATCGTGTTTTGGCTCGCGTCGGTTGATATTTTTAAGCACAACGGGGTCAAAATCCTGAATGCCGAGACTTAGACGGTTGAACCCTGCCGAGGCGTAGTTGTCGATGTCGGCGAAATCCATATATGCGGGGTTGCACTCCATTGCAATTTCGGCGTTTGGAGCAAATTTGAACACGCTGCGGAATTTGTTCATAACTTTTTTTATTATGCTGAAATCCAAAGCGTTGGGAGTTCCTCCGCCCCAATGAACCTGCGTAACGTTGCGTTTTTTGTCAATTAATGCCGCCACGGTGTCAATCTCTTTCAAAAGTGCTGAAACATAGCGGTTTAAACGAGTTTTGTCGCTGTTGAAAAATGTGGTGCATCCGCAGAAATTGCACAGTTGCGGACAAAACGGAATATGCACGTAGAGCGAAATATTCTGCGGATTTTGACTGTTGGAGATGGTTATCTGCTCTTTGTAAACGTCGTTGTTGACGCTGCTATTGAAAAGGTTCGCTGGCGGATAACTTGTGTAACGCGGTGCGCGTGTCTCATATTTTTTTATAAACTCTATATCCATTTTATCGTGTAAATATTTCTTTTGCTTTTTGAACCATAAACTTTGCGTTTTCAAAAGGTGTGTCGGGCAAAACGCCGTGACCAAGGTTGAAAATCCATTTCGGGTTTTCGTTGGCAAATGGTTTGTATTTTTGCAACTCTGTTTCTATTTGATTTTCAGACGATAACAATATCCTTGGGTCGAAATTACCTTCAATTTCAATTTCTTTGTGAAGAAGTTTTCGTGCGGTGTAAATATCTGTTTGCCAATCGATTGAAATGTAGTCGCAAACGTCGGGCGTGATTGTAGAGATGCCTGCTCCGATGCCTTTGGCAAAGTAGAAAAACTTGCGGTTTAATGCTCTAACCGCTGCGCAAACTTTTTTAACCGATGGTAAAAATATCTGATTATAAATGCTATACGGAATATTTCCGCAATTGCTTTCAAACAATCGGAAACAATCTGCGCCGTGACGAATTTGCTGACGAGCATACTCGATGGTGATGGCGGTAACGGTGTCAACAATTTTTTCGGTTGCCTTTTGGTTGTTGATTATAAACCTTTCGGCGTTGCGAAAATCACTCTTAGTGCCCAATCCTTCAAGCATATAGAGCAAAACAGTCAAAGGTCCTCCGCAGAATCCTATCAACGGAACATCTTCGGGTTTTTGACTGATTATCAAGTCAATAGCCTGATAGATGTGTTCAAGTTTTTCTGGCTGCGGATTGAGTGCGTTTTCGGGGTGAGAATGTTTCAACAAAGGTGTCTGAAAAACAGGTCCTTTGTCGGTAAATTCCAAATCTAAGCCCAATGCCTGCGGTATCACCAAAATATCCGAAAACAGTATTGCAGCATCTGTATCCAACAGATTTACAGGCATTAACGTAACATCGCAAGCCAATTGCGGTGTCTCCATCAACTCACGGAATGAATATTTTTGCCTAAGTTGCTGGTATTCAGGTAAAATTCTTCCTGCCTGACGCATAAACCATACAGGCGGACGGTTAGGATTTTTGCCGTTGAGTATTTCGGAAAACGGATTCACTGTTATAAATTTTTAAAAGTTATTTCTGCCGCTTGAATTGTCCACTCTATGTCGTTGTCGGTTTGTGCTGCCGAGGTGAATGTACATTCGTATTGCGACGGTGCAAGCCAAATGCCTTGATTGAGCATACTCAGGAAGTATTTTGCGTAGAGTTTTGTGTCGGACTGAACGGCTTGGTTGTAGTTGTTGATTCGGTCTAACTTGCTGAAAAAGAATGTCATCATAGAGCCACAACGGTTAATCAAGGTTGAAATTCCGTTTTGCTTTGCGCTTGCAGAAATTCCGTCGGCGAGTTTTGCCGCCTTTTGTTCTAATTTTTTATAAAAATCGGGGTCTTCGTCGATGATGCGGAGTGTCTCTAATCCCGCTGCCATTGCAAGCGGATTTCCTGCCAACGTACCTGCTTGATATACAGGGCCATCGGGTGCAATCATCTGCATAATTTCTTTTTTGCCGCCATACGCACCAACGGGCAATCCGCCGCCGATGATTTTGCCGAGAGTTACGAGGTCGGGCGTAACTCCATAATATTCAGCCGCTCCGCCTTTTGCCAAACGGAATCCTGTGATTACTTCGTCGAATATCAAAAGTGCGCCGTTGGCCTTGGTGATGTCGCGGAGTTTCTGCAAAAATCCGTCTTGGGGCACTACCACGCCCATATTGCCTGCAACGGGTTCTACAATTACAGCCGCAATTTTGTTGGGGTATTGTTCAAAGAGTTGCTTAACGGATTCAATGTCGTTGTAACTCGCTATAAGTGTGTCTTTTGCAGTGCCTTGCGTTACGCCGGGACTGTCGGGAAGTCCGAGTGTGATTGCGCCCGAACCTGCCTTTATCAAAAAACTGTCACCGTGTCCGTGGTAGCAGCCTTCAAACTTGATAAACATCTCGCGGCGAGTGTAGGCGCGGGCAAGGCGGATGGCGCTCATAGTTGCTTCTGTGCCGCTGTTGACCATTCGCACGAGTTCGATGTGAGGCATCATTTTGTTGATTTGCTCAGCCATTAGCGACTCGTAAACTGTTGGTGCTCCGTAACTTGTGCCTTTCTCGGCGGCTTTTTTTACCGCTTGGGTAACGCGAGGGTGAGCGTGTCCGAGAATCATCGGACCCCAACTGCAAACGTAGTCGATATACTTGTTGCCGTCGATGTCGGTGATGTAGGCTCCTGACGCCTTGTCGACAAATATCGGGTTGGAATTAACGCTTTTGAAAGCCCTTACAGGCGAGTTTACGCCCGAGGCTATATGCTGTTTTGCGCGGTCAAATTCCGCTATACTTTTATTAATGTCCATTGTTTGTATTTTTGTCAACGAATTAAACTAATTAAACAAAAATCATATC
>JAGCDD010000279.1 GCA_017651345.1 Bacteroidales bacterium | reverse complement strand
TAAAATTGCCCGTTTCGCATTTTAAGGCGATGGTTTTGCGCTCGGCAAGATTTTTGAAAATTTCGATGTTTTGACGGATGATATCTTCAATATCGATGATTTCTTTTTTCACCTCGGCTTTTACAAATTGGCTTTTTGCCCACGAAAGGAGGTTTTCTAATATTACGTATGTGTTGGTGCTGTTGTCGGAAATCAATGTTGAATATTGAGCAATAAGTTCTTGATTAGGTGTGGCGCTGTTGATTTCTTCGTTGAGCACCGTGCTAATGTTTTTGAGGTTTCCCACGCAGTTGCGTATGTCGTGACTGATTAATGAAAAAAGTTTGTCGCGCATAGCCACTTTTTCGCTGAGGTTTTTGCTTGTGTTTTCTAAGTGCGACAGTTTTTCTTTTAGCGTTGTAATATCCTCTTTAAAAGCAATATAGTGCGAAATATGGCCGTCTTTGCTAAACAATGGCGACACTGATACAAGTTCCCAATATTTTTCGCCGTTTTTGGCAGTTCCTTGCCATTCGCCTTGCCATGTGCCGCCATTTTTAACGGTGTTCCACAGAGCGGTTTGGTTTGGTATTAGTTCGGCAGCGGTTTTGCGGGCTTTGTGTCCTGTGAGTTCTTGCAAGGTGTAACCCGTTTTGCGGCAAACGGCACTATTGGCATGTACCACCACGCCGTTGATATCGGTGATTATTACCGAAGTGGTGACGGCTTCAAGTATCTGTAAATAAATGTTTTTGTCAGAATTTAGTTCCTCTTGTTTTAGTTTAACGGTTTTGATCTGTCCCATAAAACAAACTCCGAAATTGGCATTTTGTTTTTGTAATGTAATGTTAACGTGTACGATAGCATGATCGCTGCAAATCAGTTGAGCTGCAAAACTTACAGGAACGTCGAATTCTGCCTCAGATGTGTTTTTTTTGAGCTCGATATACGACTCTGTAGATAAGTAACACATTATAGGCGAATTATCGAGCGGAACAGGGTCTATTTTCAATAGTTTTTGAAAATTGGCACTAACATACACAAACCGCAAGTTTTCGTCTAAAACAAAAAAAATATCGCTCGATTGCGAAATCAATCTGTCGAACGATTCGGGCAACATTCTGGCTGTTGGCGCGGGTAGCTCTTCGGCGTGTGTAAGGGTTTGAACCGCTGCAACACGCGTTTTTCTGGCGCGGATACATAGTACGGCAAGCACTATGCTCAGTACCGTGAGCCCACCCGTGCAAATATGCCAAAATGTTAATTCCAACTTATTGTAAATTAGATTGATACGTAAATTTTAAATTCCCAAGGTTTGAGAATAAAATGTTCGCGCGATTCGAGGCTGCCGGGAGCGTTGGCAAAAAAGTTTTCAAAATTGCCAACCATCACTTCGCTTTCAGCTATAAAATCGGCTTGTTCGGGGCTGAGGTTGAAAAATGCCACAACCTTGCTACTGCCTTTTACACGTGCAAAAGCGTAAACTTTCCAGTTGTCGGTGGTCATTATTTTGGTGTAGCTTCCACCATAAATGCCGTTCCAGAGTGCAGGAGTTTGCTTTTTTAATAAATTGAGACGGCGGTAAAAACTTTCGAGTTGATAATCATTCCAATCAATCTCAATTTTTTCGAATAATGGCAACGATTGATTAAAAGCAGCTTCTTGTCCGCTGTAAATCAACGGCATACCGGGAATACAATATGTAAGGGCAGCAAATGTTTTTGCACCTTCGCCAAAACGGTCAAATTCGGTACCGTTCCAAGCACTTTCGTCGTGATTGGATGTAAAGGTCATTCGGTAAGCCTCTGGGTCAAAATTGTATAGCTCGTAGCTACGGTAATGGTCGAAGTCGTAAACGTTTTTCTCTTTTTTGTAGATGGCTTTCATGAGGTTGTGCATTTCCCAGCAGTAGCTCATGTCAAAAGCCTCGTGAATTTTCGGGTCTTCCCATTCGGCAAGCCAAAACAGAGGTTTGAGTTTATCTAACTGACGACGAGCCTCTACCCAAAAATGATTTGGAACAAGACCTGCCATATCGCAACGGAATCCGTCAATATCAAATTTCTTTACCCAAAAACCCATAGCATCTATCATAGCATCAACGGTTTCGGAGTTAGAATAGTCGAGATGAGCCACATCTGTCCAGTCGTCGTTTGGAGCAAGAATATTGCCGTGCTCATCGCGATGATAACGGTATGGAGCTTCGGTAATCCACGGATTATCCCAAGCTGTGTGGTTTGCCACCCAGTCGAGAATTACGTGCATGCCGAGTTTGTGAATTTCTTTAACTATTTTGTCAAAGTCGTCGAAGGTTCCAAAATCAGGATTTATAGCTTTGTAATCTTTTATGCTATAAGCACTTCCGAGAGTTCCTTTGCGGTTTTTTTCGCCAATGGGGAATATCGGCATAAGCCAAATAATATCCACGCCCATCTCTTTGAGGCGTTTAAGATGGTGTTGAAGTCCAATAAAATTGCCGCCTTTGGTAAACTGACGGATGTTAACTTCGTAGATATTTGAATTTTTAGTCCATTCGGGTGTTTTAAATGCCATTGTCTTAATTGTTTATGTGGTTAATGAATAAATTAGTATGCTACGTTTCGTCCCGAGAGATTTACTAATTCTTGAATCAGTGAGTTGAGACTATTAGCTGCCAAAAGTTGTTCTACGCTAATGTGGCAGCGGTAACGCCAATAGTGATTTTCGTTGGCAGGAACGTTAACACGTTCATCTGCAGGGTCTTGGTAGCGGAGTTCGGCACTAAGTCCAAGAAAATCTTGAATCGGGAAAATTGCCCACATCGAGGGCGAAAACAAGTGTTGCTTGATAATATCTTTTACCACTTCGGTTTCGCAGTAGAAAGGCGCTTGTCCGCTTTTGCCGAGCATATTGTTGTAAAAACGTTGTGCACGTTCGCGGTCTTCTTCCCACCATCCGCGTATAGGCAAGGTGTCGTGGCTTGAAGTGGTGGCTACCGACATATATGGATATGTGTTTGGTCGTCCAAATTCACCGCCTGCGTTTTCTTTGGGCATACGCTGAATCTCGAGACTTAGAATATTGAGATTTTTCATCACTTCGGGCACACAAGCTGGTATCATTCCGAGGTCTTCGCCGCAAACAAGCATTTCGGTTGCGTTAATAAGTTCGGGCAGTTTGATTTCGGCTTGCTGTTTCCAAAGAGATTCGTTGCGATTAAAGAAATAATCGTTGTATAATTCAAATATTGCCTGTTTTGTTTGAGTATCAAGGTCTTTGTACGAATATGTTTTAAATAGCGAGTGGCGCGGATGGTATGCTCCCGGATGCTTGGTGTCGGCAAAAAACAGCACATCGCTAACAAGATATAGCAATCCGTGTTTGATTTTTTGAAACATAAGCATATCTTCGGTAGTGGGTACAGCTATCTCGGCAAATGCCTGATTGATTTTTACTTGTGTATCAAATTCAGGTTTAAAACGATATTCGTCGGGTTTATCTGTTTTATCCAAAAATGCGTGCTTAACATATCCTGCATGGTCGTTGAAAATAAGGTTGAGCATGTATTCGCGGATATACGGACGGCAAAAACGGTCGTAATCGAATTGAATTCCACGATCGGCAAACTCTTTGGCATTGATTGGCACTGCGGGGTCAAATACGCCCATAATACCTCTTGTTTGAGTGCGCGGAATCGACCAGATGCGGAAAAATCCAAGAATATGGTCGATGCGATAGGCGTCGAAATATTGCGCCATATTTTTAAGACGTGCTTTCCACCATGCAAATCCGTCTTTTGCCATTTCGTCCCAGTTGTAAGTGGGGAAACGCCAGTTTTGACCATCGTCAGAAAAATCGTCCGGTGGTGCACCTGCTTGTTGGTCAAGGTGATAGAGATTGGGACTTACCCATGCGTC
Organism: Bacteroidales bacterium; assembly: GCA_017651345.1. Taxonomy (GTDB): domain Bacteria; phylum Bacteroidota; class Bacteroidia; order Bacteroidales; family UBA3824; genus UBA3824. The sequence goes on along the minus strand of JAGCDD010000279.1, from coordinate 7,203 downwards.
TACACTAAAACGGTCGATACCGATTGGTATATCGCCTTTGAGCACAATGCCATTTTTGCGGGCGTATTCTGCCACTTTGCTAAGTTGCAAATGTAGGTGGTATTGTATATAAAAATGTACAGCTACATCGTCGTAGTCGGGATTATCTTCTTGACATAGTTCGTCGATTTTTTCGGGATTGTAAACTGCAAATTTGCCCCAACGCGAATAATCTGGTGTGCCATACAAATCGCGCAGATAGCTAAATACTGCGTATGGTTTTAGCCACGAACTATTTTTGTCAAAAAATTCTTTGTAAGCCGGTTCTTTAAGAAAAGCCCTCTTGTTTTCGTCGTAAAGCATTTTAAAGAAACGCGACTTTGCATTCATCACTGTTTCGTAATCTATCTTGTGGAGTTTGTTGAGAGCTTGACGGCGTTCTTCAAAAATTTCTTCTGAAAGTTCGCTTGGTAATTCTCCCATATCCTTGACTCTTAGATAAATAGGATGCAATGCAAAAACCGATACGCACGAATATGGATACGAATCGGTAAAAGTGTGCGTTTTAACAGTATCGTTGATAGGAAGAATTTGTATCATTCTGAGCCCCACTTTTTTAGCCCAGTCTATAAGGGGAATAAGATCGGCAAATTCTCCAACGCCAAAGCCTTCGGTGCTTCGGAGCGAAAACACTGGAATTGCCACGCCAGCGCTTTTCCATGGGTAGCGTGGAAATTTAAAGTCTTCGTCGTTTAATATATAAAAGGTGTCGTTGTTGGTGGAGGTGGGTTGAAAATATCGGGTAACGTATTCTTCAAGCACCATCTTTTTGGTTTTGATTTCGTAAATACAGTATTTGTATTCGGCATATTGTTTTGGGCGGGCGAGTTCAAATTCGGCGCTCCAAATCGGGAAATCACTGTTGCTCAATGGTATCACAACATTGTCTTCGGGCATAGCAGCTATAAATTTTACAGCCAAATAATGTTCGGGACTAATGCGGATTACTGGAATTGATACTCTTACGGGTATTTTGTTTGGTGTGCTCGATTCTAACACTATTGGTTTGGTAACATCTTGGCGTTTGAAAATCACATCTTTTAATGCAGACGAGTAAAAGGTGTTGACTTCGGGCGCGTAAGTTGGCCTCCAATAATCGTGCACATATAAATTTTCGGTATTGAGTTTCGGCGCTTTAAATTGGCGCATACCAAATTCGTAAAGCGTGGAAGATTGGTTATTATCTTTCATCAAATACCTGTACGAAAACTCGGGTGGATTATTGCCGAGGTCGATAGTTAGTTCCCAATCGCCATTAGCTTTTGGGGTTAGCAATGATGTGCCTTGTCCCGGAATACCTTCGATAAGTATCTGTTGTCCGTAATTGGTTCGATAGTTTATTTTGAATGTTATTTTCATATTAGGTGCGCTTATGCCTTGGGGCTATTCGTCGGCTAAGTTAGGATTTTGCCTTTTTTCGATGGCCTTTTTGGCTTCTTCGAGAATAAAGTTGTATGTATATTTGTCGAGAATGAACTTAGCAGCCTCCATAAATACCACTGGAATTGAGTTTTCTTGTTTTTGTTTAAGTTCACGCTCTTGTTTTACCTGCTGTTTGCGTTCGGCATTGCGTTCTGCCACTTCGTTGCGGTGTTGTTCGCGACGAGCCTGTGCTTCAAGACGAAGACGTTCGTTTTCTTGTCGGTTAAAATCTTTAATTTTTGCGCGTATTTGACGAACCATTTCGTTTAGCATTTCTACAAGACCACAAAATTCGCTTGTCTTTTTTGCTGCATCAGGATGGTCGGCACTCAATTGTGTTCGGCATTGATTTAAATCTTCGAGCCATTGTTTAAGAATTTCGATGTCGGACTGCGCCGCAATATCGTCGAGCGATATTTCTAAATTGTCGTATGTCATTATTGTTAAAAATTTACTTCAAGGGTAATAAAATTTAGAGGTAACAAAACATTTGCAAAGAAAACAAAATTGCACCAATCCATAGCCCAAACTTTTTTTATTAGTGTGTTTTTTTTATGTAAAATTTGTGTTAATATAAATTAGGCACATACGAAAAAATTTTTTTTCTTATTGCAATAATTTTTATCTTTGCTGCCTGAATCGTCGTTTATTTTCGCCGATTTTGCTTAAATACAGACACTTATAATGAAAAAATATAGTATTTTTAAAATATTTGCCGTTGTAATTTCGCTTGTAATGTTGTCGTCGTGTAGCGGATTTAACAAACTGCTCAAAAGTAGCGACTACGACCTCAAATACGAAAAAGGTTTTGAATATTACGATAAAGGTAAGTATAGCAAAGCGTTACAGATTTTTGAACAAATTACTACTGTTTATCGTGGTCTCGAAAAAGGCGAAAAACTTATGTTTTATTACGCCATGACCAATTTTAAGGTAAAAGACTATTATTCGGCAGGATACTATTTCCGCAAATTTGCTTCTACATATCCTCACAGCGAATACAACGAAGAGGCTATGTACATGGGCGCATATTGTTATTATCTTGATTCGCCAAAACCATCGCTCGACCAAGAGAGCACCAATATGGCAATTGCTGAATTTGAGCTTTTTATCTCAAAATATCCCAACACAACGCACAAAGATTCGTGCAACTTGCTTTTAGACGAATTGCGTCACAAATTGCAAGTGAAATCTTACGACAACGCATACCTTTATTATAAACTTGGTTATTACAAGGCCGCTAATGTGGCTTTGAAGAACAGTATCAGCGATTATCCCGATAGCCCTTTTAAAGAAGAAATTCTTTATTATTCGGCAAAATCGATGTACTTGTATGCCGATTTGAGCGTTTTAGAAAAAAAACACGAACGTTTTCGTGATGCTCAACGCGACCTCAACGAGTACACAAGGGTTTTCCCCGATGGAAAGTATATTAAGGATGTTAACAAAATGATTAACAATACACAAGAAGAATTAAACTCATTACCGGTAATAAATTAAAATACAATGGATTATAAGAAAAACAATGCCCCCACATCGATTATTACCCGCGATTGTGGTGTACTTGAAAGCAAAACAGGAAACCTTTACGAAACCGTGGTTGTGGCTTCTAAACGTGCCGACCAAATTGGTGTAGACCTTAAAACCGAACTCAACAAAAAACTCGAAGAGTTTGCTTCTTACACCGACAACCTCGAAGAAATTTTTGAAAACCGCGAACAAATCGAAATTTCTAAATTTTACGAAAGATTGCCCAAACCCACTCTGTTGGCTCTTCAAGAAATCTTAGAAGACAAAATCAATTTCCGTATTCCTTCTGACGAAGAGATTGCTCAGGCACGCGAAATTGCTGCTATCAAAGAGATGGAAGAGGAAAAACTCAGCAAGAATGCAGCTCCCGAACCTCAGAAAACTTTTGATGATATTATTGCCGAATCTTCTGACTTGGGCTTTGGCTCTGACGATGAAGACGATGACGACGATTTCGCTGACGAGGATTTGGATATTAAGGATGAAGAAGATGATGATGAGGAGGAAGAGGAAGTCCCCGTGGCAAAAAAATCCAGCTCAAGAAAATCGAAAGCTAAGGCCAACGAAGACTAATCGTATCCTTATCAACCTATAGTTTAATATGTTGAACGGGAAAAAAATACTTGTCGGCATTACTGGCGGCATTTCGGCGTACAAAACAGCGTCGCTGATAAGGCTCTTGGTAAAAGCTGGCGCAGAGGTTAAGGCGGTGATGAGCGGTGCGGCTAAGCAATTTATAACGCCGCTCACCATAGCCACTTTGTCTAAAAATCCCGTTTATACAGATTTTTTCAATCCCGAAAACGGCGAATGGCATAGCCATGTAAAGCTTGGTATTTGGGCAGATCTTTATGTAATTGCCCCAGCCACAGCCAACACCATTGCTAAAATAACTCACGGCATTGCCGACAACCTTTTGCTCACCACTGTGCTTTCGGCTCGTTGCAAGGTGATGTTAGCTCCGGCTATGGATCTTGATATGTATCAAAATGTTGTTACTCAACAAAATTTCAACATTTTGAAAAATCGCGGATTCTTATTTGCTGAAGCCACCGAGGGCGAACTTGCAAGCGGTCTTTCGGGTAAGGGTAGAATGGCAGAGCCTGAAGATATTTTCGCCGAAATTGAACATTATTTTGCTGCCAATCAAGATTTTAAAGATAAAAAAATACTCATAACCGCAGGACCAACTCGCGAAAAAATTGATCCTGTGCGTTTTGTGTCAAATTATTCTACAGGCAAAATGGGTTATGCCATTGCCGAAGAACTTGCAGAGCGTGGGGGAGAGGTGGTTCTTGTTTCGGGACCAGTGGATATTAAACCAAAACACGCTAATATTCACCTTATTAACGTAGAATCGGCGCAAGAGATGTACAATGAATGCATTAACCATTTTCCAAAATGCGATGCTGCCATAATGTCGGCAGCTGTGGCTGATTATGCACCCGAAAAACCTGCTACTGACAAAATTAAACGTCAGCCCGGGCAAAATATGGTTTTAAACCTTGTGCCTAATCCTGACATTGCCGCTCAACTTGGAAAAATCAAAACCGACAAACAGATTTTGGCAGGTTTTGCGCTCGAAACCGAAAACGAACAATACAACGCTCAAAAAAAATTAGAGAGTAAAAATCTCGATTTTATTGTGCTTAATTCGCTCAACGACAAAGGTGCAGGTTTTGGTTTCGATACCAACAAGATTTCAATCGTTTACCGCAACGGAAAATCAGAATCATTTGCACTTAAACCAAAAACCGAAGTGGCTAAGGATATTGCCGCAGCACTATTGCAATTGTTAAATTAATATACTATGAAACAGACGTTTGCATTATTGATAGTTTTACTTTTGAGCATTTCTGTTCTTATGGCTCAGGAACTCAACTGCCGTGTAAACATCAATTATAGTTCGCTTTCTAATACACCTACGCCAGTGTTTCAATCGTTGCAGAAAGATGTTACTGCTTTTCTCAACGACCACCATTGGACCAACCATCATTACGAATCAAACGAACGCATTGAGTGCAACGTTATGATTACCATTACTGAATTTAATGGTGTTGACCGTTTTACAGGCACTATTCAAATTAATCTTAGTCGCCCAGTGTTTATGACTTCGTATAATAGTCCGCTGTTGACTTTTAAAGAGGGCGATGGCAAGTTTACTTTTACATATCTCGAAGGCGAAAACCTTCAGTTTATAGAAAATTCGGTAACAAGCAATCTTACGCAAGTGCTTGCATTTTACGCATATATAATACTTGGCTACGATTACGACACATTTTCGCCACTTGGAGGTTCAGAATATTTCCGAAAAGCTTTGCGCGTGGCACTTAATGCTCAAGGTAGTGGCTACGAGGGATGGAGTACTGCCGACAATAAGCAAAATTCGCGCTATAATCTTATTGACGCACTGTTGGATAAGCGTTTTGAAAATCTTCGTTTGGGCGAATATTATTATCACCGTCAAGGACTTGATGTAATGCCCACCGACCCAACATCAGCACGCCGCAAAATGCTCGAAGCTCTTAAATATATTCAGCGTACCGAGCGTGCTAAACCTAATTCACTCATTGTATCGCTCTTTTTTACTGCCAAAAGCGACGAACTTGTAAATGTGTTTTCTGAGTCGCCCACTACCGAAAAAAACGAAGTGGTACAAATTCTCAAAGAACTCGACGTTACCAACATGGGTAAATATCAAAAAATCGGTGCCACTAATAATTGATTTTTTGTTACATTTGCAGCGCAAAATTAGAATTTACAAAAATGCTTCTACGTCTTAAAATATCAAATTACGCTTTGATTTCGGAATCAGAAATCAATTTTGAAGATGGACTTACCGTTATTACAGGCGAAACTGGTGCGGGAAAATCTATCCTAATGGGTGCGCTCTCAATAGTGCTTGGCGCACGTGCTGATTCGTCGGTGATTAAGCAGGGCGAAAAAAAGACTGTGGTGGAAGCCGAATTTGACATAAAGAATTACAATCTAAAAGAGTTTTTCGACCAAAACGACCTCGATTACGACGACACTGTGCTGATACGTCGCGAAGTGTTAGACACGGGCAAGTCGCGGGCGTTTATCAATGATACCCCTGTTAATATCAACACTCTCAAAGATTTAGGTCTATTCTTAACCGATATTCATTCGCAACATCAAACATTGCTGATTGCTAATCCAGAGTTTCAAATGAGCATTGTTGACGCATTTGCTGCCAACAAAAATTTCTTGGATTCATATAAAATTCTTTATCAGCAATACCGACAGAAAACTGCGCAACTTGAAAACCTTGAAAAAGAGGCTGAATCGTCGCGCAAAGAGGCTGAGTATCTGCATTTTCGTTTCGATGAATTGGATAAGGCTAACCTTCAACCCGAAGAACAGCAGCAACTTGAAGACGAACTTGAAATACTTACTCACAACGAAGATATCAAGAACGCAATTTCACAGTCTTCAAACTTGATAATCAGCGCCGAAGATGACACTGTGATACAAAAACTTAAAGAGGCGCAAAACGCACTCGCCCATATTTCTTCGTATTTTCCAAAAGCCGCCGAACTGACCTCGCGCATTGAATCTACCTACATAGAACTCAACGATATAGGTCGCGAACTCCAAAGTTTGGACGATAACACAGAATTTTCGCCCGAACGAATTGAAACTATTAATCAGCGGCTCACATTATTATACAACCTCCAAAAAAAGAACGGCGTAAAATCCGTAGAAGAACTTATAGCTATACGCGACGACTTTAAACAAAAACTCAACCTTATCGACAATAGCGATGAGATTATTTCAGAACTTAAAGACGCAATCAAAAAACTGGAATATCAACTCTCGTTAGCTGCTAATGATCTTTCCGAGAGACGTCGCAATGCAGTGCAAGGTCTTTCAAAAGAGGTGGTTTCGTTGCTTGCTTCTGTGGGTATACCTAACGCACAATTTGACGTTCAATTTTTTACCAGTGCCGATTTTCTTGCTGATGGTAACGATTTTATCAAGTTTATGTTCTCTGCCAACAAGAATGTGGCTATGCAAGATCTCTCCAAAACTGCTTCGGGAGGCGAACTTTCACGTTTAATGTTGTGTCTCAAATATATACTGTCAAAATCGGTGAAACTTCCCACCATCATTTTCGACGAAATCGACACAGGAATTTCGGGCGATGTTGCGGGCAAAACAGGCGCAATGTTTCAACGCATTGCCGAGTTT
>JAGCDD010000278.1 GCA_017651345.1 Bacteroidales bacterium | reverse complement strand
GGCGGTAACCGCAAATTTATCCTTGTCGAAATGGAGGATTATGCCGAAACTATTACCGCTGAGCGTGTTAAAAGGGTGATTGATGGTTACGGCGACACCGAAGGCACAGGCGGAAGTTTTGATTTTTACGAATTGGGAGAACCCGTTTTCAATGATGACGGCAAACTTAATGAAAATATCGGAATAGAAAAAATACGCGAATATATTTGGTATTCGGAAACACGAATGCCATTTGACGTAACGCCATCCGTAGAGACGCCATATTATGACGTCTCTACAACCACAACCACAACCACCGCCACCAAATATCTATTGGGCAACCTCAATGGCACGGCGTATTATTTCTATTACGAACCCGATAAAATCACTACGCTCGACAAGGCGTTTCTCAACACCATTATTCAAAAGGCTGAGCAATACGTTATCTATGCCGACAATTGTTTGCTGTCGGCAGAGTTTATGCAGGCTAACCACATTATTTTCAAAAAGATACCACGCGACATAAAAAAATTGTAGTTATGGAACTGAAACCCTATCAACAACAGATATTAGACGATTTGCAGCGTTTTATGCAATATGTGCAGGAGACCAAAAACATTCAGGATGCGTTCCATAAGTTTTGGTTTGAGCATCCGCGCACTGGTCTTACACCGTTTCCGGGCGAGGCGGTGGAGCCGTACAAAGACAACGTGAAAAACGCTCCTCACGTGTGTATCAAAGTGCCTACGGGCGGCGGAAAAACTTTTATTGCCTCGGCGGCGTTGGGCACTATTTTCAATAATTTTGATGACAACCATTTTAAAACAGTGGTTTGGCTCGTGCCGTCGATTACCATTTTGGAACAGACGTTGAAAAACCTTCGCAACAAAAATCATCCGTACAGAAATCGTATCGATGTAGATTTTCAAAACCGTGTTGAAGTGCTCGACAAATCGCAAGCCTTGCAGGGCGCAGGATTTTCGTTGCAGGTTGTAAAAGAAAACCTTTGTATCATAGTGATGAGTTTCGACAGCCTCCGCGCCCGCAAAAAGGAAGACCGTAAGGTTTATCAAGAAAACGGCAATTTACTTTCGTTCCAGTCAATTGTTGAAACGGACGAAAACGGCGAACCCGATTTGCAGTTGATGCGCGTTTTGCAGGCGTTGAATCCCGTTGTAATTGTTGACGAAAGCCACAACGCCGAAACCGAACTCAGCGTAGAGATGTTGCAAAACTTGAATCCGAGTTTTATCCTCGACCTCACCGCTACGCCGCGCAAAAACAGCAACATCATAAGTTTTACCGATGCCTACGAACTCAAAAAGGAGTGTATGGTAAAATTGCCTGTTATTGTTCATAATCATCAGACCAAAAACGATGTAATAAATTCGGCGCTGGAATTGCAGCGCAATTTGGAGCGCGACGCCAAAAAATCGCAAAAAGAAGGTGGCAAATATATCCGCCCGATTGTGTTGTTTCAGGCGCAGCCACGCACCGGCGAGGAGAATATCACCTACGACAAAATCAAACAGACGCTTCTCGACCTCAAAATCCCCGAAGAGCAAATCCGCATCAAGACCGCCGACCGCAATGAAATCAAAGACGAGGATTTGCTGTCTCCCTCTTGCCCTGTGCGTTATATCATCACTGTCAACGCCTTGAAAGAGGGTTGGGATTGTCCGTTTGCCTATATACTTGCATCGCTTGCCGACCGCTCTTCGTCGGTGGATGTGGAACAGATTCTTGGGCGCGTGCTGCGTATGCCGTGGGTTAGCAAAAACCAAAATCCAATGCTCAATATGAGTTATGTGCTCACATCGTCGGCAAAATTTTTGGATACGCTCGACAATATCGTCAAGGGGTTGAATCGTGCGGGTTTCAGTGAAAATGATTACAAAATTGCCGAAACCGAAAAACCGAAAGAACCTGTGGTTGCAGAATCCGTAATCCAAAATGTTGGGATGAAAGATTTGTTTGATACAAAGGTTAATTCTACGACAGAGGTTGCTGACGATGGCAATGGGGACGAACTTGATGCGGCAAAAATAGAGTTTAATCCGCAAGAGGAATCAACCCCCAAAAGCGATGTCGCACAGATAGTGCAGCAAGCGCAAGCCGAGGCTGAAAAAGAAGTTGACATTGCAACCAACCATAACATCAACAACATACCAAACGAATTGTCAAAGCAAGTGAAGTGTTATAAGATGAAAGAAGTGTTTCGCGATTCGGCACAATCGTTGAAACTTCCGCAGTTTATGAGTGCCGACAAGTCGCAGGAACTCACCACGGATTTGTTTGTGGAGGTATATGAAAAGGCTATGTTTGAAGGCGAAATGCTTTTGAAGGATTTTAAACTCGGCAGCGAGAAATCCGACATTGATTTTGATGCCGTAGAATCCACAATGTACCGTGTAGATTTGGACGAAACTTCGCATAGTCATACTCCAACATACCTGAAGGTGGACGGCATAGCGCACGAAACAATTGCCGCTTACATTCTTGATCCCTCTAAGAAAAATATCAGGGTCAAGAATTGCACATTCCGCCTTAAAAACATTATTGGCAAAATGTATCCGATTCCCGACAAGGAGATTGAACTCTACATCAAACACGTTTTGGAACGTTTTTCCGACGAGCAATTTGCCGACTTGATTAACCACGAATATACCTACGCCGAAAAAATCAAGGCTAAAATCCGTCAGTTGGCTACCGACTACAAAGAAAGACAGTTTTTTAATTTGGTTGACAAGGATTTGATTTTTACGGAGGGGGCGTTCCCATTGCCCGACGAGATAATTCCCAACAAGACTATTTCGGGCTTGCCAAAATCGCTATACGAAAAAGAGGGCGACATCGACGGCTTTGAGCGCGAGGTAATCAACGACGTTGCCAACCTATCGAATGTGGAATGGTGGACGCGCAATCTTGAACGCGGCAAAGGTTTCTGTATCAATGGTTTCATCAATCATTATCCCGATTTTATTATCAAGACCAAGAAGGGTAAAATCGTCCTTCTCGAAACCAAGGGCGACCATCTCGACGCCGAAAAAAAGATAAAGCTCGGCAACCTTTGGGCAAGCAAAGCGGGCAACAATTACCGTTATTGCTTAGTTTACAAAAACCGCGAAGTCGATGGTGCATACACCAAACAAGGATTTTTGGAAGTGTTAAAAGAGTTATAATCACGCCTCGCTTGTTTGTCCTTCGTCGTTGATGCTATCAGCCCAGTTGTCGAAAAATTCGCTGTCGGCTTGGTAGTTGAGTTGACGGTTGATGAAGGCGATGGATTGGAGAAGGATTTTTTGGTTTTGAGGTTCGCTGTATACAAACGCTTCGGTCATATAGCGGCGGGCACTTTCGTAATCGTCGAGCGAAAGGTAAATGTTTGATATATCGCTCAAAAGGCTATCTATATAATTGATACTATTATATTTATGTGCCCATTTTTCACATTCGAGAGCGTATTGTAGAGCCTCTTGGTATTCCTCTTTTTTGTAAAGAATCTTTTGCACAGTATACATCATATACGCAACGTGCTGCGGGTCATATTCGTTGTCAATACCTATTTGGATAGACTCTTTTAGGAAGTCAAGCGCCTCATCGTCGTAGTCGTTTTGATGATGTAAATGTCCGAGGCGGCGGAGCGATTTGTGCAAACCGTATTTATAGTCGAAATGGCGTGCAGTTTCCTCGGCTGTTTTCCACGCGTTAAACATGTTTTCGCCATCGCGGAGGTTCATATAACATTCGCCAAGTTCAATCAAAGCGTCTACATACCACTCGTATTCGTCTTGATTTTTGGCGATGTCAACAGCGGTGATAAAATATTGCTCTGCCTGTTGGTAATCTTCGGCTTTGTAGGCTTCTTTGCCTGCCTTAAATGCTTCTTGAAATGTAATGTTTGCCATAATATTTTGTTTAAATTAATAGATGCGTAAATATAAAAATTTTTTACATTTGCCGTGAATTAAAACTCGAAAATTATTATGAAAAAAGTAATTTTATCATTAACAGCGTTATTATTAGCCTTTTACAGTTGCAATAATGCGCCTCAGCAAAATTCGGACAATGCTTCCGACACTACCAAAATTTCCATTCCCGAACCTAAGGACGATGCTCCCGCAGCCGACCCTTCTGTTGATTGGGACAAACCACTTTTCACCATCGACACCGAAACTGGCGATACCATTACCAAATGGCTCTACACTGATACCTCGATTGTTGAAACATCTATTTACACCGAGGCTTCGTATGGCTATGAGGGTGATGAAACCACTGTTTACGATTTAAAAGGTCGCATAATTTCGCAATGCGGTACTATTAATTCGGGCAACATTCACAACGATGAAATGGATTATACTTACGAGGGCAAAATTCGCACCGGCAAGGGCAGCAACGTTACCGAGGGTTATCCATCGTTTACAGAGGTTAAGGAGGTAACATATTTTGCCGACAGCGATTTTAAGATGGACACTCTTGGACAAACCTTCACCGCCGATGTTTCGTGGGACACTATGGAAGATGAAAACGAACCCGAAATTCAATACGAACTTGAAAGTTATTACATCAAAAAGTATAAAGACGGTCGTGTAATTGATTTAACCAACTATGGCAAGGATGTTAGCACCAACAAAATGGAGTTCCGTTCGCGTATAATTTATGAATACAACACTGCCGGAGATTTAATTAAATCAACGATTCTCAACAAACAAGGCACGCCAATGGGTGAATATGCCGCAACCACTTTAACCTACGAAGGCAATGCCTGCATCTCTACCAACGACGGCACCGAGTCGGTAACTTATTATGCTAAGAAATAAGGCGTTAGAATTCGGGCACAGGCTCGTTATATAGTTTAACAAACACCTCACGGGCGGGGACATATATGATGTTTCCGTTCGTGTCGGTTTGTACCACCATTTGATTAAGCATCGCCTTGCGTTTTAATGTTTCGTATTCGGCAATTTGTAGGGCGTGTTTTATAAGTTCCTTATCTTGATTGCTCATAGTGTCTAATGTTGTTAAATGTTGATTTATTGTAAATTACTAAACCATCTTCGTCTTTTTCGGCAATAATTGCTCTTGGATTTTCTGCGTTGTCGATTATCATACAATAATCAACAATTGACATATATATTTCAAAAAGGTTTTTGAGCCCTGCAAAATATCGTCTATAAATCACGTCTTTTGGAATATTGTGCCCGCCTTCTTTTACTCGCTGCGCCACTCTTGCTGTTGCAAACTCAGGCGATGGAAGCCAAAAATAAAGAAGTTGTACATAAAAACCCTTTTCGTGGGCTTGTAAAACAAGGTTTTGATAACTTTTGGTAGACAAAGTGGTTTCAATAGCAAAACTATCGTTTTGGGTAAGGAGATAGTTAATGCGTTCGAGCATCAGTTTGCCTGCCTGAATTGCCACGCTTTCAGGATTAAATGGCGAAAGACCTTTTGCAATTTCATCAGCATTAACAAACTCTTTACACTCAAATATTTCCGGTAAAATTGTTACCGAAGCGGTGGTTTTACCTGCACCATTGCAGCCGGATATTATGTAGAGTTTTTTAGTTGGCATTGGTATTATTATTTGAGTGTAAAGATATAAAAAAAATCTAAGTTTAAATAAAACTTTCGTATTCTTGTAAGTAGGCTACTGCCTTTTCTAAATATTTCTTGTCGATGTCGTCGAATGTAGCCAAACTATCGCTGTCGATGTCTAAAACCGCTGTGATTTTGCCCGATTTTGAAAATACAGGAACTACAATCTCTGATTTAGAGAGCGAACTGCAAGCAATGTGTCCCGGAAATTTTTCAACATCTTCTACCACAATGGTTTGCTCTTTTGTATAAGCAGTGCCGCAAACTCCTTTGCTTTTGTGAATGCTTAAACAAGCAGGGTCGCCTTGAAATGGTCCGAGCAGCAAATAGTCGCCGTCCACTACATAAAAACCTGTCCAAAAGAAATTCATATTTCGGTGAACCGCCGCCACAAAATTTGCAAGCGAACTAATTCCGTACTTTACACCCGAAACAAGTGCTTGAATTTGAGGAACAATCTCCTCGTATTTTGATATTTTTTCTGATTGTGTCATAATGGGGTATATTTTATTTCCATCCTCCAATCCATCTGTTCAAGTCGGTGTCTTTAAACTCGTCGGCTTTGCGGATGTTGGTGTCGGAGGGTTTGTTGAAGAGGAATTTTTCTACAAAGCGTTTAACGGCATCGTTTTCGGAGTCGCACGCCATACAGTGAGGATGTCCGCCTTCAAACACGTAGCCAAAACGGTCGGAGATTCCAAATTTGTCCCAAACTTTGGAGGCTGCTGCTGTGGAAACGTATCCTGAATAGTCGCAGAGCCAGGGATAGTCGGAGTTGCCGAGCACCAAAACGGCGCGGGGGGCAATCATCGAAATGATTTGATGGTGGTCGTAGGGCAAGCGGTTGAGTTTTCCATTGAAATTATCTTTAAACGAGGGGGCGAACCAAGAGTAGTTGGTGTTTTCCACACGTTCTACATTAACATTGGTAGTGGCTGTGTGATAGTCGCTTGCACGCCACGAGTTGATGCCGCCGCCACCCGATTCTTGAATTATTGTGAGGGCAATGCGCTCGTCGAACGCTCCGGCAAACATAGCCATTTTGCCTGCGTAGGAGCAACCCGTTACGGCAATGTGGTTTACATCGGCGTGGATTTGGTCTTTTACTTGGTAGAGTGCATCGATTAGGCGGCTAATTCCCCAAGTCCATCCCGAATAGTTTCCACTGGTGTTCTTATAGTTAGGGAATAATTTGTAAAATGCTGCGGCACTGTCTCTTACTGCCTGATGACTGCTTTTGATAATTTGGTCGTGCTTAAATGGAACAAGTATGCAGCCTTTTACAAATTCGGGACGAATGCTGCCTGAGGGCATATTCATTCCAATAATCACGGGGAAAGGTCCGTTGCCTTCGGGAATGATTATTTTTGACGAAAACTCCAAACTTCCGCCTTTGGTATCCACCTTTATATTAATGGTGGTTTCGGCGGCGTTGTAGGTGGCAGTAACTTTTTTGAAAGAGGGGATAGGTCCTATTTCGTAATCCTGCACCATTCGGGCGGTTTCGTTGCGGTGGCGTTCCCAACCTTTGTAGTCGGCGTTGTAGGTGCCGTCTTGATAGAGAAACGGGTCGGGGAGAGCCTCGTTGTTGTAACTCAGTTGTGCCGGAGCGGTTGACGAGCCTTCTTTGAGACTTTTGCCGGTGTTTTCCTTGGCAAAAACCAAGGGGAGGGTTTGCGCCGATGCCAACAAAGAGAACAGCAACGCGCCAGTCAATAATACTAAGCTTTTTTTCATACTTATTATTTTGAGTTTTATCTATTTATTTATCTACTATTTGTTTGTCAATTATTTTTTGTCAACGAATTAAACGAATTATACAAATAACTCTTTTAAAGAATTAATAAAAAATAATCTGCGATTATCTTTTATACGAATTAAACTAATACTTATTTGGAAGAAAACTAATACTCGTTTAGGATTCCTATTTTATTTAGAATATTAGTTTAATTTGTAAAGGAGGTTCCTTTATGGAACTTCCTTTATTATTCTTTAATAGTTTTTTTGTTAAAGTATTAGTTCCATTCGTTTAATTCGTTGATGAAAACCTATATCTCAATTTTGAGTTTGGAATACATTTCTTGAACTTTTCGGCGGGCGTCGTCGATGTCGTTGCCACGAGCAAGAAGAACTGCCATACGACGGTGGTCGTGCACTTCGGGTTTGCCAAAAATTCTGATCTGCGTGTCGGGAATGTTGAGTGCTTCTTCAAGGTTTTCAAATGTTACGTGGTCGCTGTCGCCGCTTACCACAACGGCTTTGGATGCCGACGGTCCGTGGAATGCGATGTTTGGAATAGGCAGTCCGAGAATTGCCCTAACGTGGAGCGCAAATTCCGAAAGGTCTTGTGAAATCATAGTTACCATACCTGTATCGTGCGGACGTGGCGACACTTCGCTAAAAATTACATCGTTGCCACTTACAAACATCTCAACGCCAAAAATACCGTATCCGCCGAGGGCTGTGGTGATTTTTTCGGCAATCTGCTGAGCCTTTTGAAGCACTTCGGGCGTAGTGGGTTGCGGTTGCCACGATTCTTGATAGTCGCCGTCTTTTTGCCAATGTCCGATGGGTTCGAGAAAACTTGTTCCGCCCTTGTGTCGTACTGTGAGCAAGGTGATTTCGTAGTCGAACTTTACAAACGCCTCTACAATAACCTTTCCTGCGCCAGCACGACCGCCTTCTTGGGCAATTTTCCACGCGTTTTCGATGTCGGATTCTGATTTAATAACGCTCTGACCGTGTCCCGAACTGCTCATAATGGGTTTTACCACGCAGGGTATTCCCACGGCTTTTACAGCGTCTACAAAACCATCGTGAGTGGCTGCAAAACGATATTCAGAAGTTTTGATGCCAAGTTCTTCGGCAGCAAGTCGGCGTATTCCCTCGCGGTTCATAGTGAGGAAAGTGGCGCGGGCGGTGGGGATAACGTTGTAGCCCTCTTTTTCAAGTTCAACAAGGGTTTTGGTGGCAATTGCCTCCACTTCGGGAATAATGTAGTCGGGTTTTTCGGTGGAGATAATTTCGCGGAGTTTTTCGCCGTCGAGCATCGACACCACATACGATTTGTGCGCCACCTGCATAGCGGGAGCGTTTTCGTATTTGTCGAGTGCAATTACCTCAATACCAAGGCGTTGAAGTTCGATTGCAACTTCTTTTCCAAGTTCGCCGCTACCGCAAAGGAGGGCTTTTTTTCCGCCTTGTTTGAATACTGTACCAAATTTTGTCATATCTAAAATATTAGGAGATTATCATCGCAAAAGTAACCCATTATTACGAATTACAAAAAAATTAGTATGAGATTTTCGTTATTTAAAAATTTAAATTGCCGAGTTTATTTTGTAATTTCTGAAAATATTTGTATTTTTGCGATTACAATAAAAACCGTATGTATTATGTCGAAATATCTTGACCCGAAAGCGGATTTGACGTTCAAAAAGGTGTTTGGTGAGCATCCAAACCTCGTGCTTAGCCTATTGAACGCACTTTTGCCATTGCCCGATGGTATGGAAATCAAAACCGTTAGTTATCTTACGCCCGAAAATATTCCCGAAAATCCTGGTAAAAAGTATTCTATTGTTGACGTATATTGTGTTGATAACTATGACAGACATTTTATAGTGGAAATGCAATCTATCTGGAATACAGAATTTTTTCAGCGAACATTGTTTAATGCCACATCAATGTATTCCAAACAGTTGGATAAAGGAAAGGCATTTGGTGAATTAAACGATGTGTACGCCTTGTGCTTGGTAAACGACGAAAAGGCTTTTTCTGAATATCCTAACGAATATATTCAAGAATATTACCTCAGCAACAAAAAACATACATCCGACATTCATACCGACCTTTCGATGGTCTTTGTGGTGCTGCCAAATTTTAAACCTCAGAACCGCGCCACAAAAGTGATGCACAACCTATGGTTGAAATTTCTTACCGAAATAGACGAAAAAACCGATGATGCCGACCCCGAACTTTTGGCCAACAAAGAAACATCTGAGGCGTTGGAAATTGTAAGGCGTTCGGCGTTTACCGATGGTGAATTACTTGCATACGATTTGTATTGGCTGAATGTTAGCACCGAAAAATCATCAATGGAACGGGAGAGAAATGAAGGTCGTGCCGAAGGTCGCGAAGAAGCAATGCTCGAAACTGCTCGCAACGCTAAGGCATTGAACTTACCTATTGAGACCATTATAAAATTAACTGGTCTTACTATTGAAGAAATAGAATTGTTATAAATTATGATAATATTTTCTAAAAATAATATAATAAATTATATGGGGGGGTAAAACCACCTCTCCATAACATAATATTTGTTTGATAATTATTGTTCCCCTGTGAAATGTCCATTTCGGATATTCCACAGGGGATTTTTTTATATCTAAATTAATACACACAATGGAAAATTTAAAACATTTTTCTCCGCCGTTTATACATTTGGCGCAGACAACAGCCAAAAAGCCCTACGCGAAGCCTGATTTTCAGGTGATTCCGCTTGTAAACGAAACACCGCTTCTTGCAGGCAGCGGCACACCATCACCCAAAATTAACCCAATAAAGCCATCCTCCAGCGAATGGTAAAAAAAGGAGGAAGAAAAAATGAAAACCGCATTTATTAAATTTCTGCCCATAATTGCGGCAGTAATGCTTGCCACATCGTGCAGCAAAGACGACAACGACAACGCACCCGCAACCAGTAAAGACGATGTGCACACCGTTGCTACAAACACCATCCCGTTCTCAATCCGCGTAAATACCGGGCATTCGCTAAAAAAAGTAGGTTACGCCGAATCCACCAACGAGGGCGAGAAAGGCTGGTACAACATCACCTTCTCCGACAACGATGTTGCAAACCAACTTAAAATGATAATCAAAGAAGGCAACACACCAATCGGCGAAGCCACCCTTCAATCGGACAAAGCCACATTCTCGGGCAGCCTTACCCAGCAGCCTTCGTCAAATGCCTCCCTCACCGCCGAAATCAGCGTATCAGGCAGCAAAAACTCATCCGACAAATCGCTCGCAGACCTTCTTGCCACCTGTGCCCACAATTTCATCGGTGAATTTAAATTCGGAGACAAAACAGTTGACCTCACCGACCAGAACGCCTACTTAGCCATCTCTATGTCGCCTTGCTGCGAACACGAGATAAAAATCAACACAACTGACTACACCGTGAAGGACGGCAGAATATGGATTGCCATACCCTCCGATGCCGATGTAACAAGCACAGGCCTTGGCAAAGAAATCAGCAAGTCCGCCACCGAAGTATCCCCCGGCACAATCTACACCGTAGCCCGCCAGTGCTTCACCGTAGCCGACGGCAAGAAAGTATATTTCAGCCCCGGCAATTTGCAGGCAACTTACAACGGTACTGAATGGGCTTGGGGTTTCGCACCTTCACAAACGACCATCATCGGCAAAGCCGCCGCCAACACCTCAATCAACGGCGACGGAACAGTGTCAACCAACGGTACTGTTGACCTCTTCGGATGGGTTGGCGAGTCGTCAACGTGGACAGGCGCGGCTATGTATGGCATCAGCAATTCTACTACACCCAACAGCACCAACACATACGGCACTGGTAAAAATGAAGCCCTGAAATCCGATTGGGGCAAGGTGTTCGGTGAGGACAGCCCGTGGTACACACTCAGCCACAAAGAGTGGGTATACCTTTTAGGCAAAGGTAGCGACCCTTCGCGCAGCGGTGCCTCCGATTTGCGCCATTGGGCAAGTGTCAACAGTGTAAACGGTCTTATCATCCTCCCCGATGATTATGATACCGAAGGCTTGATTTGGAGTTCAATTGATTGGGCAACCTTAGAATCCGCCGGTGCGGTTTTCCTTCCCGCTGCTGGTTACCGCTTCGGTACGGATGTCTACGCCGTAGGCGACTACGGCGACTACTGGTCTTCGTCTGCCCGCGACGAGGACGACGCGTGCGACTTGTTCTTCGGCTCGGACTACGTCGGCCCGGACGACGCCAACAGCCGCGGCCTCGGTCTCTCTGTGCGCCTCGTCCGCGCCTTGTAGTTATTACGCTAACAAAACATACACAAATAAAAAATACCGTTTGGGATATGCTCAGACGGTATTTTTTTGTATTCTTCGTATTTTTTTGTTTTTTCGTATATGTCGTATCGCTTTTTTCTTATATTTGCGTAGACAATCTATCAAATTATGACAGAAGAGAATAGCAACGGCACACATAGTTTTGGCGGTATCTCAATTTGGGCTATCGCGTTGGGCTGTATTATAGGCTGGGGGTGAGGGTGTGAAAATGGATAGTTTTTTTTGAAAAAACATTTTTTCTTACTCAGAGAAAGTTATTACCTTTGCGGCGTTTTTAAAAAAAGAAAATCTTAAAAGGTATTAGTTATGTTTATTCTAATGATTGTAGTGTTTGTGATTGGGTATGCGTGCATTGCCCTCGAACACAAACTAAAAATCGACAAGGCCGCCACAGCCCTTATGCTCGGTGCATTAATGTGGATCCTGTTTGTAATCGGTAAAGAATCTATCCTCAACGACCCCGGCATCACCAACAAGTCGTGGGACGAATATGTGGCTGAAAACCCCGACAAGCCGCACGACGATTCGTTTTTTACCACTTTTATTATTCAAGAGGAGAGTCTACACCACTTGGGCGAAACGTCCGAGACGCTGTTTTTCCTTCTTGGCGCAATGACAATCGTGGCTATTATCGACAAACACAACGGTTTTTCAATCATTACCAACAAGATAACTACCCGAAGCAAGAAAAAACTTATTTGGATGCTTAGTATCCTCACCTTCTTTATGTCGGCAGTGTTAGACAACCTTACTACCACAATCGTTATGGTAACGCTGCTTAATAAGTTGGTGGCCGACAGGCATTTGCGGTGGACCTACGCCGGTATGATTGTGCTTGCTGCTAATGCAGGCGGTGCGTGGAGTCCTATCGGAGATGTTACCACCATTATGCTGTGGATTGGCGGATATATCACTGCTGGTAAAGTGATTACGATGCTGTTGCTGCCCTCAATTGTGTCGATGGTGATTCCGCTGATTGTTTTGGGCTTTACCCTCAAAGGCGACCTTGAAATGCCCGGCGAGGATAAGGTTCTGGTTAGCAAGAGCGAAAACCGTCTTCAATCGTTCTGCCTATATTGGGGTATCGGTTCGCTGCTGATGGTTCCCGTGCTCAAAACTTTCCTCCATCTGCCGCCTTATATGGGTATGATTTTGGTTCTCGGATTGTTTTGGCTTATTACAGATATTATTCACCACAAAATGGGCGACCATAAAGAAAATTCTGTTATTCAGGTGCTTACAAGCGTTGATACACCTACAATTCTCTTTTTCCTCGGTATTCTTACCGCTGTGGCTGCATTGCAGACTTCGGGACATTTGGCTGCAATGTCGAATGTTTTGGATTCGGCTTTCAACCAAAACACTTACGGAATAGGCTTAACAATTGGTGTTCTTTCGTCGATTGTTGACAATGTGCCTTTGGTAGCCGGAGCAATGGGAATGTACGATATGGGCGCAACAGCCGATTTAGTTCAAGACGGAACATTCTGGCAGTTGCTTGCCTACTGTGCTGGAACGGGCGGAAGTATCCTCATTATTGGTAGTGCCGCCGGAGTTGCCGCTATGGGCTTAGAAAAAATCGAGTTTATTTGGTATCTCAAACATATCAGTTGGTTGGCATTGATAGGTTATTTTGCTGGTGCAGTGTGCTTCTGGCTTCTTCATAGCGTAATGCTGGCTTAGGTTAATTGCACCAACTAAAAGAATAAAAAGAACAACGCCCCGATGGACGTTGTTTTTTTTGCACAAAAATTAAATGGATTGGGTTATTTTTTTTGTAAAATGATTTTAAAACGTTATCTTTGTGGTTGATATCAAAAGAGTATTTTTTTTATGACACAATGGGACAAACTGATAAGTCGTATAAAATCTCTTGACAAGAGTATGCGGTTTGCAGAACTTCAAAAAGTTTTGGAAAACTATGGTTACGAGATGACTGCACCGAAAGGCGGTAGTAGTCATTTTACATTCCGTAAACCGGGGTGTTGTCCTATTACCATACCAAAACACGAACCTATCAAAGTAGTATACGTAAAAATGGTGAAAGCCGTTGTGGAGTGTGATAATAACAGTAAAAATCTTAATTAGGTGTTTATGAAAACATTGGAAGAATATATGAAGATGCCGTACAAGTTGGAAATTATTCCTGACACGGAAGAGGATGGATATGTTGCATCTTATCCTGAACTTCCGGGCTGTATTACTTGTGGCTCTACTATTTCAGACGCTATCAATAATGCCGAAGATGCTAAGCAACAATGGCTGTTGGCAGCGATAGAAGATAATGTAGATATTATCGAGCCTAAAATTGATCCCTCTGTTTCGTATCAGTTCGGTATCAACATACCACGCAGTCTCCTAAAATCTTTAAAGGAAGATTCTCGAAAAGAAGGTGTTACACTCAACCAATATTGTCTGTACTTGCTTTCAAAAAATTCGGAAATAAGGCGTTCTGCGATTTAGTATTTATACATAACCTTTTTTTGTCATTATACGTTTTAAAGTATTATTAATGTTAAGCGAAAATGACATTATCCGATTTAGATATTGACCTAATGCTGAGGCTGTTTGTGGGCTCGGTGCTTGGCGGAATTATCGGCTTGGAGAGAGAATACAGGTCGAAATTCGCCGGGTTTCGCACGCATTTTCTTGTGGCTTTGGGCAGTTCGCTGTTTATGGTGATGTCGATACACGGATTCGACGATTTGGCTGTGCGTTACGATGCGTCGCGTATTGCTGCTCAGATAGTTTCGGGTATCGGCTTTATTGGTGCGGGCGCAATTATGTTTCAAAAACACGCCGTCAGGGGACTCACCACTGCTGCGGGACTTTGGGTTACGGCGGCTATCGGTGTGTGCGCAGGGTCGGGAAAATTCCTTCTTGCTATTGCCGCCACGGTGATGGTGCTGCTCTGCCTCGAAACTCTTAATTTTGTGCTTAGCAAACTTGGCAAAAAGATTATTTCGCTAAGTATTTCGGCTCATTCAAAGGCTGAAATCACCACCATTTTACAAAACCTCAAAAACGCTGGTTTTAAAGTTGATACATATAATATGGAGTTGAAAAAGCGCTCCGATGGCGATGTTTACGAACTTACAATGGAGGTGAAGGTTAACCGCAAGGAGTACGACCAAAAAGTTAGCGAACTATTTGCCAACTTTGATGATGTTAGTATTGATACTATTTGATAATTGATAATTCACAATTCACAATTGACAATTCAAAATTAATTAAGACCGATGACCAAAAATATTGAGATTGTGCTGTCGCCTGCGCTTTATCCGTATTACCACAAATGCGGAACGGTGGTGCTTATCGACGTGCTGAGGTGCACATCTACCATTACCACAGCCCTTGCCAACGGTGCTTTGAGTGCCGAGACTTTTGGCTCTCCTCAATCGGTTTTTGAGGCAAAAAAAAGCGATAATGATTATATTTTTGTGGGCGAGCAAAACGGCATAATTATCCCCGGTTTTGATTACAACAATTCGCCTGTGGCAATGACTCCGCAGAATATCTCAAACCGCAAACTCGCTTTTGTTACCACCAACGGCACTTATATGCGGTCGCTCATTACCGATGCCGAGCGTGTTTACGCAGGATGTTTTCTTAATTGTAAGGCTTTGGCTGATAGATTGATAAACGAATTTGATGATGTGCAGTTGATTTGTTCTGGTGGAAGAAACAAACCCAATATTGAGGATTCACTTTTTGCTGGAATGTTGGCAGATAGGTTGGTAAGTTCGGGCAAATTCTCTTTCAATAGCGTTAGTGTGATGATGTGTATGTTGCTGTATAATAATGCAAAAGATGATTTAAAACAGTATGCGCTGTCGCATTCCAAGTATTTGTTCGACCTTTATAACTCAAATATGGATTATCGCGCTGATTTGGATTTTTCGTTTAATATTGATAAGTTTGGCATTGTTCCCGAAGAGGAAAATCCTTATATCTTTGTGCTGAAAAAATAAGTATAATTTGAACTTTAAAAGTAATAAAAAATGATAAACTTTACATATTACACGCCCACTGAGGTGGTTTTTGGAAAAGGTGCTGAACAGCAAACGGCATCGCTCATAAAAAAATATAACGGCACTAATGTGCTTATCCATTACGGTGGCAAAAGTGCCGAACGTCTTGGATTAATTTCGCTCGTTACGCAAATGCTTGATAGTGAGGGTATTAAATATACACTTTTGGGCGGAGTAGTGCCAAATCCACGACTTTCGATGGTGCGCAAAGGTATAGAAATTTGTCGTGCTAATGGCATCAATTTTATACTTGCAATAGGAGGGGGCAGCGTTATAGATTCGTCTAAGGCAATTGCTTACGGCGTGGAATACGATGGCGATGTGTGGGATTTTTTTGATAATAAGGCTGTTCCGCAAAAATCTATGCCTGTGGGAGCCATTGTTACGATTCCTGCGGCTGGTAGCGAAATGAGCGATAGTTGCGTTATTACCAATGAAGACGGAGATTGGAAACGCGGCTCTAACAACAACCTCTGTCGTTGCAAGTTTGCCGTTATGAATCCCGAATTTACCTACTCGCTTCCGGCTTATCAAACTGCCTGCGGTGCGGTTGACATTATGATGCACACTATGGAACGATATTTTAGTCCCGACACCGATATGACCCTCACCGACGCTATTGCTGAGGCACTTATGCGCACTGTTAAGGATACGGCTTACGACCTTTTGAAAAATCCCAACGATTATCAGGCACGTGCTCAAATGATGTGGGCTTCAAGTCTGTCGCACAACGATTTAACTGGCTGCGGCACTAAGCGCGATTTTGCTACTCATCGTTTGGAACACGAACTCAGCGGAATGTTTGATGTGGCTCACGCGGCAGGACTTTCGGCGTTGTGGGGCAGTTGGGCAAGATATGTTATGAATGTGAATGTCAGCCGTTTTGTGCGTTTTGCTGTGAATGTTATGGGCGTGGAAAACGATTACAATAATCCCGAAAAAACGGCTCTCAAAGGCATTGAGGCAATGGAACGTTTTTATCACGATATTAATATGCCGACAAATATCAGCGAACTTTTGGGCAAAAAACTTACCGATGCTCAAATCGACGAACTTGCCCAAAAATGCAGCCGTGGCGACACCATTACGCAAGGTTCGTTTAAAGTGCTGAAAATGGCAGATGTACGTGAAATTTTTGCCTTGGCTAATAATGCTTAACGGTTTTTGTTGAGCACAAGAAACTGACGACGTATTTCGGGTGTCCAATATTTTAGTATGTCGTTGAAAACGAATACTTTCATTGGCATAACAGTGAATTTTTCTGTTGGAGTCCACCCTTTGACGTAACGCATTAAACAAGTTAGTGCGTTTACGTCGTCGTGCAGTTTTATATAGTTGCGTGCAGCCCAAATATGATGGTCGTCGAGGGTGATAAGGTCGGCGTATTCCTCATAAATTTTTAGCACTTTTTCGGTTTCGATATTGTTCCACATATACATCAGCATCGACGAAATCATACGTGCCGATTCTTCGCGAGTGCAGCCGTTGTTTTCAAAAATAATGGTAGATTGGCACTCGGCAGGGGTGATGATTTTTATCTTTTTGGGCGCGTCGGTGGTTTTTTGACCATTGAGACGGCGCATTGCATTGAGGTAGATATTTTCAAACGGTTTGGCTGCCGCAAATCCGTATTCCTTTCGTTTTTGGGCAATGTAGTAATCGAGAAACTCGATAGCACGGCTTATGCTGCCAGTTTTTTTTGCGGCGTAAACGTATGCGCGAAGGTGATGGTTAACGATAAGAGGATCGTACCACTGATGATCGGCAGGGAGCGAATGTTCATCAAAATACATTGCGTTTTTGAGGTCGTCGCGGTAGTAAGCGATTTCCGCCTTGGCAATGTTTTTAATGGTTTCGGGTGCGGTGGCTTTTTCTAAAAGTTCCAACCCACGGTCGGTTTCTCCGCTTCGGATAAGGTTAATTGCTGTTTGAAAATCGTTTTTTGACATAGTAAGATTCTTTCGTTTCCAATATTTTCTGATACCGCAAATATACAATAAATGTATTAAAAAACAAATTTTTTGGGGGAAGGGATTATGCAATTAATGTTTTTAAATTTATACAAACGAATCAGCCATCAAATCTTTTCTACCAATAAGACTAAAAATAGTTATCTTATTGTCCTCATTAATAATACGCAACGTTCTCAAAATTTCACCAAGAGTAGAGCCGCTTGTGGTAACATCATCGATAATAAGCACATTTTGTTTGCGAATTTGGGCACAAAGTTCTGCGTCGGCAGATAAAACATCCTTATAATACACCATTTTTGGCTGAGCAAAACGGTAAATGTAACGCATCATATAGCGTGTAACATCGTTTTGCAAATCGGGCATTATCACAAGTTCGTAAAAATAAAGGTTCACTTGCTTATGTAAAGAATCAACAGCACGTTGAATAATATCAGTCAACTCCGGCTTCGTTTTTAAACCAACATTACACTTAATAAAGTGATTGAATTTATTTCTAATCGCATCTGGAACATCATCGGCAAAATCAAAACCGTAGTAAAAGCAATTATCTAAATAATTGAGATTAGAACCAAATCCTTTTAATGAAACAACTTCATCGTGTTCAAAATCAAACACAAACTTATTTGTTCCATCAAAAAATGTTATGCCCATATCGACTATTTTTTTTGCAAAGATAATAAATTATACCTTCCCTTCCAAAACCCCCTTCATAAAATCCTCAATTTCCGCGGCGGTAACATCATAAACCGGATTTAACTGCGGAAAGTTATGTTCTACATGAAAGCGATTTCCATTGGTGAGCATAGATATAAGATGTTTGGTTTTAAGACGATGCCGTGAATATCTTAACGCATTATCAATTAGAGTTTTAATATCAACACCCGTTTGCAAAATAGCATAAAGGTCGTAATAATCGCGAAAATTGCTGCGACGTAGCATAACCTCCATTTTCATTGCTCCAATAGCGTTAATATCAGCCACTTTCAAATTGTGACAAAAGGTAATAGGTTGAATTTCGGGTGCATACTTATCGGCGGCATAAAACGAAAATTTTACACCGTCTACCAAAAACTCAATATGGTCAATGTCAAGAATATCAATATTTTGAACCTCGGCAAATGTAGAAAACTCTTTTTTAATTGAAGGCCAATCCACTTCAAGACGTTCATCGGGACGTTTTTTCCAACGCATAAAATCCAAATCCTCGCTTTCTCTTGCACCAATTTGCAAGTTAAGAGCCGTTCCGCCTACCAAAACGTATGGCTTGATACATTCTGTTTTAGAAACAGCCTCAAAAATCCTCAATGTTTTATCCGACAATCCTTTCATTTCAGCCTCCTATTCAATATCCTCGTTTCCATACTCTTAACATACATATCGGGCTTTTTTACCCGAAAGTAAAACCACGCAAAAAATCGATTGAGACTATACAGATAATCACCTTGGGGAACAAGTCGTTCGAGCCAAACATGTTTAACCTTCTGTTTGCCATAAAGTTCAAACAACATACGGATTTCATCTAAATCTAAGTAAACAAGCGTTTTCTCGATGATAATATCATCGGGCACATCGCTGTCGGCAAATCCGGGCGCATAACTCCAAAAACGATTTTCTTCCTTCAATTTCTCAATCAGGAAGTGTTTTCGGGCATCTCTGTCTGCACGCGAACGGGTTATTGGCGGTATTGTTCTTACAATGCTCTTCATAACAATCTTTTTTGCAAAGATAATAAAAAAAATAATAAGTTGTACCCATCATCCATACATCTCCGCCGCCTCTCTATGCATATCCCTTATCTCATCTGCGAGCCATTGAGGTTCTATCACCATAGCCATTACGCCGCGTGAAAGTAGATGAGCCGAAAAATCAAACGTGGGACGCATCATGATTTCAAAATCAGAATAATCTTCACCCTCAAAAATCTCGCGCTGGGTATGATGTAACGGAAGGTCGCGAAGTGCAAAACGTTCACTGTCAAACGCTCTTATCACAATCCTTTCCGCAGGTGCATTTACTTCGCTGACAATTCCAAAACATTCTGAAAAATATTCCGCTGCATTAAAATCCGGGTCGATAACAAACTTTTGTTCCGAAACTTCCAAATGCGCAAACCTGTCGAGCGAAAAAACTCCCATTCTGCCGTTGCGATGACGGCAAAGCACATACCATCGCTGACGAAATAGTTTAACGCAATAGGGCATCATCAAAAACTTGGTACAAACGTCGCTCCCATAACGACGATATTCGGCAGAAATCATCCGGCTGTTTTTCATTGCCTTGATAATCAACTCTAAAAACGTACCGCCCGACGGAATATTCTCCAACAAAATTCTATCTTGTATGCCAAAACTTTGACTAATTATATTGTTGACGCTCAGGGTAGAAATCATCCAATTTTGTACGCTGTGAGCATTAAAAACCTCATCATTTTCGATGTAATAACCATTTGTACGACGGTCACAAGCGATATTGATGCCAAAAATATCCATTATAGCATCGCGGTGACGGTTAAAAGTGGTGCGAGAAAAAGTTCTGCCATTGCTAAACGATGTACTTTCCCAACGCGTAGAAATCTCGGCAAAAGTAATCCCACGCATACGATGGATGGTGTCGATAAGCCAAATATATTCTTGAACGCTATGTGTAGGTGTAGCCATAATCAATGTTTTGCGCAATATTACAAAAAATTTTTCAAAAAAACAACCTTGTACCGCCAAATGGTACAAGCGACATTTTTCTTTGCAGCACAATTTTCAATAGTGTTTCACTTAAAAATTTACAACAATGAAAAAGATAAATTTCACCATCGTTTTGTTGCTTGTTTGTATGGCAACATTTGCTCAAAATCTTGACCGTGGCTATCGTGGATTTGCCGAAGCCGGTTTTGCCAAAGGCGGACTTAAAGATGCAACCGTCTTGGGTGCGCAAAACGTTAACCGATTGAATATCTCCACTGTACACGGCTATCAGTTCAACCCTCGATTGTATCTTGGCGGAGGTTTCGTAAATCATTTTTATACCGAAGGGCATTATGCGGTTGCACTCTTTGCCAATATTCGCGTAGACATTTTGGAAAAAGATAAAACACCATTTGTAGACTTCCGTGGCGGACATTGTTACGGCGATTTTGCCGACGACCTCGACCTTGAAGACGGTTATTTAGCATTTTCGGCAGGATACCGTTTCAATCATTGCAATTTTTCAATAGGATGGGAAGCCTCGCCGATGGAATATTCCAAAAGCGAAACCGGCAAATTACCCGATGCCAAAATCGCAAAAATTGTTGCCAACGCCCTAATGATAAAATTTGCTTTTGATTGGGGTGCCCGACAATAAAAAAATTACAAAAAAACCTCGCAAATTGTATACAGCATTATTATAAAATCCGTATATTTGCCTTGCCGACGTGTAAAAACGAAGGCCGACATATATAATTAGGCGTTACTAAACGCTTTGATCTCGTTACATTGAAATTTGGCCATTTCAAAAACGGTAATGCGAGGCAAGGCAACGGTGATGCCCCGTGATATGTATTTAAGGCATACATACGGTGTGCTGTATACATATTTTGCGTGGGCTAAGGCGTTGCTCGTTCTTCATTACCGGGCAAGGCCAAAGCCACAATGTAAGGGACGGGCAATTAGTCAAAACCCGCGCTTTTTTTATGTAACAATGTTTCTGATTTGGGTTTTGCAGAGACGAATAATGATACTAATAACATTTAAACTTATAAATAATGGAAGAAAAGACAGCCAAAACCCCGAACGCCGGCAAGGTGTTTATCTCGCAAGACGAGAGCGGAATTAAACTTTACGAACATCAAAAAAAGGCATTTGACAAAATGACAAAAAAAATTGTCCAATCAGGACAATACCCTTACAAAGGACTTCTTGTATTACCCACAGGCGGCGGCAAAACGATGACCGCTGCACGATGGATTTCAGAAAACATCTTAGACAAGGGAATTAAGGTTCTATGGCTCGCACATCGACACGAACTATTAGAACAAGCCAAAAAGACATTTACAGTATACCTTGCCTATAAAGATATATTCAAAAATAAGAAAGAACTCAATTGGCGTTTAGTTTCGGGTATTCACGATATGGCAGTTAATATCAAACCCGATGACGATATAATTTTTGCAAGCAAAGATAGCGTTAGCAGTGAAAAAAGTTTCGGTTATCTAAAAAATCACTTTTTGAAAGGACAAGAAGAAATTTTTTTGGTAATTGACGAAGCACATCATGCTCCTGCCAAAACATACCGCACACTTATTGCAAATATTGAAAACAACATTCCTAAATTCAGAATGTTAGGTTTAACCGCCACCCCGTTCAGAACAGCAAATCACGAATTAGGGTATTTAGCCAAATTATTCCCTGA
The DNA here is from genome assembly GCA_017651345.1 of Bacteroidales bacterium. Classification (GTDB taxonomy): domain Bacteria; phylum Bacteroidota; class Bacteroidia; order Bacteroidales; family UBA3824; genus UBA3824. The sequence goes on along the minus strand of JAGCDD010000278.1, from coordinate 12,110 downwards.
TGATATGGTATATAATATTGATTTAAAAAGCCTTATCACATTAGGAATACTTGCCGAACCAAAATTCGAGGAAATTGAAACTGGTCAGGACTTCAAAAAAGACCTCGACGAAGAACAAATACGTAAAATAAACGAAGGTTTCGAGTTGGAATCTATTGGCTTCGATGTTGCAAAGAAAATTGCCGACAACAACGAACGTAACAATTTGATTGTAAACCGTTACGTAGAAAACAAAGAAAAATATGGTAAAACAATAGTTTTTGCTGTAAATAAAGAGAATGTGATTGCGCTCAACAAATTATTCAAAGAGAAAGGCATTAGTTCTGATTATGTAATGTCCGACACTCGCGATAAATCAGGGATACATAGTATTAGCAGCAAAGAAAACAAAGAAAAAATCCAACGCTTCCGCAAAGGCGGCGACCTTGATGTGCTTATTAATGTAAACATACTTACTGAGGGTACTGATGTACCCGATGTACAAAGTGTTTTCTTAACACGTCCCACAAAGTCTACAATACTTATGACACAAATGATGGGTCGTGCGCTCCGAGGTGTCAATGCTGGTGGAACACCCGATGCAAACATTGTAACTTTCATCGACGAATGGTCCGACAAAATTGCTTGGGTTAATCCCGAAAAACTATACATCGACCATCTCGATTTCGAAGATCTTGATATCGTTACTCGTAAACGTATTACCCGTCTCATCGCAATTTCAAAAGTAGAAGAATTTGCCATTCTCAATGACAAGATAATTGATCCCGACAAAAAGGCGTTAATTGAGAGTGTAGACTTTATTGACCGCATTCCCAAAGGAGTTTACAAATTTTCATACCCATATTACGATTTCAACGACAACCCAATTGATAAAGTCTGCGAAATATTAGTTTACGACAATTTGGAAACTGCCTACAAAACACTTATCGCCAATATACCGCTAAAATTCGATGACATGAAAGAGCGTGTAGAAGACATTACAGAAGAACAAATAATCAATTTTAGCGACAATTGTGAAACCGAATTTTTTTCTAATGTACCGCGTTACCCAGCGTACCGCTTAGAAGATATTGATGACCTAATCCGATATTATCTTTTAACAGGTGAAACCCCAGTATACTATGAGTTCAAAGATAGAGAAAAATACGATGTCGGAGTAATAGCACAATACATTATTGACAATGATTTAGGTGTTAAAGCAGAAGTTAAGTATATTACAGAAAAATGGAACAGTGAAAAGGGTGGATGGCAGACCTTCTTTGACTTCACACAAAATTTATTCAATGACGAAATATATCGGGCAAAAAAACGAATTCTATATCCCGAATTTAACAAGCCAAAGCCCGAAAAACCGCAAGAAATACTTGAAGATCGTCGCTACGAAGATATGTCAATGGCACAAATACGCGAAGTTAACCCAGAATACGAAAAATGGCTTCGCAACCGAGTATTTGAAAAATTCACCGATGCAAACGGTTTTTATTATTCGGCAGAAGGCAATTACAAGAGCCGCAAACGCGAAGATTTTGAAATCGACCACATAAAACCACGTAGCAAAGGAGGGAAAACAGTTTTTGAAAACCTCCAATTGTTAACTTGGTGGGCAAACCGCAAAAAAGGTGATAAATACGATGAATCAAAAAAATCCTCCGGCCTGATCCGTTAAAACAAACGGTAAGGGCCTTTGAAGATTGGTTCAATTTGTTTGCAAGCAATGCGGACATGTTTCTTAAAACAGGCGAAAAACAATTCGCCGAATCTGCCCGCATTGTCTCCAAAATGATGGACAAATACACAAACAAATATCGTGAACAAACAGAAACAAATGAAAATATTAACTTTAAAAACGATAATACCATGGCAGAAAACGAAGAAATTCAACAAGACAAAGGGCATTTTGTAATGCCGGTATCTGAAATACTCCATATCGGCGGACGTGGATATGTTTTAAATGGGACAATAGAATCAGGAACTATTCACGTTGGTGACACAGTAATTTTGAACAATGGTAAAAAATCACTCATTGCCGCCATCGACATCAACAAGGAACTTGTTAATTGGGCAACAAAGGGCGAAACAATCACCTTGTTTGTCGGAAGTCTCAAAAAAGGCGATCTCGACGATGCACCCGAAAAGTTAACCGTTAAAACAATCGACAATCCCGCTCCCGATTTTGTAATGAATGTTACAGAACAGAAGTCTGTAAAAGGCAAAGGCGTTGTGGTAACTGGCAAAATTCACAGCGGAGAAATCCATGTTGGCGACCCAATTATTGTTATCGCCGATGACCATGGTTTGTTCAAAAGCGCTTGCGTTGACGAAATAGAAACCAACGGAGATACAGTTAGTCTTTCTTTCAAAGGTCTCACAGCACGAAATCAAGTTGACAATATCATAACTACAAAAATAAACCGAGAATAACAACAAATAAAATCACAAAAATGAATAAAGACCACTTTGTAATGTCGGTATCAAGTATCTCATACACACCGGCAACTGAATACAGCAATTTGACTGGAACTGTGCAGTCTGGTAAAATAAACGTTGAAACAGAAGTTGTGTTAAGCAACGGCAGACACGCCTTTTTGGTGGAAATTATAAAAGACGGTAAAAATGTTACCTCCGCAGCCAAAGGCGACGAAATAACATTACATTTGCTAAACCTATCAGAAAAAGATTTGCAAGACCTACCACAAAACCTATACGTAGAAGCCGATGACGATTTCTACGAAAACCGCTTAACAAATGAACTTAGCGAACACAACAAAAAAGTAAAAGTTCTCGATGTACCGCCCACAACCGACGAATTAGATGAACCGTTCAAAATGCAGATTGAAAGCGCATTTTGGGTAGAAGCAAAAAAAGGATACCTTTTAACAGGTATTATTAAAAGTGGCATAATTAACCTTGATGAAACGATAACTCTCAGCAATGGTATGAAAGCCAAAGTAAAGGAGTTTGATAATGGTGCTAATTATGCTTGCGCATTCGATACAAACGTCGGAATCTTGATTTCCGGTATCAAAAAAGGAGAATTAGACGGCGTGGAAAATTTGATTGCAGAATAACTAATAATAAACTTACATTTTTCCGCAAGATGAGATAATCTTAAAAAACAACACAACAATGCTAAACCCACAAATATGGAATCTTTATAAGACCTCAGAAGATGGCAAAAAGGCAATCGCTCTATTTGATTTGGGCGAACATCCCAAATATGAGGAAATTCAGAAAATTGCCGATTGTATGGAAACAAAACACGGCGATTTTCCATCTGATTTCAATAGTGAATGGTTCGTCTTATGGGAAGTTAACGTTAGTTGTATGGAAACACCTGCAACTCGTGAAGAATTTGAAAAATATGTTACCAATTTCGACTTAGTTAATTTCTCTGTTGACGAAAAAGGCGAACTTCAATTTCACGAAGACCAAATTGTTTTGCCAAATAACCGTTATCGCGAAAAAAACTCGTGGATGCAATTATTATCAATGGCATTGTACATCCAAAATCCGTCACTTTACAAGCCAATATTCTACCAAACCCGATTTCCAAACTTAATGCGCAACTGTGACGTTTTAGGAATAGAGTTGCCACCAATACCGCGCACAAAAGACTACAAACAGTATATGATGTATTATTGGGATATTTGTCAAGTTTGGAACGAATTCCAAAAAGAAAACAACCTTTCGGATGCAGAATTATGCGCTTGTCTCTACGATTTTGCACCAATGCTTGTTACGCCCACCAAACCATCCGAACTGCCAAATCCAACAAATGTTTGGCTTGTGGGGGCAGCACCCGGAGATTTCAAGTTTCTAGACACACTTGGCGCAGAAACAGATGATAATCCTGAACATATATGGCAATGCAACGAAAAAACCAAACGCGGCGATTTAATTGTAATGTATTGCCGTTCGCCACGAAGTTATATACACTCCGTTTGGAGAGCAAACACTGACGGCATTTTCAATCCCTTCGACTATTACCAATGCCGCACAACAGTATGCGAAGGTGTTAAAATTCCACCAATAACAATCAAGGAACTACGAGAAGATGCTTACCTGTCGCAAATTCCAATTGTCAGGAAAAACCTGCAAGGTGTAAATGGTGTGGAACTCTCTCCCAAAGACTATTCTGAAATAATCCGTTATGTAAAGGATCGCGGCGATAATGTAGATATGTTTCCAAAGTTGTTTGAAACCGATGCAATGGATTTTGGAGAAATCAAAATAGAAAAAGACGTTGAGGAGAAAATACTCATTCCTATTCTCCACCGTCTTGGTTACAGCGATAGCGACTACACACGACAATTGTCGCAAAAGGCAGGTCGCGGTTTAAAAGCCATTCCTGATTTCGTATTTTTGCCGCAAGGCGAAAAACACTTTGCATCGGCACCGTTGGTGATTGAAGCAAAATTAGATATGTCTCCGATGGCAGAACGCATCAATGCTTTTTCACAATGTCTATCGTACGCTCGTATGTTGCGTTCAAAACTTATGTCTATTTGCGACAAAGAACGTCTTGTTGTTTTCTCCGTGGATGGCAACGGCTCTGCCGACCGCAACAATCCTATATTTGAAGAACATTGGGCAAATATCTACGGCAATGAACTTATTGGCGCAAAACTCAAACAAATCATAGGTAAAGACATTGTAAAATCTATTTAGTATTGCACCTTATGCCAAAATCCAAACACCCATACTATTACGACAAAGATCTCGGCAAGCCCATCATCAGCCGTATCAACCCCGAAGCGTTTTTGGTAAAAGACCCTTCGTTAGCGGATATGGATGCTCCATTCTATAAATGGTTAGATAATAACCATTTTCAACACGCTTGGCATAAGGGGCATTATGATAGTTGTCCTTGGGTTTTTATCAATATTACTAATAAATTGTATGCATACGGAATGCCTGGCGTAGAAATCATCAAACCGATTGGCAACCACGCAATTACGATAGATGAGTTTATGCAAATCTACAATATTTACGATAAGTATAAGGGATTGAATACGTTGGAATTTGAAGAGGATACAAGACTATGATAAAGGAGAATTGTTAGATACAGTATTTGAATGTGGATGTGTTGCCGACACATCAAATTGCTTGTGCTTGTGTTTTGATGATTTTGTACCAAGTGCGAAAAATGTGTAAATTTACTGATTTTTGGCACCTATTTTTGTGGGTTTTTACACATTTTTGGCACTTAGCACTTTTTGGGTATAAAAAATCTATTATTTATATATAATCATTATATTTGCCAAAAGTATTATTACAACTCACAAGTATGACACTCAACGACAAAATACTGATTTACCAAACCGACGACGGACAAATGCAAATTGATGTCCGTATGGAAAACGAAACGGTATGGCTGTCACAACAACAGATGGCAGAACTGTTTCAGAAAGACCGAACAGTAATCGGACGACACATAAAAAACATTTTTTCAGAATGTGAACTTGACGAAAAAGTGGTATGTGCAAAATTTGCACATACCACTCCACATGGTTATATTAAAGATCAAACTCAAATTCAGGAAACTATACTTTACAACCTCGACGTAATAATCTCCGTTGGCTACCGTGTAAAGAGCAAGCGCGGTACTCAGTTTCGTATTTGGGCTAACAAAATCTTAAAAGATTATCTCATAAAAGGTTACGCAGTAAACACCAAAATATCCCAACAGAAATTTGACGACCTCAAAAAACTTGTGAACGTATTGGGTCGCACGGTAAAGGCACAAGAGCAACTAACTTCTGATGATGCTACCGCCCTTATCAACGTTGTTACCAACTATAATTATGCCCTCGACACATTGGACGATTACGACTACGAGCGTCTTAGCATCAAGGAAACAACTAAAACGGAGAAATTCCACGCCACCTACGAAAATGCAATGGCGGCAATACTATCATTGAAGTCAAAATTTGGTGGAAGTGCCTTGTTCGGAAACGAAAAAGACGAGTCGTTCAAAAGTTCCATCGGTCAGATTTATCAAACATTTGGCGGCGTGGAACTTTATCCCTCGGTGGAGGAAAAAGCGGCAATGTTGCTCTATCTTGTTACCAAAAACCATTCTTTTAGCGATGGCAACAAACGTATTGCCGCAACGCTTTTCCTGTGGTTTATGGATAACAACCACTTACTTTACAATTCCGATGGTTCCAAGCGAATTGCCGACAACACCCTTGTTGCCCTCACACTAATGATTGCTGAAAGCCGTACCGAGGAGAAAGATACAATGGTAAAGGTTGTTGTTAACCTTATAAATCAGGATAATTAATCACCGCTCTTCATACATCTTTGGAACAAAAAGCATATTCAATGTTGGCAGTTGATAAAATCCATTTTTGCATATTACAAAAACCACCTCCGCTTTGCACATCACTTTTGTAACGCCTTGGGGATTAAAATTAAATGCAAATAGTAGTATATCAAATAGTTGTATCGAAATTTCAGATTTGTTCACTTCAAAAAGTTAGGCTATAACCCCGAAAAAAATCGAGTTATAGCCAAAAATTTATTACACATATAGCCAATAAAAAAAACTCCTCAATCGAATAAGATTTTAAAATTATTGACTATATTTGCCAAAACAAAATTGAATAATGGCAACAAAAAAGAAATATGACTTTTTTATAAGTTATCGCCGTGCAAATAACGGCACTGTATGCGGCAGTTTCCTTGTGGGATTGCTTAGCGACTATAATGTTTTTTATGATGTAGACTCAATTACCGAAGGCAAATTCGACGAACAAATTCGCAAGGCCTTGGAAAATACCGAACGGTTTATACTTGTGGTAACCGAAGGAGCGTTCGACCGTCCCGAAGTGCCCGGCAAGCGCGATTGGTATTACGAGGAAATTGGTCTCGCTATCGAAACCGTTGGTTTAGACCGTATTACGCCTGTGATTTTTAGCGGAACATTCAACGAGGACATTCTTCCACCATCGCTCAAAGGTCGCGGATTGCGTTCGTGTCAAACCGTGAAATATGTGGCAGAATACGCAAAATATTTCAAAGATGAGTTTTACAATCATTTCGGACTCAACAATCCGTCTTCGTCGAAAAATGTGGATTCGCCCACCCGCGAACAAGTGGAAGACGATGACTACGACAATGAGGAATACGACGACGAGGATTATTACGAAGAGTATGAATATGACGACATTGAAGAACTGAAACAAGAAGCCGCCAAGGGCAATCACGCCGCCCAAAACACTCTTGGAGATTGTTATTTTGATGGCGAGGATGTCCGCAAAAACTACAAAGAGGCAGTTAGATGGTATCGCGCCTCGGCAGAACAGGGCAACTCTTGTGCACAATATAGTCTTGGATATTGCTATTACATGGGCAATGGCGTAAAGGTAGACAACGATGAGGCTTTCCGTTGGTTCAAAGAGTCTGCCGAACAGGAACATTCCACCGCTCAATGCTATGTAGGGCACTGTTATTACAATGGTTTCGGCGTAAAGAAAAGTTTGAAAGAGGCTGTTAAATGGTATCGTTTATCGGCAGAACAAGACGACCCCGAAGGTTTAAACGCCCTTGGCAATTGCTATTACGAAGGCGACGGAGTGGAGCAAGATTACAAAGAGGCTGCAAAACTATACAAAAAGGCGGCAGATCAGGAAGATGCAATTGGTCAATTCAACCTTGGCACTTGCTATTATTATGGCGATGGCGTTAAGGAAAACACCAAAAAGGCTTACGAACTTATTAGTGCTTCTGCCGAACAAGAGTACGATGAGGCTATTAAGTTTTTGGAAGAGAATGAGTTTTAAAGTTTTATATAAACGATATCCCAAATATCATAAACAAAAGCCGCTTTACACAAAAGACTATCAAGATAATCATCGACACGTTTAGCACCGACATTGGGTTGTCGGATAAAAGCATAAAGAGCATAAACGTTATTGCAAAAATAACGGATTTTGCTATGTTGAACAGGGCGGCAAATCCCTCTGCCATTCCGTCGCCGGCTGGGTCGCTGTGATGGGGGTAGATCTGTGTTACTAAGCAATATATATAATATCCAAATCCAAGAACAATGGAACCTACTACGCAATTCCATTTTGACGAAAAATAGATTGCTGCTAATACCAATGCGCCTACAACAATCGCTATAATGCAATCGATGAGTTTGTCAACCTTCTTGTTCATATTTGTGATGTTATTTGTTAAACTCGCCAAGTATATCTTTAAACTCCTGCGGAATCATCGATAGAATTTTGTCGGTGATTGCTTGCGGGATTTTTTTGTAGAATGCCTCAGCTATGCCGCCGGTGATGCAAACAAGAGTGTCGGTGTCGCCGCCGAGCGAAACTCCAAGACGTATGGCAGATTCAAAATCCTTGCTGTCGAAAAACGACGTCATTGCCTCGGGTACAGTGCCTTGACACGAACCGTCGAACGTATATTTTGGGCGGATGTCGTCGCAAGTACGGGTTAAATCGTAGCCGAATGTCTGGGTAATGTAATCTTTGATTTCTTGTTTTGATTTGCCAGTGCGAGCAAGGTAGATAGCCGCAGCCGTTGCCTGTGCGCCCTTGATGCCTTCGGGGTGGTTGTGTGTGATTTCGGCAGAGCGTTTGGCTATTTCAAGAGTTTCTTCCAAAGTGTCGAACGCCCAACCCACGGCAGAAACTCTCATTGCCGAGCCGTTGCCCCAAGAGTTGTAGGGTTTTCGATTTTTGGAACGCGACCAAGCCCAATATCCTGTGCCGTACGAACCCATCGGGTCGGGATAACGCCTTGTAAAATCTACAAGACATTCTTCTAATTTTTCCAAAGTGTGTTTCTTATCTGTAACGAGCCATTTGGCAACAGCCACGGTTAGTATCGAATCGTCGGTGAAGTCACATTCCGTGTCGAACAGCGGAAAATCCACCGACTTGTTGTTGTCAAATTCGTAGACCGAGCCTACTGTGTCGCCTATTATTGAGCCTAATATCATAGCGGGTTAGGGTGTTTGGTTGATGAAATGTTATTTGTTGTTTATATGGTTACAAAGATAAATCTTTTTTTAGGTTTGAGATTTTTTTAGGGTAAATTCTTTGACTGTGCGTTCCACAATTTGTTCAATTTGGTAGGTGGCAACGCCGAGTGGTTTTTGGATGTCTTGCAGCGACCATTCCACAATTGTTTTTTTTGCAGTGCGGCAAATTATCAGACCCACCGACGGATTGTCGCCGTCGCCTTTGAGTAGTTTGTCGGCGGCTGTAACGTAGAAATTGAGTTTGCCGGCAAATTCGGGAGCGAACTTCACTGCTTTGAGTTCGATGATTACGTATCTTTTTTGCGGAATATGGTAGAAAATCAGGTCGGGGAAAAAAGATGTTTCCTCGTCCATACGCAGTTCCATCTGACGGCCAACGTAAGCAAATCCTTTGCCGAGTTCAAGGAGAAATCGCGTGATGTTTTTTTCCAATGCTTCTTGCAAATCTTTTTCGTCGTGTTTGGCTTTGATGTCGAGAAACCCGAAATTGTACGAATCTTTCAAAATCTCCTGAGCCAGTTCGCTTTGCGGCTGCGGCAGAGTGCGTGAAAAATTGGTAATGGCAGAGCCTTGATGCCCATAGAGGTTTGATTCCAATTCGTGTTCAAGTCGGCTTCTACTCCATCCTTCTTCGGCAATGTTGTTGATATAGAACAACGCCTCACTGACGGTTTTGCATTTGGTGATAATCATTATATGTTGTCCCCACGGCACCAAGCCAAAATTTTGGGGCATTTCCAAAAGGTCAACAACTTGTTGGCTTTTTTCGTCAGAAACTTGCTGACGAATTTCGTCAACGACTTGTTGACGAATTATAACTTCCTCATAATAAAACTGATACCACCGTTTTATGTATTTTAGGTTGGTAACAGAAAAGCCTGTTTCTTCGGGGAATTCGGTTTTCATATCAAGGCTCAGTTGGTTGAAAAATCCTCGTCCCCATTTGCTGTCGGCTTGCAGAGCAACAATGTCGCGTCCCAATGTCCAATAAAATTCCAATAGCGTGCTGTTGACTTTGACAGCCGCCTTGATTTGGCTTTTGCGGTATCGGCTTTTGATGTCCGTGAGCCATTCCACATATTTTTGTTCGGCAATTACACCATCGCGTTTTATGAATTCGGGCTTTTCCATTTATACAGTTTTCAGGCTATTATTTATCATTATTACCTGTCTTGCTTTTGCTTCGGGATCCATAATGCTTTTTCTCGTTACTACGACAAAAAGTTATAAAAAGTTGGTTTATGCTATTTCATTCTTAATAACATTGTTGAGTTCTGGCGATGCTTTTTTGTCGTTGAAACACTCAAAAAACTCTGCTTTTACTAGCCACGCAAAACTAAATGCCCAAAGCATTATTGCTTCGTTGATGAGGGTCCAATATCCCGGGAATCCAAATATCGAGGCTATTACTTGGTTGAGCATAAATACTCCTATTATGCCTGCGCAGGTGTAATAAATCTTGTTTCTGAGTTGTTTTTCGGGGGTCATATTGTCGCCACCTTTGGTTTGGGTAAAATTGTATCCCACCATTATGGCAAAACTTATAAACATCAGGCTTGCAAAGGTGCAATGGATTATAAAACTTGTGCCACATTCCAATCCCAAAAGTCCTGTGATTTCGATTCCCTCGTGTCCGCACGGAAACACAATTATGCCCATGGCGCTTATGCCGGAGATTATGGTTAAAACTTTGTCGGAGGTGTTGTAGCCGATATACGATAAAAACATCACTGCCATTGAGAATAATACTCCGATCATACAAATCTGCGAGTTGGCATAGTAGGTCATACTTATAGAATACCACCATTTGGGGTCAATAATAGCCGAATTGTCGCCCAAAAGTCCGAAGCCAATAGCACACGGAGCCAAAAAGAATCCCAACAATCCTAAGATTCTTTTTTGAAAAATCATCAGTTCTTTTTTTCCTTTACTTACCATTGTTTAATTATTTATTTTTGTTAAAAATTGCTTTATTCTTTGGCTACAAATATAAGGCTATTTTTTTATGTAATGCAAAAAACTTGATAATTTTTTACCATTATTCTTTGCCTACCCAATCCACTGATAAGAATCGGATAAGTTTGCCGTTGTGGTCTAAAACGCCCCATTTTTTGTTTAAGGTGGCAAAGATAACGCCTTGGTTTACAAATACATCGTCGTAGATAGGCTGAACAATTATCTTGCCCGTGGAGTCAATGAGTCCGCATTTTCGGTTTACCTCTATCACAGCAAAGCCATAACGATCGAATGGATAGGCAAATGAGAATTTTGGCTCAACCACATAATTGCCTGAGGCGTTGATATATCCCCATCCTGATTTGCTGCAAACCATTGCCAATCCGTTGTTTGTGAATAGATGAGCCTCGGTAAATTTTGGTTCTATAACCCATTTGCCGGTGGTGTCGATGTATCCGTATTTGCCTTTGTAGGGGACTGGTGCTAAGCCGTTTGCCCCAAATGCAGGATTATCTTTGTCTTCGAACTTTTGCTCTATTGCCCATTCGCCCGAGGTGTTGATAAAGCCAACATAACCGTTGAGACGTACTGTTGCCAAACCAAATTGATTGAAGGGAAATGCAATGTCAAATTTTGGTTCAATAACCCATTTGCCTGTGGTGTCGATATATCCGTATTTGTTTTGATATTTTACTGCGCCCAAACCGTTGTTGCCAAACTCAGTAACATTTTGAAACTGCGGTTCTATCACCATTTGGCCTGTGGCGTCGATAAAACCCCATTTTTCGTTGATGCATACGGGGCAGATGTTAAATTGGTTGAACTTACGTGCGTATTGAAACTGAGGCTCAATGATGATTTTGCCGTTACTATTCAAAAATCCGCATTTTGAAGGCTCACCATCTTTGTAAACTGCTGTAAAACTTGCCAATCCGTTGTCGGCAAAATCGCCCAAAAATCTGTACACCGGCTCCACCACAAGGTCTCCTTTTTTGTTGACATATCCATATGTTTCGTGAAAAATATCACCAACCGAAACCTTAGCCAAACCATTGTTGCCAAAGCCGTTGCATTTATAAAACTGAGGGTCAATTACCCAATTGCCATCAATGTCGATAAAACCATTTTTGCCATCGATACAAGCGGCAAAAAG
>JAGCDD010000277.1 GCA_017651345.1 Bacteroidales bacterium | reverse complement strand
CGGCGTCGCCCCAAAGTGCCAATATGTCAATGAATTGCAACGGATTGTCCAATCCCGTCTCCTTGCAGAAACTCTCTGCGGAAACTATTTCGGCGGTCTTGCCTTCTTGGGGTTTGTAGATGTAGATGCCGTCTTCGAGGAGTTGGTTGTAATCCTTGTCGGGCGTTATCATATACACCTCATAACCCTTCCTGCGCGCTTGTTTTGCCAACGTTCCAATTACATCATCAGCCTCGTATTCAGGTACTTCCACACGTTTTACGCCGATTGCGTCGAGGATGTCCTTGATGCGCGGCACGCCGGTCTTGATGCCTTCGGGTGTGAGCGGACGTTGCGCCTTGTATTCGGGGTAAATCTTGTTTCTGAAAGTCGGGTACGGCGGGTCAAAGACCACCGCGATATGCGAGAATTGCTCGTTTTTGAGGATGTCCAACAAAAAGTTCATAAAACCATACACAGCCGACGTCGATTCGCCCTTGCTATTGACCATCGGATTGTTGATGAGCGAATAAAACGCCCTATATATCATCGCGTAAGCATCGATGAGGAAGAGTTTTTTCATAATGTTGATGTATTTGGATTTTACACCGCCAAAATTACAAAATTTACACCGCCAAACCAAATTTTACACCGCCAATTAATTATTTAATCTCAAAAAGTTTGTACATATCGGAATAGGAAACGTCGCATTTCATTCTATCGTCAACCTTATCTAAACGTTTCGAATGATTGGCTTTTGCTTTGGCACGAGAGATGGCGCGGTTGAAGTTTGTATCATCGCACAAAACATTATTTACCCAATCCTTGCTATATAACGTATTCCAAAATCTTTTTGCATTTTTTATTTTTAATTTTGCATCAATTAGTTTCAAGTCATCTATAACGCTATCTGATGTATCATAAAACTTATCATCATCCATTTCTTCATAATGAGACAAAAACCAATACTCAATAGATGGCATACTTGCGCATAAGATTATATCTTTGTTTTTTATATATTGTTCAAACGTTTTTAACAGTTTAGTGTATTCTTGATACTTTTTCAGACCACCTTTATCATCTACAATACAGACATCCAAATCGAAAATACAGATAAATTTAGGTTTTTGACCAGGAACACTTTCTATGCCCTTCCCTAATTTTTCAATCTTATTCATTTTTTTGAAATAATTATCACCGCCACACAAACACTTGATACCCTCGATTACAATCCCAAATTTATCACGATTATTAACGTCTTTTTCAAAATCTCTAATTTTATATTTTAACTTTCCTGTTTTTTCAAGCATTCTCATATAAAAACGCTCAGTATTTTCCCCCTCAACTATAACATAGTATTCCTTATCAAGCAATAGTCGTGTTGTTCCATTGCCCACCTCAAATTCTTCTGTTCTTTCAACTCTATTGAGGTTGCTAATACTATGCTCCTGTATAAATCTTTCCATAACACTAATACTTGATTTTTGCCACTGCACCGAACCGACCATCTCTATATGCCTTATAGAAAGACGAATCCAAAGAATTTAAATCTTTGAAATCGGTAAGAGCGAATAAATCCGAACTTCCGTCATCCTTTTTCTAAACAAAACGAATCGAATCGGGTCTAAGCGTAATAGTCTCCATCAGGCCCGAATAATGTGTGGTCAGAATCAACTGCGATTGATTATTCTCGGCAGTCAGGAAGTCATAGACAATCTTTTCAAACAAATCGGGATGAATGGCATTTTCCATTTCGTCAGCAATCAGGAAAGATTGTTTTTCAAGTAATTGATGCAAAATTACATCCAATCCAATATATCTTCGCGTTCCATTTGATTGCAAAATGCCAGGCATAACAAATGTTTTGTCACTGTCATTCTTAATTTTTATGGAATACACATCCCTTATTTCTCCATTGTCTTCTATAAAAGAAAAATCCTTGATATTAAAATCTGCTCTGTCCAAATCCTTCAAAATAGTTTGCTTCAAATTGGCATTTGCAGAGCCTTTCAAAACATTTGCAGCATATTCATACACTTGTTTATTAGTAGTAATGTTTGGCATAAAACTACTAAAATAATCTACAACAGCCTGCAATTCAGGCACTGTTACATTAGCCTTTCTATACGCCGCAAACACAGACATATTGGCAAGACAATCTATTTCGATATGTTCCTTCGCGATTTGACTCAAATCAACATTAAAAGTGATTTTTGAATTACCGCCATTCAAACATCTCAAAAAAATCTGTTTTTCGGATTTTCCAACAGTCAACCTTTCCGAAACGACACGCTCGGAATTAATTATCAAATAGTAATGGTATCTTTTGCCTTCAACATAGAAGACGATCTCAAACTCAGAATCTTCATTAGGTGTCTTATCGTCAAGTAAAAAAGGAACAACTCCCGTTTTTTCGTCTTTGCTGTTAAAAACTCGAAACAAGAACTCCGTTACAAAATAAACCGCTCTTAAAAAATTGGACTTCCCTGATGCATTGGCACCGTACAAAACAGCAAAACGCAGAAGTCTAACCCCTTTGGCGACCTCCACGACCTGCGTTTCTTCCCGGTACTTGCTCTTGTTCGGTTCTTTAAAACTGAACGTCATCTTGTCCTTGAACGACAAGAAATTTTTTATGCTAATTTCTTCTATCATAATTCTAACCGTTTCACTCTGCGTTTATAGTGGCTTGTGACACTTTCTTTTCGGATATTAAAAGAAGCCGCATTAGAACGGGGCAGTTATATCTCAAACCACCCCCACAGCATACTTTTTAAAGTCGCAATGATTTTATGAATAAAGATACATCGGGATCATCATAGTCAATTAACAACCAATTTGTACTACTTTCAAGAATTAAAGAATCCTGAATACAAATATAATTCGGATGCTCATATTCTACAATATAATCACCGATTTCTCTTAAATTTATTTGTGAGGGTTTTGATTGTTTTTTATCAAAACCCTCGAATAAAATTTTTTTATTCATACCTTGTTGTAATGGAATGAAATCATCGGCTCACATAAGTATGCGTCAATATAGAAAAGAACATTGGTGATAAAAGTCCATCACGATGAGACAAAAATACAACATTGCTAAAACATAGACAAATTTTTTTCTCGTTTTTATGAAAATAAAAATTTCCTAACCTCAAAATTAATTTTGACGACATCAACACTCAAAAATGCGCGTAGTTCTCCTTAGTCAACTCATCATCCGCGAAAACATTGTTAATTTGCTTCTTAATGACATTCCCGAACCTGTGCAACAATTGCACAAGTTGAAATTGCCTGAGACAGCCACACCGTCTCATTTTCAAGTTTTACGCTGATTGCTGTGCCGCCGTCGGGAGTATTGTAGATTTCGATTTTGTCCATAATGTCAATCCTCAATTATCTCTCAATTATCCTCCCTGCACCACTCCGCATACGAATCTGCCGTCTCGTACAACTTCAAATTCCACAGCGCGACGCCTTCGGGCAATCTCGGCGTTATCTTGGATGCAAAATGGATGAGCATATTTTCGCAGGTGGGTTGGAAGGGCACGACGATAACATTGCTAAACATCTGCGAATCGCTACACGGATGAAACGCCGACTTTTCGTTCAAGACCACTGAATGGTCGTATTTGTCGATAATCTCCTCATTGACAATCTTTTTCAACAATCCAAAATCCATCACCATACCAAGTTTTGGGGAGTTGGGGTCGGTCTCCGGCTCGCCAATCACCGTTACAAACAATTGATAACTATGACCGTGAAGGCGGCTGCATTTGCCGTCGTAATTGTGCAATGCGTGAGCCGCCTCAAATGAAAAATGTTTTGTCAATCTAATCTTCTGCATCGTAATGGATATTGAAGGTTGAAAGAATGGCTTCGAGTTGCCACAGGAGCGTCTTCTTGTCCTTTTTGCCGCCATAGACGTATGCAAAGGCGGTTACAAGGCGGTTGTTGACGGTATCGACGATGCTGTTGCTTACGAAAGGCCCGCCCATAAAGTCGCCCTCAGTCTCCCAAAGTCCGCGAAGTTCGCAGACATAATTGCCATTGCGGGCGAATGAAGTCTTGAAAGGTTCGAGGCGTTTCTCTACAGCCATATAGGAATTGGGCGCGGGTCCGGGGACATTGAGCATCAACACGGAATCCATCTTGTTGATTAACCTCTGCATCTCAAAATCCTTTGGTCCTGAGTACGGAAAATCAAATATCAACAGACCTTGGCTCGAAATGTTGGTCT
>JAGCDD010000276.1 GCA_017651345.1 Bacteroidales bacterium | reverse complement strand
AGAGCAACTAAGGCAATGCCTAAATTCCGACCGTTCGGAACTTGTCATTATTTATGGACGGCGGCGCGTGGGCAAAACATTTCTTGTTGACGAATTTTTTCACAAACAATACGATTTTACTTACACAGGAGGTCACAAACTTACTCAGCGGGTACAGTTGAGATATTTTGCTAAGGCACTAAAAGTGTTTTCGGGCAGAGAATCTTTACCTCAAATTGACGATTGGTTCTCAGCGTTTGATTTGTTAGAAGAGTATCTATCATCTTTGCCATCTGATCGTAAAAAAACTGTGTTTATTGATGAAATGCCGTGGATAGACTCTACCCGGTCTGACTTTACTGCTGCATTCGAAAATTTTTGGAACGGATGGGCAGCACGCCGTCGGGATATTGTATTTATAGCCAGCGGATCGGCTACATCGTGGATGGTTGACAATCTGATAGAAAACCAAGGCGGTTTACACGCCCGCATTACAAGGCGGATATACCTGCGACCGTTTACGTTGCACGAAACCGAACTTTACCTAAAAAGTAGAAACTGCCTTTGGGATCGTTTTCAAATTGCGCAATGTTATATGTATTTTGGTGGTATTCCGTTTTATCTTAGTTTAATAGAGCCGCAAAAAAGCCTAATACAAAATGTCAATAACCTTTGTTTTTCGATAGGAGGAACACTCACCAACGAATTTAACGAACTCTTCAATGCCCTGTTTGTACATTCCGATAATTACATAACTATCATAAGATTGTTGGCAGAACATCGCAACGGTGTTACATTCAGCACTTTGTCGAAAAAATCTGGTATAGATGGAAGTAGGTTGACTAAGATTTTAACCAACTTAGAAAGGTGCGACTTTATAATGAAGTTCCGTTATTACGGCAAAAAAAATCAAGACAGCATTTTTAAATTAAAAGATTTTTTCACTCTGTTTTACCTAAAATTTATAGAACCCAACATCGACCTTTATGATGAACAATGGTGGACAAATAATTCTGATAATCAAAGTGTTATTACTTGGCAAGGTTTAACATTCGAACTTTTGTGTATCACTCACATAAAGCAGATACGCAACGCTTTGCAAATAGGAGGCGTAGCAACAGAAGTAACTGTTTGGTTCGATAAACCCGACCGCGATTCCACCAATAGAGGTTCGCAAATAGACCTCATAATTGAACGTGCCGACCGAATTATCCACCTATGCGAAATGAAATTTACACAAGGCAAATATCGCATAACATCAGATTATGAAGAACTTATCCGCAACAGGATGGAATTATTCAGAGAAAAAACAAGCACCAAAAAAACACTTGTTAATACTTTCATAACCACTTACGGAGTTGCCGACGGAATACATAAAAGTATAGTACATAGCGAAGTTTGCTTAGACCAATTATTTGGTGAATAACAAACATTAGCACGAAAATATACTTTTACTCATTAAAATAATAAGAAAAAGTAAATTTTCGAGCAATACAATAAGCATCTATTTCTTCGGCATATTAGCGCCATCGGCTTTGACGATTTCGCCTTGCGAATACTCTATTTCGGATTCTAAGAGGCCGTCTTCGGTGTAATAGCGCCAAAGTCCGTCTTTATTGCCCGACATATAGGTACCTTGGCTAAGTATCTTACCGTCAGGGTAATAGTCGGTGTATTTGCCGTGGAGGTTGCCTTGAAGATAGGCACATTCGAGTTTTTTCTTGTTGGTGGCGCGGTAGAGGATTTTGTATTCGCCGTGAAGCATATCCTCGGAATATTTCTCGTAAATCACCACGTCGCCTGAGGCAATTTTCCAAACGCCGGTTTTAAAGCCTTCGGAATATGTGCCGCGGGCAAGAGTGTCGCCACCGATGTCGAACTCAACGTAATCGCCATCTTCTGCACCTTGGTAAAAGGTTTCGGTGCGGCGAACTTTGCCGTTGTCGTAATACCAAACCCAATCACCTTCGGGTTTGCCGTTTTTGTAAACGCCTTTTTGCTCTATTTGTCCGTTGGGATGGTAAAAAAGCCATTCTCCCTCGCGGTTGCCTGCCTTGTAGACACCTTTGCCCGACACGTGTCCGAGACTGTCGTAAAGCGTCCAATTTCCCTGTTCGCGACCGCGGCCGTCAACAATGCCGTCAGCAATCTTCTTGCCCTCGTCGTTGTAGGTAGACGAGCCGTTAATCTTGCCTTTTTCGTTGTATGTGCGATGAACGCCCACGGGACGGTTGTTTTTATAACCTCCGCTCGATTTGATGCCTCCGCCGCTATAATAGGTGTTTTTTACCTCAACGCTCTCTTTGGTGGTGGCAAGGGCGTTTTTGTTTTCCACTTGGAGCACGCCGTTGATGTAGCGCTCAATCTTTATCTCCTTGCCTTTTTCGTCAAATTCGCGGCTGTAACCGTTGAGTAGGTCGTCTTTGTAGTAACATTCGGTTTTTACCTTGTGACCAGGATAAAAAGTCCGCCAAACGCCTTGCTTTTTGCCATCGCCATCGATGCGGTTGATTATCTGCTTATCTATCAACGAGTTGTTTTTGTATTGGAGAATAGCCACAATCTCGCCTTTGTTGTTGTACTGATAGCCGGTGCCGTTTTTCCAATCGTTTTTAAACGGGATTTCTTTTTCAACCATTCCATTTTTGTAATAGTAGTAAGAAACGCCCTGTTTTTTGTCGTCGAGATACAACTCTTTGGATTCCACCACATTATGATGAATAGAATCGTCGAACGAGGTGTAGGTGTAATGGTAGCCGTTTTTCTTGCCGTAGCGGTAATTGATGATGTTGAGGGTGTCGCCTTTTTCGGTGTAGAAAACCCACGTGGAGTCAAGTTTAAACTCGGTGCGTAGACCCTCGGATTTGAGTTTTCCGTTTGGGAAATAGGTTTTCCAATATCCGTCGGGCTGACCGTTGCGGAGGGTTCCTTCGCTCGAAATACCTCCTTCGGGATAATAAAAACGGTTGTAGCCGTTAGGATTAATCTCCGATTGCTGGGCGTAACCAACACAACTACAAGCAATTATCGATACAACAAATAATAATCTTTTCATTTTATCACAATCATTTACTCATCTCCATCATTCTATTTATACAAACCACTGCTTTTTCGGCGATGTGCTTGGGCAGGTCAACCTCAGGAAATTCGTATTTAAGGGTTAAATAAATCTTTTTCAGTGAGTTGCGTTTCATATTAACGCACATATTCAATGGATGTCCGCTCTTAGAGGGCACAGGAATAAAGGTTTTCTGCGGCGAACGTTTTTTCATTTCGTAGAAAATGCCTGGCTCGGTGGCAACGATAAACTCATTGTCGGGCTGTTCTTCACTCATTTTCAATAGATAAGAAGTGGCTCCGATATGGTCGGCAAGGTCGAGAATCTCTTGCGGACATTCGGGGTGGGCGAGAACCTTTGCATTGGGGTGTTGCTCTTTGAGTTCGCGGAGTTTTTCTACCGAAAATCCATCGTGAACGTGGCAGCCGCCGTCCCAAATTACCATATTTTCTCTACCTGTAACCTTTTTGACGTATGCTCCGAGATTGCGGTCGGGACCAAAGATAATTTTCTCATCCTTAGGCAGTTGGCTAACAATCTTAACAGCGTTAGACGACGTTACCACAATATCGGTGAGCGCCTTAACCTCGGCAGTGGTGTTTACATAAGATATAACGGTGTGTCCGGGGTGCTGCTTTATGCACTCGGCAAGCGCCTTCTCGTTAACCGAATCGGCAAGCGAGCACGAAGTGGCAAGGTCGGGAATCAACACCTTTTTATTAGGGCACAGCACTTTGGCGGTTTCGGCCATAAAATGCACGCCGGCAAACAGAATTATATCGGCATCAGTTTTGGCGGCCTGTTGAGCGAGACCAAGACTGTCGCCCGTGTAGTCGGCTATTTGTTGCACTTCGTCGGTAGTGTAGTAATGCGCAAGTATCACGGCGTTCTTTTTTTTGCGCAATTTGTCAATTTCGGCACACAAATTGATAGATTCATCTATTGGCATATCGATATGCCCATTTTTCAAGACCGGTCTTTGTTCGTTATTCATTATAAATATTATATTTTAATTTTAAATATATTTTTATTTTGATAATTTATGGCTGTGAATAGTGTGGAAACTTTTTTTCGATTTTTTTTGCAATTAACAATTTCTCGAATAGGTTAACCTTAATTCACATTTTGTTCTTTTTTCAATACTTTAACTTTTAGCATTTTACAAACTTTATCCACAATTGTTGATAAACTTTAATTCTACTTTTTTGTTGAAAACGTTTTTTCCACATACCAAATTTCGTGGTGTGGAAAACTTGTTTTATTTTTTTCAAAATTGTGGATTATTTTTGAGATTTCCGAAAAAATCAAGAAAAATTTTTAGTTATCCACATTTTCGCTATCCACAATTAACACTAAAATTAACAGCATTGTTGATAACTTTTGTATTATGCTTTACATCAGCATTTTGTATATCTCTCTTTAAACTATTTTTTAGATTTCAATCGCCTTATTCTCAAATATTTGTTATTTTTGCAGCGTTGAATGTTATCAACAATATTAATTTATAATAGATTATTTAATAACATATATTCAATTATGAAAATTTCAAAACTTTTTATGGCTTCGGACCACGCAGGCTACGAGTTGAAACTCTTTTTAAAGGATTATTTGCAGAAAAAAGGCTTTCAGATTACTGATTGTGGCACCGACAGCGCCGAATCGTGCGACTATGCCGACTACGCTCATCCTTTGGCTGTGAATGTGGAGAACACTCCCGATTCTTACGGCATCACCATCTGCGGCAGCGGCAACGGCATTTGTATGACAGCCAACAAACATCAGAAAATCCGTGCCGGACTATGCTGGAATGCCGAAATTGCCCGTCTTGCCCGTGCTCACAACAATGCAAACGTGCTTTCTATTCCCGCCCGCTTTGTTTCGCAAGAAGAGGCTGTGCAGATTCTCGACACATTTTTAAGCACTGAGTTCGACGGTGGACGTCATCAGCGCAGAATTGAAAAAATTCCTGTGGCTTAATTAGATAGGAGAGGGGCTAATCCCTTTTATCTTGTATCTTGTCGAATATCAGCCACTTGATACCATATATGCCGGCGGCCGCTCCAAGACCGTCGGCTATCATATCAGCAAACTCGAATCCGCGCCAAGGCAGAAAATATTGAACCACCTCTATAAAAATTCCGTATAATACGCATATTATCAATATTTTAACTAAGTATTTGAAGTAATATTTTGTAATATATCGGAATTCGTATGTAACTAACGCGCCTAAAATCAGATACATACCAAAATGAACTATCTTATCTAAAAAAGGAATATCTATATCGATACCGCTGTCGGTTTGTACGCGGCAAGTGCAGGCAATTAGTATCAACAATGCCCATATCAAACTGAATTTGAATAATAAAATAAAAGTCTTCATTATGTCAGGAATTTATGTTCATATACCTTTTTGTAAGAAAAAATGCGGCTATTGCGATTTTTACTCTATAAGGCTCTGCAAAGATAGTGATTTATTGAGTAAATATTTCGATGCTTTGACGACGGAAATTGTTAATAAATCTTACTTGTTTAAAAATCAGACAGTTGAGACCATCTATTTCGGCGGAGGAACGCCATCGCTCGTTCCATTCCACTTTTTAGAGAATGTGTATAAAAACATCGCCGACAATTATCACCTTTCTAATAATATAGAATGTACCTTAGAGATAAATCCCGAACAGGCTACTGATCAATATTTCAGCGAGTTAAAAGCGTCGGGATTTGTCAACCGACTTAGCACAGGATTTCAGTCGATGGACAACGACTGCCTTAAATTCCTCTGCCGCTGCCATACTGTTGATGATAATTACCGCTACCTCGACCTTTGCAAGAAATATGGATTCGACAACTTTTCGGTTGATTATATCTTTGGTTACGAGATGCTTACGCTCAACGAGATTGAACGCAGTTTTAAGATTTTCACCGATTTAAAGATTCCTCATATTTCGGCGTATAGTCTTGGTATTGAGCAAGGTACACCGTTTTATCTCAAACTCCGAAAAGGCGAGATAAATATAATCGACGACGAAGAATATGTTTCGCAGTTTCGTCTTGTGCATAATCTTCTCACCTCTGCGGGCTATGAACATTACGAGATTTCTAACTATTCTCTTCCCGAAAAATATTCTAAACATAATACTAATTATTGGAATTTTGTTCCGTACCTTGGATTTGGTCCTTCGGCACACTCTTATTATGATAATACCCGCAGTTGGAACATCCGCGATGTGCGCAAATACTGTGATATGGTTTCACGTGGAGAAATGAGTTTTGAACAAGAGCAACTATCTCAGCGCGACCGATTTAACGAGTACATTATGCTTAGTTTAAGAATGCACAGAGGAATCGATTTAAACCGTCTGCATACTGAGTTTTTGGAATTTGAAAATCAATTTCGTAGCAATATTTCTGATAAAAAAATAAGCCGCTATCTTGTTGAAGATAACGGCTTTGTGCGTTTAAATTTAGATGGTGTAATGATTTCGGATTCTATAATTTCTGAATTATTTTCGTAGAGACGATGTGCACATCGTCTCTACAATTGGATGATTACCATTTAATTTTCAACGTTACCTCTGTGGTAACATCTCGTCTTTTATAATCCTCTGTGGGTAGGTATGAGCGGTATTCGTAGTCGAAACTTGTTTCAAAGAAGAAATGTTCGCTCAATTTGGTTTCCAATGCGGTGTGCGAGTTAACGATGTAGTCATCAAAATCCTCTAAGTTGGGCTGATAGAATGTGTAATGCGTAAGAGCCACAGCCTCACCGAATTTCTGTTTGATTTTTGGTCGGATGCTCATACGCCAAACGTTGGTAGGCAGCGGATTATCCTCTTCGACGGTGTAGTCCACATAGTCGCAAACGCCTGCTGCACTGATAGAATAGTCGCATTTGCCGGGATTTGTGTATATTCTGTATTTAACGCCGAGTAGGATAGAGGTCTTAAAGTCGTAGCCCTTGTACTTATTGCAAATCACCTCGGCGGCAAAGAACGGCGACCATTTTCCATATTGAAGAAAGTCGAATTTGATGCCGCCCGTCAGTCCTCGGTTGGTTTCCACAGTGTCTTCCTTGCTGTAAAGAAATTTGTAGTTTGCGTCGAAACTGATAATTGAGTCGTTTCGCTCAATTTTGCCTGTGTTTTTTAGATTCATATTGGTAACGTTACCTTCGTTGTAGGTAAAACCGAGACCAATTTCGCCATTCCACTTGCCCTGAGCATTTGCACATAATGCACACGTTATCAGAGCAATAACTGCTAATAGTTTTTTCATTTTTTTTCTTGTTATGGTTATTAAAAAATTTTCGCAATTTACTAATTTCTATTTTATACCTTTGTAAAAAAATTTAGATTTTAAATGGGTAGTATCAAACAACTTGCAAGTCAGACCTTTATCTATGGTCTGAGTTCGATAGTGGGTAGATTGCTCAACTATCTTCTTGTGCCATTTTACACTCGTGTGTTCTCTACCGACGAGTACGGCACAGTTACCGAAATGTACACTTACGTTACATTTTTGATGATTTTTCTTACCTATGGTATGGAGACAGGCTTTTTCAAGTTCTCAAAAACAGAGCAAGATCAAGACAAACTCTATTCTACCACCTTCCTTTCGCTATTGACCACAAGTTCGATATTCATTGCTTTGGGACTTTTCTTTTCACCTCAAATTGCTGAATATCTGCATTATAGTGATCACGTCTATTACATTTCGTTCTTTATATTAATATTAGGTGTGGATGCCCTTACAGCCATTCCGTTTGCTAGACTAAGACAGCAGAACAAGGCTATCAAGTTCGCAGTTTTTAAGTTGATAAACATCTCAGTGAATATCTTTTGCAACTTGTTTTTTATTCTGTGGCTACCCAAATTGGCAGAAAATTATTCTGCCTTCAATTCTATCTACGACCCCGAGATGGGAGTAGGCTATATCTTCCTCTCCAACTTGATAGCAAGCGGTCTTACTTTGGTAATGTTTATTCCTGATTTACTGAAAGTTAAATTCAAATTCTCGTTCGCATTATTAAAGATGATGCTCATCTATTCCTTGCCCTTGTTGGTTTCGGGATTGGCAGGACAGATCAACGAGTTTTTCGACCGAATCTCTATCAATATGTTTTACACCATTCCCGACGGAGTAGTTGATGGTAACCAATACAAACTCAGTATGTTAGGTATCTACGGCGCAAATGCCAAGATTGCAGTTTTTATGACCTTGTTTATACAATGTTTCCGCTATGCTGCCGACCCATTCTTCTTTTCAAGTCAAGGACAGTCTAATTTCAACCAACTTTTTGCCAATGTAAATAAATATTTACTCGCTTTCGGACTCTTTATCTTCTTATTTATAATATGTTACCTCGATCTATTTAAATATTTTATCGGTCAACAATTTTGGGAAGGACTTCAAGTAGTGCCGATGCTGCTCTTTGGTCACCTCTTGGTAGGATTGATTTATTTGCAGAGTTTTTGGTACAAGTTGAAATTCTTAACTCACTATGGCATAATTATTTTCTTGATTGGTTCGGTAATTACAATCGTGCTCAACATATTGCTTGTGCCTGTTTGGGGATATATGGCGTGCGCATTCGCCAACAATATGTGCTACCTTATAATGCTGATTATAACCTTTGTATGGGGAAGAAAACATCTTCCTTGCGATTACGATTTCAAGTCGATGGCGCTCTATTTCGGTCTTGCTGTGGCACTCTACGCAGCCACATTCTTCACTGCCGAACTCAGCACTTTTGTTAAGTTTTCGCTCAATACCGTTCTCTTAATTATCTTTGTATCAATAGTTTTCCGTCGCGAAAAACTCGCAGAACCTTTATTAAATTTGATTACATTATTTTGGTTGCGTAGAAAAAAATAATTTTGTTTATATTTGCTGTTTCTAAATTCTAATAAATATGGAAGTTAAAGTTATAAACAAGAGTAGCAATCCTTTGCCCACCTATTCCACTGAATATTCAAGTGGATTAGACCTTCGTGCAAATTTAGATAATGATTTGTTAATTAAGCCATTGCAGCGAGTTTTGGTTCCCACGGGATTATTCATCGAACTCACCGAAGGCTTCGAGGCGCAGATTCGTCCCCGCAGTGGTTTGGCGATAAAGTACGGAATTACAGTGCTTAACACTCCCGGCACTATCGACACGGACTATCGTGGCGAAATAAAAATCATTCTCATAAACCTTTCAAACGAGGATTTCACCATCCACCACGGCGACAAAGTGGCTCAGATGGTAATTGCCAAATTTGAAAAGGCTGATTTAAAGATTGTTGACTCACTTTCAGAAACTGTCCGCAGTGATGGCGGATTCGGACATTCGGGTATTTAATGAAATTTTTGTGTAACATATTGGTTTTTACTTTTTTAGCATTTCCTTTTGGGAATATTTTTGCTCAAACTTCGCAACCTGTTCCAAGCAATGTGGAGTTTCTCAATTATTTTTCCCAAGCAGGAATTTTTGTGCTTAAATCGCAGTATTCCAATGCTTTGCAATGTTACCAAAAATGTATCGAACTCAATCCAAAATCATCCGCGTCGTATTTTCAAATGGCGAAAATTCATTTTTCGTCGGGCGATGCCCACGCCGCAGAGATGTTTGCCAAAAAGGCTCACGACCTGAATCCTGATAACGTTTTCTATATCAGTTTGTTATCTGATATTTGCATCAAGAATGGCGACTTTGACAATGCCATCAAATATGCCAAGAAGGTTTTAGAAAAGTATCCCTCTTACGAAAACTATCATCAGTTAACAGATTTGTACGTTTCGCTCAACCGCTATCAGGACGCGGTCGACCTTCTTTCTTCCTTTGAAAAAGTTTATGGATTCGATTCGGAGATTTGCACGCGCAAAAGCGACCTTTATCGTTTGCTCGGAAGGTTTCAAGATTCCGAAAACGAAATTTTGCGCCTTGTTAACTCCGATCCGTCTAATCTCTATTATTTCTTCTTACTTTCCGATTTGTATTTTCAAACAAACCAAATATCTAAGGTTCAGCCTGTTATCTCAAAAATGGAGGCCATAAACAGCGAAAATGGAATGGTATATCTCGTAAAGACTTTTTTGTGTAATGCGCAGGCCAACGACGTTTGTTTCTATCAAAATCTCATCAAGTCTTTAAAATCGGAAGATGTAACGCTCGAACAAAAACTTTTTCTTGTTTCGCAGTTTTCGCGTCAGCACGATGGATTTGAAGTTCAGAAGGTGGACACTATTTTTGAAGTTCTTTCTTCCTCTTATCCCGACAGCGCGGTTGTTCATATTGCTTACTCCGATTTTCTTTTCAACACTTATCGCTACAACAAATCTGCCGACGAGTTGCAAAAAGCATTGGACATCGACAAATCAAACTTTGATATTTGGCGCGGATTGTTTCGCACTTATGCAATTTTCGACAATAAGCGCCTTACCCAAGTCGTTAACAAAGCCTTAGAGTATTATCCCGAGCAGTTGGATGTGTTTGTATACTCTGCCGCCGCCGACATTTTAGAACAGAATTACGACGAAGCCGCTGATTTTCTGCAACAATCGCTCGATTTTGGTATCAAAGAGACCGCATCTGCCTATCTCTATTTCTTTTTCAACTCTGTTTATAACTTCAAGACAGGCGATGTGAATGCCGCTCTCGATAATTTCCGCAAATATTTTGCAGCCAATCACTCTGATTATTATTATCTTGCCAAATATGCTGCCTATCTTGTGGAGTGCGGCAAAGATAAAGATGTGGCTGAAATCATCATCAAAATGTGCATAGCGGCTGATAAAGATTCGCCTTATTTCAACTATGTTTATTCTTTCTACTTACTTAAAAACAACGACTTAAAAGGTGCTGAGTACTTTGTAGAAAAGGCTCTCGCCAATAATCTTTCAAAATTGCCTTTTATTTATGAACTTGCTGCCGACATATACGCCAAACATCAAAATTGCGAAAAAGCCCTCGCCAATTACCGCTTGGCAATCGACAACGGCGGCAATGCTCAGATTATTAATAACAAAATTAAAAAATGTAACTGAAATTATGAATAAATTAAAGATTTTCCTTTTGTTAGCGCTTGTGGTTTCTATGGTTTCGTGCAAACACAAACCTAAACCCTCAAACAAACCTGTTGCCACCGACACCACTCAAATTGCACCTGTCAACGTTTCGCAAGCCGATATGGTTTTGCTCAATAGCCTTAAAAAATCCGTTGCACAGCAAGACACATTCAACAAAGTTGAGATAAAATTCAATATCGATTTCCGCAGCGAAACACAGTCGCACTCAGGCAGCGGCACTATCAGAATGATTAAAGATAGTTTGATTTGGATTTCCATCTCTGCTCTCGGCATTGAGGCGGGCAGGGCTTTGATGACACCCGATTCTGTAAAGTTTATCTTCAAACTTAAAAACAAATATTTCGCCGGCGATTATTCTTATCTTCGTCGTTTCTTGCCTGTTGATGTGGACTTCAACATTATGCAGAGCATATTTTTAGACCAATTCTTTATCTTCCCCAAGAACGATTTGGCTTTGCTCGACTATTTCTTTCCCACCCAAGACGGCGAAAAAATCACAATCACAACACGTGGCCGCGACGAATATCAGCAGCGTTTTGGCATCAACAACACTGTGGTTTTCGACAACTCAATCAAAAAAATGACCGAAAACACCGCCCTTTTTGCTTCCAATGGCAAGGGTCTCTCAATTTCTTACTCTGATTATAAAGATTTCACCTATCATAATTTACCCTCAAAAGTATCTTTCAACGGTGTTGGAACAGATTTTACAGCCGTTTTCACCTATCAAAAAGTTACTTTTGGCAAAAAGATGACCGTTAATTTTTCTATCCCAAACAATTATAAACCCTTTGAATTTTAATGAAAAAGTTTTTTATAATATTGTTTTTGAGTGTAGTAGGAGAGGGGCTTACGGCTCAGACCTCTATTTTGCAGCAGAACGCCTTTTTGGATTCGTTAATTGCCAACGCCGACAAAGCCAACTACGATATTGTTTCTCGTATCAGCATTCTCGACACTCAGTTAGAAACCAAAGAATATGTTGTGAAGAAACTCAAATCAGACATTGTGCAGTTGGATAAAGAGATTTACAACTACCAAATTTATCACGAGCGACTAAACACGCAGTTGGAATATGAGAAGAAAAAATATTCCGAACTTATTGTTCAGGCAGATAAGATCAAGAATTCTATGTATCAGAATTTCGACCTTTTCTCGTTCGACAATCTTTACAAGTCGTTTCGTCAGTTCCTATTTATAAAGAACCTTAGCGACTACCGTGCAAAGAAAATCAAGCGAATCAAAGACATCAAAAACGAGATTGCCAACGTAACTGTCTCGCTCGACGAATCTAAAAACAAACGTTCCACACTTGCCGAGCGTCTTGGTGTTGAGCAGTCGTTCATCACAAAATATAAGAACAACCGCCGCGACATTATCGCACAGTTCAAAGCCGAACTTTCAAACAAAGTCCAAGAGAATGCCCAACCTAAGGTAGTTCAGGGCGATATTTACCGTCCCGATTCGGTATCATTGGCTAAGGCAAGCAAACCCGCCGACACCCACAACAACGTATCTGAGCAGGATGCATTCCTCTTTGAAGTTCAAAAAGGTTATCTCGAATGGCCTGTTAAAAATTCTGTTATTATTTCATCTTTTGGAGAAAAAAAGCACCCTGTTTACGATAAAATCACCATTCGAAACGATGGAATTAACTTCCTTGTGCCTGCATATTCTGAGGTAAAAGTGGTTTACGACGGCGAAGTTTCCAAGATTGTTTCGCTGCCCACAAACCAATTTGCAATCATTGTTAAGCACGGAACCTACTTTACCGTATATTCGGGACTTGACCATATCAAAGTAGAATCCGGCGACGCAGTGCAAAAAGGCGACGTTATCGGTAATTTTGAGAATTTTGAAAACAAGTTGATACTTAATTTTCAGATTTGGAACGGCACACAAAAGATTAATCCTTACCATTGGTTGAAGCAGAATAAGAAAATATGAAATCGGAATTTCCAATCATAGAGCAAAAGTTAGAGAACTTCATACGTAAGTTTTACACCAATAAATTGGTGTTGGGCTTGCTGTTTTTTGTCGTTTTCGGCGTTGTGGCTTTCACCGTTTCGTCGTTTGCCGAGTCGTTTCTCTATCTTTCGCCCTTGGTTAAGACCTTCCTTTTTTACTCTTTTATCTTTATTCTTCTTTCGGATTTTGTCTTCTTTATTCTTTTTCCGCTGCTCAAAATCTTCAAAATTCTTCCCGTAATCTCATACGAGGAGGCTTCGTCGATTATTTCAAACTATTTTCCTGAGTCCAAGGATACGCTTTTGAACCTTATTCAATTGCACTATCAGCAAGATTCGGGAGATTCCGAACTTCTACTTGCTGCCGTTAATCAGAAGGCGGGAATAATATCACCCCTCAATTTTTCATCCGCTATCAATTACAAAACTACGCTGCGTTACCTTACTGTTTCGCTGCTTTTGATATTTGTTTTCTCGATATTTGCCACTACAAATTTCGACAGATTCAAACGTGGAGCATCGCAGTTTCTAAACTATTCTGCTGTTTACGAACCCGAAAATCCTTACCATTTCTCGCTCTTGAATACCACTCTCACCACCGGCCGAGGCGAAGATTTTACCCTTACTGCCACTGTCGACGGTCCTTCTGTACCCAACGATGTGTTTATCAATATCTCGGGAAACGCATACAGGATGAATGTGGATTCCACAGGATTTTACTCTTATACGGTCCGCAATGTGTCGTCGCCCATCAATTTCAACTTTACATATTTGCAGTACAACACCTCCGATTTTCTGCTCAATGTCTATGATAAACCATCTCTAAACGGCTTTAATGTCCGTATTATTCCGCCGGCTTATACCAATCTCAACTCGTCAGACTTTGAAAATACCGGCGATTTGGTTGTTCCACGTGGATCACAGATAAGTTGGAATTTCGACGTTCTTAATGTTTCTACTTTGAAATTTTATACCGATTCGTTGTTGTCCGATACTATTTCGGTGTCTCAAAATCAGGTTTCGGTTAAGAAATCTGCCCTCAAAGATTTCACTTATCACTATTCGGTTCACTCCGATAATGGTCTCGATTCTACATTTTCACCCTATAATGTAACGGTTGTTCCCGATGTTTACCCCGCCATTGAGGTGGTCAGCAGTGCCGATTCGTCGTCGATGAATGCGATGTTTTTCTCGGGTCACATCTCCGACGATTACGGTTTCCACTCGCTACACTTTATATATTACGAAAAGTCCGACCCCAAGAATCTCCACTCCGAAACCATCGAGATTGTGCCTACATCTGTCAATCAGGACTTCTTTTTCTACTTCGATTTTTCAAAGTTTAAATCCACGGTCAACTATTATTTTGAAGTGAAGGACAACGATGTCGTTTCGGGATTCAAGTCTACAAAGACCGTTCTTAGCAGTTACAACCTACTAACCGCCGAGGAAAAAGAGCAACGCCTTTCCGACCTTAACAATTCTCTTTACGACAAAATAGACCAATCTCAAAACCTTCTTCACGATATTACCAAGGATTTGGAAGATTTTCAAAAGTCCGTTTCGGGCAACAACAACCTCTCTGATTACGAAAAACAGTTAAAAATCGATAATCTTATTGAGAAACAAAACAAACTTCAAGACCTTTTGAAGCAGATTTCTGACGATAATTTCAAGAAAGATTTGTTTCAAAACCAATCGCAAGAACTCAGCGAAAAGCAAAAACAGATGCAAAATCTTTGGAACGAACTTCTCAACGACGACGTTAAGAAACTTCTCGACCAAATAAATCAACTTAAAGATGCCATCAACGAGCGCAATTTCCGTGACCGTATCGACGACCTTAAATTCGATTTTAATCAGATTAATGAGCAACTCGACCGTAATAACGAACTCCTAAAATACTTCTCCACTGAGAAAAAACTCAACGACCTTACCCAAGATTTAGAAAAACTCTCCAAAGAATATGATGATTTTTCACGTGAAACATTAACCCCCGATTCCAAATATAAGGATGGAAATTCTAATAAGGATAATCAGAATAAGGATAAAAACAATCAAAAAGGTTCAGAAAATAAGGGACTCGATAATCAGAATAATACAAATCAAGATTATGAAAGCACCAATGATGATTCTCTTTCACCCGAAGATTTCAAAGAAAAATTCGAGGCTTTGAAGGAAAAATATGAAGAATTAATGAAGCAGAATTCTGAATTAGACAATCTGAAATTAAATATCGACTCTTTGTTTGATAAGTTTGATGAAATTTCAAAGCAACTTGATCAGCAGTCAAACCAATTTGATAAATTGAAAAATCCCCAAGATAAATCAAAATCCGACAACCAAAAGGGCGATAAAGATTCGCAAAAAGGTGATAATGATTCTCAAATGGGTGATAAAGATTCCCAAAAGAATAACCAAGACAATCAAAAAGGAGATAATAATTTGCAACAAGGAGATAAGAATAACCAAAAAGGCGAGAACCAAGACTCACAAAACCCGGATAACCGTATGAATAATAATCAAAATACCGGTAATAAAGATCAAAATAATACAAATCAAGATAATCAAAACTCTGATAATCAGTCACAATCGCCTCAGCAACAGCGTCAAAACCTGCTTCAACAGATGCAAAAGACCGCCGAGGAGATGCAGCAACTTGCCGAACAGATGAACGGTCAACAAAAGGGTCAACAAAATAAGAAACAAGCCGAAAATCTCAACGATGTTCGTCAGATTTTGGACAACCTTGTGAATATTTCCTTCTCGCAAGAGAACCTAATTGATTATACCAAGAGCAATCAAGCATCTGCGGTTTACTTTCAAGATTTGACCAAACGTCAACTCTCTGTACGAAACGATTTCGCACTTGTTCGTGATTCTATTTATGCTCTCGCTAAACGTGAGCCGGAACTTGGTCACTCGGTTTATGCTAAAATTGACGAGATAAACTCGTCAATTACTCAATCTTTGTCGTTTATTTCCGACAATAATAAGAGTCGCAGCGCTATTCAGCAGCAGATAATTCTTACCAATGTCAACGATTTGGCATTGATTTTTGCCGAAATTGAGCAGAATATGCAGCAGCAAATGCAGAGCGGACAGCAAGGAAACGACTCCGAAGAAGCCGTAGAATCACGTAATAAGAAACGTGCTCAGCAACGTCAGCAACAAATGCAGCAGGCTAAGCAGAACCAACATAACCTTATTCAAACCCTCCAACAGATGGTTCAGCAGATGAAAGAGGGTAATAAACCATCGTCGCAACAGATGGCACAATCGCTCCGTATGCAGGAACTTTTGCAGCAATATCTTCAAGAGTTGCAACAGGGTTCGTCTACCAATCCTCAAACCAAGCAACTCTACGACCAAATGCAGCAACTTATAGAGCAAAATAAACGTGATATTATAAACCGTAATATCACTGATAATCTTTTAAACCGCGAAAATCAGGTTTTTAAGAAACTACTCGATTTAGAGAATGCCGAAAAACAACAAGAGTTCGACGAGGAGCGTGAATCCCGCTCAGGTAATAATTTCGACAACAAAACCTCTGAGCCTAATTTTCCGTTAAACAAACAGCAGGGCAGTAAAGAGTTTATTTTTAGAAACTATTTAGATATCGACCTCTTTTATCTTAACAAATATAATAACTATATGCAAAAAATTAAATAACTATAATATGAAAAACTCCATTTCGTTCAGTTCCACTATGGATAACATCTCATTGGTGGAGAATTTTATCGATACTTTCAGTGCAAAGTACGATGTCAACGCCGATCTTTACGGCAACATATCTATTTCTACCATTGAGGCTGTTACCAACGCCATTATCCACGGCAACAAGGAGATCTCCTCCAAGATGGTTAATGTTTCTTTTGAGTTAGAAGATAAACTTCTAACCGTTACCGTTTCCGACCAAGGCGAAGGATTCGACTACAACAACCTTCCCGACCCGACAGCAAAGGAAAATATCGAAAAAACCAACGGACGTGGCATCTTCTTAATCCGCCAACTTTCTGATGGATTAGAATTCTTTAATAATGGCTCTGAACTCGTAATTAAGTTTAAATTGTAATGGCTATAAACTTTCAATTTGAGGATGCAGAATTTCAATTTTCAGACCTTAAAAAAGTTGAAAATTGGATAAATCAAACCATAGGAACTGAAAAATGTTTCACGGGAAACGTTACTTATATCTTTTGTTCAGATAACTATCTCTTAGATGTTAATAGAAAATATCTTAACCACGACTATTTTACTGATGTGATTACGTTTGATTATGTTAAAAATGGTAGAATTTCGGGCGATATTTTTATTAGTATAGATAGGATAACTGAGAATGCAAAAATCTTTAATGTTTCACGTGAAAACGAACTCCTCAGAGTTATGATTCACGGTGTTTTGCATCTGATTGGTTACGATGATCAAACCGACGAACAAGAGGCTGAAATTCATAGTAAGGAAGATTTTTATTTGAATATATATAATAGTTTGTAATTGTGAATATAATTGATGAATATGATATTATAGTAGTGGGAGCGGGTCACGCAGGCTGTGAAGCCGCTGCGGCAGCCGCTAATCTTGGGGTTAAAACGCTCTTGATTACTATGGATATGACAAAATTTGCACAAATGTCGTGCAACCCTGCAATCGGAGGTATAGCAAAGGGTCAAATTGTAAGAGAAATCGACGCTTTGGGTGGTCTCACGGGTATTGTTACCGATATGACCTCGATTCAATTTCGT
The DNA here is from genome assembly GCA_017651345.1 of Bacteroidales bacterium. GTDB lineage: Bacteria > Bacteroidota > Bacteroidia > Bacteroidales > UBA3824 > UBA3824. The sequence goes on along the minus strand of JAGCDD010000276.1, from coordinate 5,737 downwards.
ATGTTGAACAAAAGTAAGGGTCCCGCTATGTGGAGCCCTCGCTCGCAATGTGACAGGTCGCAATTTTCGCTCGTTTGGCGTCAACAACTCGAAAAGATTCCAAATCTATACTTTTGGCAGGATACTGTTAAGTCGGTAATTGTGGAAAATGGCAAGGCTGTGGGCGTGGAAACTGTTTTTGGAGTTCAGTTTCGCTGCTCAAAAGTTGTGCTTACCGCAGGTACTTTCCTTAACGGTTTGATGCACGTAGGCGACCGTAGTTATAAAGGGGGTAGGATAGGGGAAATCTCCGCTGATACCCTCTCAGGATACCTTTTAAAAGAGGGTGTGAGTGTTTCTCGAATGAAAACAGGCACTCCCGCTCGCATCGATGGACGTACTATTGATTTCTCAAAAATGCAAGAACAAAAGGGTGATGATGATATTGTCGGATTCTCTTATCTCAACTCATCTTTGAGCAAATTGCCCCAAATGAGTTGCTATATTTCATATACAAATCCCAAAGTACACGACGAATTGCGCAAAGGTTTCGACCGTTCGCCGCTTTTTAACGGTACAATTAAGAGTATCGGACCGCGATATTGCCCCTCTGTGGAGACTAAAATTGTAACTTTTGCTGATAAAGATTCACATCCTGTTTTCCTTGAACCTGAGGGAAATAACACTTGTGAGTACTATCTCAACGGTTTTTCTTCGTCGTTGCCCTTTGAAGTTCAATATGCAGCCATCCGACTTATTCCGGGACTTGAAAACTGTAAGATTTTCCGTCCGGGATATGCCATTGAATACGACTATTTTGACCCCACACAATTGCATCATACATTGGAGTCAAAAGTGGTTAAAAACGTATATTTTGCAGGTCAGGTAAATGGTACAACAGGTTACGAAGAGGCTGCTTGTCAGGGACTTATCGCAGGAATTAACGCTGCCTTATCGTTTCACGGGAAACCTGATTTTACACTCTCCCGTAGCGATGCTTATATCGGCGTTTTGATTGACGATTTGGTAACAAAAGGAGTTGACGAACCATACAGAATGTTCACATCTCGTTCAGAATTCCGCATACTTCTTCGTCAGGATAATGCCGACGAACGTCTTACTGAGAAGTCCCACGAAATAGGTTTGGCTTCAAATCATCGTTTCGAAACATATAAGAATAAGCAAAAACACGTTGAAGAAATCCTTCAATTCTGCGAGACTTGTTCGTGCAGTATGAATAAGATAAATCCTTATATTGAGAGCAAAGGAGGCAAGCCAATGACTCAGGGAAACAAATTAGCAAACATAGTTTTGCGTCCCGAAGTATTGTTAACCGAGTTGACGGATGTCTTTCCCTTCCTCTCAAAATATTCAAAAATCGAACTTGAATCTGCTGAAATAAAACTTAAATATCAAGGTTACATCGATCGTGAAAACAATTTGGCTGACAAGTTGTTACGCCTCGATTACGTTATAATTCCTGATGGTTTTGACTTCTCAAAATTCAAGAGTATTTCAACCGAGGCTCGCCAAAAATTGCAACGCATACAACCTACCTCAATAGGGCAGGCGTCGCGCATTCCTGGAGTAAGTCCTGCGGATATTAACACCATTTTAGTGGCTTTAGGAAGATAATGTTTCACGTGTAACTTTTATTAAATCTATGCAAACACTTGAAGGAAAAATTGTTGATGTTGTATCTAAAACCATTTTCGATGGAATGATTTCTATCGAAAATGGTAAGATTACAAAGATTGAGCATTGTAAAGTAAAATCTCAAAAATACATTATGCCCGGACTCGTGGATTCGTATGTAATGTTTGAATCTTCGATGCTCACCCCGCAACAATATGCCGCAAGTATTTTACAATATGGAGTTGTTTCGTTGTTGCTTTATCCCAAAGGTTGTTGTTCTGTTTTGGGTAAAAAAGGGTTTGAATATGTAATGCGAGAGTTTGATAAAACTCCGCTTAAATGCAAATATCTTGCTCCCGGCGAACTTCTTGAAAATATTTTTGATTGTGATTATTTTGATTTAGATCCTGATAAGGTTTTAAAATTATTCAAGAATAAAAATTTTCACGGTTGTGTCCGCACCAATTTCTATGAAGCAAATTACAATAATATTGCCTTTATAGATAAAGATGATTATGAAAATGTTCAATTATCTTCGCTATTGTGTCGCGCCGATGAATATGGAAAACGAAATTTGAAGATTGCCTTTTTTCATTTTTTAGATGAAGAAGTAGATTTTTTTGAAGTTTTGGAGACTTGTACAGTTAAACCGATAACTGAATTTGCTTTGGATGTAGGACTTTTGCAAGAGGGTGATTCGGCAGATTTAATTCTCGTGGACGATTTAAAATCGCTCAATATTGAGTCGGTTTATATCTCCGGCAATAAAGTTTTTGATAATGGCAAACCTTGTTATCAAGTAGGACAATCCGAAATTATTAATAAATTTCATTGTAAGAATTTTTCTGTTTCTGATTTGTTCATACCTGCAAAAACTTCAATAATCAACGTAATTCAAATTTCTAATAAACCATTAGAAACTAAACAAATATCCGCTAAACCTCTTGTACAAAATTCAAATGTTGTCTCCGATACTAAGCACGATATTTTGAAAGTTTTGTACATAAATCGCACTCAAAACGAAGAACCCGTTAAAGCCTTTGTGAAAGGTTTTAATCTCAAGTTTGGTGCTATTGCTTGTTGCACATCTTGGTACAAACAGAATATTCTCTGCGTAGGTGCCGACGATGAAAGTATGGTAAAAGCAATCAACACAATTGTCCACAATAGGGGAGGACTTGCCGTTTGTACTAGTATGAATGTGTTCGATTTGAAACTTCCAATTGGCGGATTTTTGACCGATGTTTCACGTGAAATTTTTAAAGAATCTTACAATAAACTTTTGATGATTTGCAAAACTCTCGGTTGCAAATTGAAAGATCCTTTTACGATTTTGTCGTCATTAACATCACTTCTTTTGCCCGAAATTAGGATTACTGATGATGGTGTTTATAATTTTGAAGAAGACAAATATGTAACACTTTTTGCTTGATTATGGAAAAAGATTCGTTGGAATACAAAGTAAAAACCTTGCCGCTGAGTCCCGGAGTTTATAATTTTTTGGACAAAGATGGCAAGGTGATTTATGTGGGTAAGGCAAAGAATCTTCGTAACCGCGTTTCTTCTTATTTCCGCGAAAAGAATCAAGTGGGCAAAACTGCAATACTTGTAAAACATATTCACGACCTTTTGCATATCGTTGTGGATACCGAACAAGACGCTCTTTTGCTCGAAAACAAATTGATCAAAAAGTTTCAGCCGCGGTACAACATTCTCCTGAAAGATGATAAAACTTATCCTTGGATTTGTATCAGCAACGAGGATTTTCCTCGCATATTTTTCACCCGAAGAAAAGTTGACGACGGTTCGCAATATTTTGGTCCGTACACATCGCTCAATGCAATGAGGAATGTCATAGATATGTTTCGTCGTGCGTTTCACCTACGCACATGCAAAACAAATCTTACTCTCGATGGAATACAAAACGGCAAATATGATGTTTGTCTCGATTATCATATTAAGAATTGCTGTGGTCCCTGTGTAGGCAAAATTAGCAAAGAAGATTATCAAATTTACATCGATAATATCAAGAAAATTCTTGAAGGAAAAACCTCTGAAGTTATCCGTTCGCTCAAAAACCAGATGATGGAACTTTCAGCGCAATATCGTTTTGAGGAGGCTCAAGAAATCAAGGAACGTTACGAAGTATTAGTTTCGTATCACGCAAAAAATATTATTTCGGTAAATGTGCCTCAAACTGTGGAAGTTTATTCTATGGTGAAAGACGGCGCAGGCGAATATCTCTACGTCAATTTTATGAAATTGTCAAACGGTTTTATTATCCGCTCTGTTACCCGCGAATTTAAAATCAAGTTCGACGACGACGATAAAGACATTTTTACAACTGCAATTACAGATCTGCATTTCTCCGATTTGAATATCGGAAACAATGCTACGGAGATTATTCTTCCATTTGAACTTGACTTTGAACTAAGTAATGTTAAAATTACAATTCCTAAGTTAGGGGATAAGAAAACCGTTTTAGAATGGTCTGTGAACAATTGTCGCAAATATATGGACGAGCAACAGCGTCAGCGTTCGCTTGTAGATCCCGACCAAAGTGTGCGAAATATTATGCGTACAATGATGAACGACTTGCAGTTAGACGAAGAACCGCGACATATAGAATGTTTCGACAACTCCAATATTCAGGGCACTCTGCCTGTGTCGTCGTGCGTAGTGTTTAAGAACGGTAAACCCTCCAAAAAAGACTATCGACTTTTCAACGTTAAAACTGTGGTGGGAGCCGACGACTTTGCAACGATGAGAGAGGTGATTTTTCGGCGTTATAAGCGACTTTCTGACGAAGGTGATACATTACCTCAACTTATAGTAATTGATGGCGGAAAAGGGCAATTACGCTGCGCATACGAAACGCTATGTCAACTCGGTCTTGAAACCAAGATTTCGGTAATCGGCATTGCTAAGCGATTAGAGGAGATTTTTTACCCGAATGACCCAATTCCTCTATATTTGGATAAAAAGTCCGTTACGCTTAAAATTATACAGCATTTACGCGATGAAGCGCACCGTTTCGGAATTACTTTTCACCGAAACAAAAGATCGAAGGCAATGATTCACTCGGTTCTTCAAGATATCCCCGGCATCGGCGATGTTTCTCTTCAAAAATTGATAAAAAAATTTGGTTCGGTAGACAAAATTTCGGATGCGTCGGTTGCGGAGTTGTCCGAAGTGTTGGATTTGAAAAAATCGCAGGCTGTCTTCGCATTTTTTCACAGTTCGTCGGCAGAAGGCGAAATTTTATATTGATAAATAAGTTGCTCAATATTAGATTTTTACAACCTTTATTTAAAGATTTATATCCAATATCCTTTCCACGGATTTTTCTTTCCTTTACATCGGTACGGCTCATTCAAAGGATTTTGAGTTATTGGGCAGATAAAATTTCTTTTAGTTTAGAAATTAAAAGGGGGTTGCGACCCCCAAAAAAAAGACCGACTAACACAGCCGGTCTTACTACTCAAAAATCAAACGTACAAGGAAAAACAAAAAATTATATCTTAGTTGAAGACAACGGAGTATCCAATCATTTTAAAGGGAACTTGAATAAGTTCAGAATATTCGTTGCCTGTCTGTTCCATATCTTCATCGTCGTCGGGGTAATACCAATTGATTACCACGTTGTTGCCCTCTTTGTACAGAGTTTCTAATTTGTTGAATATTTCGAGAAGTATCTTAGAAGACGCTGTATTGAAATATTCGAGTTTGAGGTTAACCTCGGTGCTTTCGCAGGGGGTTAGTTTATATTCGTCTAACCAATCCATTACAGGTTGATAAAACGCTGTAACGTCTGATGGGAAAGATTTTCCTGCAAATTCCATCACGCCTGTATTTGGATTAAGGTCGATTGATGGTGTGTCTAATGCCGCTTCTATTTGGTAGTGTGTCATATTTGTCTTTTCTTAATTTTTTGTTTTGTTGTATGTACATTTTACAAAATGCAAATCCTATGCCAAAGTTCTAATTGTTTTTATTTTTTTTCTATTTTTATTTTACATTTCTTGATAAATTGAACATACAATATTGTCGGTTTGGTAATCTTCGTTGTTGAGGCAGAAGCGGATGCTGATGTCTTTCTCATCGGCGTGTTGGGGCAGTGCGT
>JAGCDD010000275.1 GCA_017651345.1 Bacteroidales bacterium | reverse complement strand
TTGTTGCATTTAGTTTTTGATGTTAAATTAATAAATATTGCCGTAAAGGTATTAAAAAAAATAATTTTCTGCTGCAAAAATAGTGTTTTTTTTACCCTTGGGGCTATGTTTAATAAAAAAAATGTGGCAGGGTCTTTGATATTAAAAAAAGTAGTATCTTTGCAGGCGGAAAAAATGGTGAATGTTAAAATTTTTAAAAATTGAAACATCAACGCCTCGCTTACGTAAAACAAGATAGAAATACAGATAAAACAATGTTGAACTAAAATTTATGGAGGACTTGCCTATCGAAACATCGCTACTCAAACTATAAACTATACAACGATGAACTACAGAGAATTATCAGAACAAGAACTCATTGACCTCTTTATTGCAGGTGATGAGGCATGCATCAAAGAATTATTCCGCCGCCATAAGAGCCGCGTCTACACATACATAATGTTGATTGTAAAAGACCGCGAGCTGGCAGAGGATATTTTTCAAGAAACCTTTATTAAGGTAATCAAATCGCTCCGAAAGGGTCGTTACATGGACAAGGGCATTTTCCTCTCGTGGGTAATGCGTATAGCTCACAACCTTATTATCGACCATTTTAGAAAAATTAAGCACCTCAAAGTTACATCAGCAGATCAAAGCGATGCCGACTTGTTTAACAGTCGCAAATTTGCTGAAGGCAACGTAGAAGACAAAATGGTGCAAAGCCGTATCGAGCAAGAGGTTCGACAGTTGATCAACCTTCTTCCCGATGATCAAAAAGAAGTAATTCTTCTCCGTCACTACGGTGATATGAGTTTTAAAGAAATTGCAGACCTTACAAATGTAAGCATCAACACTGCATTAGGTCGTATGCGTTACGCTCTTATTAATCTTCGCAAGATTATTGAAGAAAAGAACCTTTCGCTAACGGCATTTTAATGACAAAACGAAGTGAATTATTAGTTAAGGAGATTTATTTTTGTTAATTTTTTGAGGGTTTGAAGCCTCGCAGCGATGCGGGGCTTTTTTTTGTTAAGCAAGCTTTTCTGGGAAAAATATCACCATAGTGATTACCGACAAGCCGAACATCATTACGCAAATACCTGTAATCTTATTGATCCACATTATGTGGCGCGGACCAATTTTATTGCGGAAAATGTTTACCACAAGAGCTAAAAACGCCCACCATATTACCGCACCAATGATTACACCGAGTAGCAAAATGCAAGTCTCGAGGGGTGGGGTTTCGCTACTGATTGCGCTTGAGGCTGTGAATAATACACCAAACGAAAGTATGGTGAGTGGATTAGAAATCGTGAGTCCAAAACTTGCAGCAAAATCGCCGAGTACTCTGGCTTTGGATGTGGTGTTGTTAAGCTTTTTGTTTTCTTTCCATTGTTTGACGGGGTTTTTGCGAAAAATGCTGAATCCTAAGTAGAGCATTAGCAATCCGCCAATGATGCCGATGATGGTGCGGTGGTTGGCAAAAAAGTCGGAAATGAACGAGAGACTGAATCCCGTAACCACTGCGTAGAAAAAATCACCGAAGGCTGAACCTACACCCATAAGGAATCCTTGCCAAAAACCTTTTTGTATGGTTTTTTGTACGCACAAAATAGCCACCGCTCCAATAGGACAGGCAGCTAAAAAGCCAATGATAATACCCCGTGTAAATAGTGTAGGATCCAATTATTATACTTTTTGTTTTGGGCGTCAAATATAATCAACTATTAAATGTAGTAAAAATTTATCGTGTTATTTTTTTCTAAAATATATAAAGAAAACGGGCAGGAATCACCTGCCCGCTTTTTGTCAAACTGTCTAAATGTGTCTATGAATGTTGTGATGAATTTCTATTTTTTACCAACACCGCCCGGGCTACCAACGCGGATCATAGCGCAACGGAAACCGAGGTCGTCGGATGATTTATCTTGTTGCAAGAAACGGCGAGTACCGGGAACCATCCAGTATACGCGGTCTCTCCATCCACCACCTTTGTAAACTCTAACACGGTCGTTTACAAGAGATGTAATTTGGTTTTGAGCACCTGTGGTGTCGATTTTGTTTTTGTACATACGTTCAGAACCAACATCGGTAGAGCCTGATTGACCAGCCCAGTCGAGACGGTTGCTACTTGAACGGAGGTCACCGTCTTTGTAGTTGATGTTGTCGGCAGTCTGGTAGTTGATACGGTCAACGCTTTCTTCAGCTGTCATGTTGCGGTAAAGGATACGACCTGTAACTTCGTCGAGCTGGTATTCGTTGTCTTCGTTTTTAACAGGAACTTGGAACACGTTACCACGGAAGGGGTTGAACTCTTCGAGGTCGAGGTTGGTGCTTGCACGGTAAACATCAAGTACCCATTCGTTTACGTTACCAGCCATACAGTATAGACCGTAATCATTAGGCCAATAGCTGTCAACAGGAGCGGTAGGAGCGGCGTTGTCGTTGAGGTATCCGGCTACACCCATAAGGTCGCCACGACCACGCTGCATATTGGCGCGGAAAAGACCGCGGTTGGCTTTCTCGTCGTTACGAACATAGTGTCCGTTCCAAGGATAGAGACGTTGGTTTACGATACGTTCGGGCGAAGTAGCTGAGTTTCCGATAAGAGCGAGAGCTGCATATTCCCATTCAGCTTCGGTGGGCAGACGGTAGGAGGGAAGCAAAATACCATCCTCCATTGTTGCGTGACGTTCGCCGTCGGGAGAGTTGGGACTCTTGATGTTGTTTTTTACAGTACCTACATACAAACCTGCAACGTAAGCTTCGGAGTTGAAGTTGTTGACACCTTGCTGTTCGGGATCGTATTCAAGAATACCGTAATCGATGAGTGCTTTTTCGTTTACACGGTCGGTACGCCAGATACAGTATTCTGTGGCTTGTTCCCAAGTAACACCTACTACAGGGTAATCGTTGTAGGCAGGGTGACGGAAATAGAACTGTACGTAAGGTTCGTTGTAAGCGAGCCTTCTGCGCCAACAAAGAGTGTCGGGTACAGCTTTGTTGTAGAGTTCTGGGGTTTCGTTGTAGAAC
>JAGCDD010000274.1 GCA_017651345.1 Bacteroidales bacterium | reverse complement strand
GTGGTGTAGTTATCATAGTTTCAATTTTTCTGACTTTACAAAGATAAGCATTTGTTTTGAAAAAACATCGTTACAAATCAAAAAAAATTAAACATCACAAAATAAAGCCTCTCAACAGCCTTTTTCCTTCAAAAAACTGCATTATTCCATTATCAAATTTCCCCCCATTTTTCTACCTTTGCCAAAAATTAAAACAATATACCAATGAAAGAGATTTATTTTGCAGGGGGATGCTTTTGGGGTACCGAGCATTTTTTTAAACAGGTGGAGGGCGTGGTAGATACCGAAACAGGTTTCGCCAACGGAAACACCGTAAACCCCACTTACAAAGAGGTTTATACCGATACCACAGGGTTTGCCGAAACGGTGAAGGTGGTTTACAACGAAGAGGTTGTAGGACTCAATTTCTTGCTCGAAATGTTTTTCCACGCTATCGACCCAACGATTCTAAACCGTCAGGGACACGATGAGGGAACTCGTTACCGCACAGGTGTCTATTTTGTAGATGAGGGCGACGAAAGCGTTATCCGTCAGCACTTTGCCGATGTTCAAAAAAATTACGACAAGCCTATCGTTACCGAGATTGCAAAACTCAAAAACTACTATCCCGCCGAGGAATATCATCAAGATTATCTTGACAAAAATCCCGATGGATACTGCCACCTACCGTTTCAACTCTTTGAGTTTGCTAAAAACGCTAAGCCACGGAAATAACTTATAATCACCAAATTACAACTTCTCAAAATGCAAGAAGGGATATTTCTCTTTATACTCAGATAGATATTTTTTCTTTACATAAATTGTGAGGTCGGGATTGGTGTTGTTAAAGGGCGTGTTGTCTTCAAATGTTGGATGACCCTCAAAAACTACTTTTACAAGATTAGGATTATTGATAAAAGCACAAGAATTTATCCTTGTTACATTTTTGGGTAAGGTAATGCTACTAAAACGACATCCTTTAAAGGCATTCCCGCCTATAACGTAAACACTTTTAGGTATGTAAATACTTTTTAAAGCATAACAATCTTCAAAACTATTGCCTCCAATTGAAATAAGTTCAGGTCCGCCGATGAGTACAATGTTTACCAAAATATTGGTAGATTGAGAAAAATAATTCAACGGAAGATTTCTATTTTTGTGATTCCAACGCGACATATCCGAAATGGCAAAGGTAACTTCCTGTTTTGGGTGATCTTGCAGATAATCAAGATAATAGTTTAAGTCATTCCAACGAATTACACAATCAACATCAAACTTATGTCCATCTCTAAAATTGAGACTTACTTTGCCATTGTTAACCTTGCATTTAGGATAAAACGGATTTTGTGCAAATGTGCGTGCAGACATTATGCAAAGAACCAAAACTGCAAAAAAGTAGTAATAATGTTTCATAATAATTGTTTTAAATATCGATAAATGTTTCTTTTATACATAGCCTCACACCGTCCCCCACCATTTTCTCATTACCCATTCGGCTGTTAACAGTATGAGTATCAGATAAAAAAGCCATCTTAATTCTATTAAGCCGGCGGTGGTGGTTTCGGTGAAGATGACGGGTTTGGCATCGCGGAGGGTGATGAGGTCGTGAGACATTGTGGTTATGTCGGCAGGGTAATACATTTTGCCGCCGGTGGTGGTGGACATTTTTTGAAGCACGGTGTGGTTGGCGCGTAGGTCTTCGGTTTCGGCGAAGTTTTCTATTATGGAGAAACCGCCTGATTTAGTGAGTTTTCCACCACGGAATTTGGCGGTGGACTCGAAATTATATGTGCCGGTTTTGAGAGTGTCGATACGCAAGAAATATCCAGAGGCGGCGGGTTGAAGTGTGTAGGTTTGTCGGAAGTTGTTATCGTTTGATATTGTGATTGTTACCTCGGCATCGGTGATGGGTTGCATCTGTTTGTCGGCAACTTTGGCAGAAAAACAAACCGGGTCGCCAAGGTTGTAAATACGTTGCGAAGTGAGCGAAAACTGTTCCTGAGTGTTGCGCGAAACAAGAAACTGCACTATGCGACCGATAAACTGATCGAACATCTCGTGGGTGCGGTAACGCTTGTAACAGTCTATGCGCCAACGCCATAACCCCTCCCCTGCTATCACAGCCGATTTGGCTACCGAGGGGTCGCAGATGGCAATTAAAGGTTTGGTGGTTTGAACGTTTTTAATCTTTTGATATGCAAGCACTTTGGCGGCAGGGAGAACGTTGTAAGTGCCAAAGCGACAATTGAGCGGCGGTGTGCGCGTGAGAAAATCTGTTGTGCGCTGCTCTAATGCAAAAAGCGGAAAATTGATATTTGCCGAGGGCATAGCGTCTTCAAAACTATTACCGGAAGGTTCAATTTCGATGCAACGGTTTAGTTTGTTGAAGGCGGCGATGTCAGTTTTTGCTCCTGCCACAAAAAGTGTGGGGATTCCCTTGCGTTGCATTTCTGTTAAACGGTTGACAAACTGCGCATTAGCACTTGGCAATTGGACCAAAACTGCAAGATTGTAGCCAGTGAGCGGTTTGTCGCCAAATTCCTCAACGGTAGACACTGTTAAATCATAACTTAAATTAAAACTCAAAGCCGAACGCAGGGCAGCCACGTCGGGATGAGGATATTCGCTGAGTATGAGGATTTTGTATTTATCATCGATAACGTCGATAACAATTTCGCGAGTGTTGTTTTCGGTGGTGATTTCGTTGTTGAGCGGACGCAGCGAAACGGTGTATTTTTGCAGACCCTTTTCGGAGGCTTTGAGCGTGGCGGTGATATTTTGGATATAGCCGTCGGATGCGATGTTAATTGGCTCAGAAAACACAGTCTTGCCCTTGTGGGTTATCTCACAGATTGATTTTTGCCCTTTGAGCATTTTTGCCGAAGCGGAAACTTCGATAGAAAACTCATTTCCCAGAAAAGAGGTTTCGTTATACACTGTTTTTGAGATAGATAGGTCGCAATATTGCGTTGTGTCGCCCATTGCCACGGTAAAGAGTTTAAAGCCCGAGTGTTGAGCGGCATAAACAGGATTTTGACCTTTGTTGCAGATTCCGTCGCTGCACAATATCAACGAGTTAGCATTGGTGTTGTAAAGTCCGTTTTTAAGAGCATCAAGCATTTGGGAATAGTCGGTGGCTTTTTCGGCAAAGTTGAGCGATGTATCCGACGACAAGTTAGAACCAAAGGTATAAAGTTTAACATTATAGTTATCTTTCAGATTGTCAACGGCTTGCATTAGCGTGCTATAAAATGCTTTAAGTGAGTCGCCGCTACCCTCGCCACGCATAATCATTGAGCCTGAATTGTCGATTACAACAGGAAGAACAGGTTTTTCGGTGCGGTTGGTCTGCGTTTTTATAAAAATATTGAGCAAAAGAATGCCCGTTATAAAAAGTGCGGTAAACCTCAGACCTGCAAGTATATAAATCTTGTACGACTGAAATTCTGCAAGCCGTTTGTTTTTATAATAGGATACAGCGGTAATGGCTGCTGCTGCCACAAAACACAGCAACAGCGTATACCACGGATAGTCTAAAACGATGCTTTTCAAAATTTATAATAATTTTTTATAAATTTCGTAGTACTG
>JAGCDD010000273.1 GCA_017651345.1 Bacteroidales bacterium | reverse complement strand
TTGCAAAGTACCTATTTCTGATAAGTTTTTAAAAATTCAAAATCTCAAACTAAAATATAATCTTTTGCACGAAAAAATGGAATCCAATTCCCTGCAATCTATTTTTCCGATAAGCGAAGATGAGGTTTTCTCTTCGATAAGTGTTTATGAATTTTTGCTCGATTATATTAGAAAATACGCTGAAAATATAGAATCTACCCCCGAAAATCTCTCTCAACATCCCGATTGGATTATTGCCGAAGTTGACAACAACCATAACCGCAACATCCTTATCAATCCTGAGTTTATCAAGAATTTAGGATTCAGTGACGATTTTGTAGAATTTTTCCGCCTTAGCCACGCCGTTCAGTTTTTCGACGATTTTTCGCCAAGAAGCAACGACCTCCAAGATTACGAATTAGAATCTATTATGCAACATATTCAACAACTTGATTATAAGGCATATTTGGAGGAAAAGATGAAAGTTGTAAAAAGAAGAATGTAATACATAAAATATATCTGTTCTAATAATCTCTAATATTTATCAATTATGAAAAAATTATTTGCATTTGTTTGTGCATTAATGGTTTCGTTTGCCGCCAACGCACAAGTTCTCTATAAAATTTCAGGCAACGGATTAAAAAACGATTCATATATCCTTGGCTCTTGCCACTTTGTGGGCGGAAGTTTTTTGGATACCATTCCCGGTGCTAAGCGTGTCTTAAATCAAGTGCAACAGATTTGTGGTGAAATTGATATGCGTTACGTCAATAATCCCGACACCGCAATGGCTTATTCACAATTGATGATGATGCCCGACGATTCGGTGGCACGCAAAATTATGACCGAAGAACAATTCAATGAACTTTGTAATGTGGTAAAGGAACAATACGACCTTGATCTTTCACAGCCTCAGTATGCTATGTTGTTGAAATTGTATCCCACTATGATGATGATTACCATTCCTCAGTTGGCCGCAATGATAAAATTGCAAAAGTCAATTGCCGAAGGTACAACTACTGTAGATCAACAACAAGTGGTAATGGATCTTTATGTGCAACATGAGGCGCAACAAGCGTCAAAACCCGTTGTCGGATTAGAAACCTATTCTTTTCAGATTAGATTGCTTACCTCGCTTCTCGATATGCCTTTGCAAGAACAGTTTTTGGGTGTTATCGATGCTTTTAAAAACATAGAGAAAGGCAAAGAACAAATGAAACTACTCAATGATGCTTACCATTCGTTGAATCTTGATAATATCACTAATTATCTTAATTCCATAGAGGGTTTTGATAATATTGTCAACAGAATATTTGATTCGCGCAACGAGGTTTGGGCAGATAAAATGCCCACCATAATGAGCGATAAATCCACGCTTTTTGTAGTTGGCGTAGGTCATCTCCCTGGCGATAAAGGTGTCCTCTCATTGTTGCAATCACAAGGCTACAAAATTAGTCCAGTAAAAAAATAGTTTTTTTTCTCTAAATCCCTGTAATATTTTTTCAAAACTGGTGTCTTATATCTGACAAATTAAATTATTTACGTATTAAAACTATTTAACAATGAGACATTTACTACTAATTTTTACCCTTTTTGCCGCGCTCACAGTTTCAGCGCAGCGTACAATTGAGAACCCTGTTATTGGTGCACGAGGTGCGGGCGCTTGCACGGGTTTCTTTATCGATAAAATTGAACTCTCCGACAATGCCACCAAACTTTTTATTACCTACTATCACGGTCATAAAAATGGATGGATGAGAATGGCATCCACCACGTCGCTCCGTTCGGGCGACAAGCGTTGGACATTGCTCAACGCCGAGGGCATCGCACTCGACACCGAGGTTTATCCCAAGGACGACGGCGAATTTGTAACACATTTTGTACTCAACTTCCCCGCCATCGACAAGAATTTGCAGACCGTTGACTTCATCGAGTTGGACGACATCAATGGTTTCAATCTCTACGACATCGCCCTCACCGACCAAGCCGCCGAGCAAATCAAACAGCGCATCTCCGTGCCCGACGCAGTCAAAAATTACGCCAAAAATATCAAGGATGATGGTAAGAGTCTTGAAAAACAGGAGTTTACAATGACACCCGCCATTGTCAAGGGCAAAATCTACGGGTTGGATAGTAGAACTTTTGGCACAAGAATGGACAATTCGGTTACTGCCTATATCTACAATCCTTTTTTGGCGGAACAAATGTCGTATTCGTCAAAAATCAACGCCGACGGCACTTTTGAAATTTCTGTGCCGATGACCACAAAACATCAGGTGATTTATTTTGCGGCTCAGCCAATCATTAGCGGCGATATGTTACTTTCCGCAGGGAAGACTGTTGAGGTTAATTTTGATTTCCAAGAGATTTATCGTCCGTGGGAACTGCCCAACAGTCGTCTTATTCCGTATTTCTCAGGTGAGAATGTTGACATCAATTATGCCTTGTCGTTGGGCTTGACACGCAACATTTACACAGAGATGCTCAACAATCCAACAGCCGCCGCCAAGGTGTCAAAATTCACGATGGCAGAGTACAAGGATTATGTGATGAAGTTTTTTGATGATTACAACATCCGCATCGACGCAATGCCAATTACAAAACGTGCCAAAGAGTTGCTGCGACTTGTATTGAAGGTAGATGAAGCATATTATCTTTCGATGGGCATCCATTGGATAGAAGAAGCATACCGCCACGTCAACGGCAAGGGGTATCGCGACCCGATTCCCGATTTTGTGCAGCCTCAGATGGATGAAAGTTATTTGGATTATGCACAATTGCTTGGCCTTGACGATGTTATGATGTTTTATGCCAATGATTACAGTTACACCATCACTGGATGGAAAATGTGTTCTGATCATTATTTCCACAAATACTATTATTACGATGAATATCAAGCCCTTTGGAAGAAAACTTGGGTAAACCTTCCCAATACTTTGAAAATTTCTAAAAAAGAGAAACCGCTTTTGTCATCGCTTATAAACAAAATCTGTGCAGGCGATACTTCTTTTACTTCCGACGAGTCGACTCTTTATTACAAGTACGCAAAAAATGTTGATGATATCATAAGCCAGATTAACCAAGAGCAAGCCAAGGGCGAGGATGAATGTTTCAATAGAATCTTTGGCAGTGGCGACGGTTATTTTAAAGATTTTATTAAGTTGCAGACGATATGTCAACCTTTTGACCGTCAGTCTATTGTGCCTGATTCCGTGGTAAGCGAAGTAGAAAAAATGCGCATCCCGTTCTACGCCGAATATATCAAGGCAAAAAACGCCGAATTTGTTGCCAAAATTGCTGCCGAAAAAGCGCGTGGCGGCTACCATCTCCATCAGGCAGGCGAAAGCGAGGGCGATGCTTTGCTTGTGGATTTGATAAAGGATTTCAATGGAAAAGTCATCTTGATTGACTTTTGGAACACTTGGTGTGTACCCTGTCGCCACGCCATCAAGCAGATGGAGCCGATGAAGGATGAGTTTGAAGGCAAAGATGTTGTGTTTATGTACATTGCCGACGAATCATCTCCGCAGCAAGATTACGATGGAATGATTCCTTCTATGAAGGGCGAACACTACCGCCTTACGGAGAGTCAGCAAAAATCATTAATGCTCAAATGGGGCTTCACCGGCATTCCTTCGTATGTAATCATTGGCAAAGACGGAATGGTAAAAGACTATCACACAGGATTTCAACACGCCGAATATTACAAGCAGAAGATTAATGAAGAGTTGAATAAGTGATTAATAAATAGATGATTGAACATAATTTGCTGTCTGAAATTTTTTGACCGCAAATTATTTTGAATTATTTGTGAA
>JAGCDD010000272.1 GCA_017651345.1 Bacteroidales bacterium | reverse complement strand
CTTACGATATACTCAACGCACAGTCGTTGGTGTTGACCGAAGGCGCAGTTGAAGTTTTGAACACGATTTTCAACAAATAAGCAGTAAAAAAAAATGGAAATCATAGAGAAACCACTAACAACCGAGAAATTTACGGCACTTGCAAGCAAGACTGTACGTACCGGTAAAAAGGGCAACAAAAACGGCCGTCCTGATACTCGTTCATCACGCACTATCAGCCAGTTCGCCTTTATTGTAAACCCCAACGCCAACAAAATACAGATCAAGCAGGCCGTAGAAAGCCTTTACAATGTTACTGTAGTGGCAGTCAACACAATGAAGTATTCCGGCAAGGTAAAAACACGCAATACCAAGTCGGGCATTCTCGTAGGAAAAGGTAAAACCTACAAAAAAGCAGTCGTAACATTAAAAGACGGCGAGACTATCAATTTTTATAGCAACGTTTAAACAAAATGGCAGTAAGACAATTTAAACCGACAACTCCGGGACAAAGAGGAAAAGTACTAAGTACATTCGAAGAGATTACCGCATGCAAACCCGAAAAGTCTCTGACATTCGGATACGGAAAATCAGGCGGACGCAATCATACCGGTAAAATGACCGTTCGCTACATTGGCGGAGGACACAAACAAAAATACAGAGTTATTGACTTCTTGCGCAACAAAGAGGGTGTCCCCGGAACAGTAAAAACTATTGAATACGACCCCAACCGTACGGCTCGTATAGCACTTGTATTTTATGCCGATGGTGAAAAACGCTACATCGTAGCCCCCAATGGCATCCAGGTAGGACAGAAAATCGTAGCAGGTAAAGACGCAGCTCCCGAAATAGGAAACGCTCTCTACCTCTCAGACATTCCGCTGGGAACTATCATTCACAATATCGAACTGCACCCCGGTGAAGGTGGTGTATTAGCAAGAAGCGCAGGTTCGTATGCCCAGCTTACTGCAAGAGACGGCAAATATGCAATAGTTAAACTTCCTTCTGGCGAAACAAGAATGATACTTGTATCTTGCAAAGCCACCATCGGAAGCGTATCCAACGGCGATCACGAGCTTGAAAAAGGCGGAAAAGCCGGACGTTCTCGTTGGCAAGGTCGCAGACCTCGCAACCGCGGCGTAGTAATGAACCCTGTTGATCACCCGATGGGTGGTGGTGAAGGACGCGCATCAGGCGGTCACCCGAGATCTCGCAAAGGATTGCTTGCTAAGGGTTACAAGACCCGCAGTCCTAAAAAGACCACCAACAAGTTTATAATCGAAAGAAGAAGTAAATAATTAATGCATATTTAAATTATGAGTCGTTCAATTAAAAAAGGCCCGTTCATCGATTACAACCTCGAAAAGAAAGTTCTTGCCATGAACGAATCCGGCAAGAAATCAGTAGTTAAATCATGGGCAAGAGCCTCAGTTATCTCTCCCGACTTCGTTGGACACACTGTTGCAATTCACAACGGCAACAAATTCATACCTGTTTACGTTACTGAAAACATGGTAGGTCACAAGTTCGGCGAATTTGCCCCCACACGCACTTTCAGAGGCCACGGAGGAAACAAAAAGTAAAATTAAGTTAGACCATTTAATAAAGAAATACTAAAATGGGTGAAACAAAACGAACCAAGAAGACAGTAAGAGCACAGAAACTGAAAGAGCAGAAGAAAAACGTTGCTTTTGCGATTTTGAGAAACAACCCAACTTCTCCCAGGAAAATGCGTCTTGTAGCCGGACTTATCCGTAACCAGCCCGCCAACAAAGCATTGGACATTCTTCAGTTCTCGCCCCAGGAAGCTGCTGGAAAGTTGAGAAAACTTTTGCAGTCGGCCATTGCCAACTGGGTTAACAAAAATGAAAACGCCCGTCTTGAAGACGCCAACCTCTATGTAAAAGAAGTTAAGGTAGACGGAGCCAGAATGTTGAAAAGACTTAACCCCGCTCCTCAGGGCCGTGCCTACAGGATTAGGAAAAGGTCTAATCACGTTACAATTGTATTAGGTACTAAAGAAAATAAAGAAGAAATAAATGGGACAGAAAACTAATCCGATCAGCAACAGGTTGGGAATCATAAAAGGTTGGGATTCAAACTGGTACGACGGCAACAGCTATTCTGAAAAAATAGTTGAAGACGACAAGATCCGTAAATATCTTAATGTTCGTCTTTCTAAAGCCAGCATCTCAAAGATTATTATCGAAAGAACCCTCAAACTTATTACTGTAACAGTAAACACCGCACGTCCGGGTATCATCATCGGCAAAGGCGGACAAGAAGTGGACAAAATCAAAGAAGAGTTGAAGAACATCACCAACAAAGAAGTTCAAATCAACATCTTCGAAATCAAACGTCCCGAACTCGACGCAGTAATAGTAGCCAACAACGTAGCTCGTCAGCTCGAAGGCAAGATAGCGTACCGTAGAGCCATCAAAATGGCAATATCTTCTACCATGAGAATGGGCGCAGAAGGTATCAAATTTGTTATTTCAGGCCGTCTCAACGGAGCTGAAATGGCACGCTGCGAGGCCTTTAAAGAAGGAAGAATTCCTCTTCACACTTTAAGAGCAGACATCGACTACGCATTCGCCGAAGCACACACAAAAGTAGGACGTATTGGTATCAAAGTATGGATCTGCAAAGGCGAAGTATACGGTAAGAGAGACCTCACTCCCTCTACAGGATCTAAACCACAACCCAAACGTGGCGGTTTTAGACCTAAAAAACAAAAGTAAGTTTCTTTAACAATTAAAGCTAAGAAAAATGTTACAGCCGAAAAAGACCAAATACAGAAAAATGCAGAAGGGCCGCATGAGAGGTCTCGCACAAAGAGGCCACGAAATTGCGTTCGGCTCATTTGCCCTTAAAGCATTGGAAAATTTCTGGATTACCGGACGTCAGATCGAGGCAGCTCGTCAGGCCATTTCGCGTAAGATGCAGCGTGAAGGTCAAATCTGGATCCGCATATTCCCCGACAAGCCCGTAACCAAAAAACCTGCAGAAGTCCGCATGGGTAAAGGTAAAGGCCAGCCTGAATATTTCGTAGCCCCCGTAACTCCCGGACGTATCATGTTCGAAACCGACGGCGTGCCTTACGAAATTGCAAAAGAAGCTCTCCGCCTTGCAGCTCAGAAGCTTCCAATCAAAACTAAATTTATCGTTAGACGCGATTACGCCAACACTTTAAGCAACGAATAATGAAAAGTTCAGAAACAAACAAAGAGATCAGAGAACTAACCGCGGCTGAACTCGATGAAAAAATCAAATCTGTATCAATGGAATACACAAAGATGAAACTCAATCACGCAGTTTCTCAAATCGAAAATCCCATACAGATTCGCAACACCCGCAGATATATCGCAAGGCTGTTGACAGAAAAACGCAGTCGTGAATTAAAAAACGTTCAATAGATTCGCACCATGGAAGAAGTTAAAAATCAAGAAGTTGCACGCAACTTTAGAAAAGAGCGTATCGGAGTGGTAGTAAGCAACAAAATGCAGAAATCTATCGTCGTAGAAGTAAAGCGCAAAATGATGCACCCCAAATACGGAAAATTCATCCTCCGTACCAAAAAATTCGTTGCGCACGACGAAGAAAACACCTGCAACATTGGTGACACCGTACGCATAATGGAAACCCGTCCGTTGAGCAAACGCAAAAACTGGAGATTAGTTGAAATCGTAGAAAGAGCTAAGTAAAATGATACAACAAGAATCAAGAATGACTGTCGCAGACAACAGCGGCGCAAAAGAAGTCCTCTGTATCCGTGTCCTCGGCGGAACTGGACGTAGATACGCCTCAGTCGGCGACAAGGTGGTTGTAACAGTTAAGAGCGCACTTCCCTCTGGAGACATCAAGAAGGGAACAGTATCGAAGGCTGTTATAGTACGCACCAACAAAGAAATCAGAAGAGCAGACGGCTCATACATCCGTTTCGACGACAACGCCGTAGTATTGCTCAACAATGCAGGAGAACTTAGAGGTACCCGTATTTTCGGACCCGTTGCACGCGAGCTCCGCGCCAACTACATGAAAATTGTATCTCTCGCTCCCGAAGTTTTGTAATTTAAAGTTATTAAAACAATGTCACAGAAGAAACTGCACATTAAAAAAGGAGACACCGTCATCGTCAACTCAGGCGAGTTCAGAGGAACAAGAGGTAGAGTGTTAGAAGTGCTGGTAAAGAAAAACCGCGCCATCGTTGAAGGCGTTAACATCGTTAAAAAAGCGGTTAAACCCAACCAGAACAATCAGAACGGCGGATTCGAGGAGAAACCCGCCCCAATTCACATCTCTAACCTCATGCTTATCTGCCCCGAAACCGACAAGCCTACCCGCGTAGGTCGCAAGCTTGTTGAAGGCAAAGACGGAAAGATGAAGTTAGTACGTTATTCAAAAAAATCTAAAGACAAAAAGGAGATAAACTAAAATGCAATACGTACCGACATTAAAAACAAAGTACAAGCAGGAAATCGCCCCCGCTTTGATGAAAGAGTTCGGCTATAAAAGCGTAATGCAGGCCCCAAAACTCGTTAAAATCATCATCAACCAGGGTATTGGCGAAGCAACAGCCGATAAAAAACTTATCGACACCGCTATCGCTGAGCTGACCGCTATCTCTGGTCAGAAACCTGTAGCCACCACCTCGCGCAAAGACATATCTAACTTCAAACTTAGAAAAGGTATGCCTATCGGTGTTATGGTAACACTGCGTCGCGACCGTATGTATGAATTCCTCGAAAGGCTCATCGCCATTTCGTTGCCACGTATCCGCGACTTCAACGGTATTTCAGGAAAATTCGACGGCAGAGGCAACTACACTCTTGGTATCAAAGAACAGATCATCTTCCCCGAAATCGACATTGACAAAATCAACAAGATTATGGGTATGAACATCACTTTCGTTACCACAGCCAAAACCGATGAAGAAGGTTTCAAATTGATGAAAAATTTCGGATTACCCTTTAAAAAATAATTAAAATGGCAAAGGAATCAATGAAAGCGCGCGAAGTAAAACGCGCAAAACTTATAGCTAAATACGCCGAGAAAAGAGCTAAGCTCAAAGCTGAAGGCGATTACGTAGGGCTTCAAAAGCTTCCCAGAAACTCTAACCCCATCCGTTTGCACAACCGTTGCAAACTTACAGGACGTCCGAGAGGATATATGAGACTTTTTGGCATCAGCCGCATCCAGTTCCGCGAAATGGCATCTAACGGCCTATTACCCGGTGTAAAAAAAGCAAGTTGGTAAATTATTAAACAAAACAGACAAAATGACAGATACTATTGCAGATTTCTTGACCCGTATCAGAAACGCCGTAGCGGCCAACCACAGAATCGTGGAAGTGCCAGCATCAAATGTTAAAAAAGAAATTACCAAAATACTTTTTACTAAAGGTTATATTCTCAGCTACAAATTCGACGACGAGAGTCGTACTATCAAAATAGCTTTGAAATACAATCCGGAAACAAAAGAGGCTGCCATCCAGAACATCACACGCGTGTCTACCCCTGGTTTGCGTAAATACGCTGCCTGCAAAGACCTTCCCCGTGTGCTCAACGGTTTAGGTATTGCCATAGTTTCCACCTCAAAAGGTATTATGACCGATAAAGAAGCAAGAACTCAAAACATCGGCGGAGAGGTAATTTGTTACGTTTATTAAAAAATTCAATCAAAATGTCAAGAATAGGAAAATTGCCCGTTCAAATCCCCAGTGGAGTACAAGTAACCGTAGACGACAAAACTAACACAGTGTCGGTCAAAGGCAAGCTTGGAGAATTGAAGCAAAAAGTAAATCCTAACATCAAAGTTGAGGTAAAAGACGGAGAACTCAAAGTTTCCCGTCCAAATGACGACAAGGCCAACAGATCACTTCACGGTCTTTACCGCGCCTTGATTAACAATATGGTAAAAGGCGTATCCGAAGGATTTACAATCAAACAGGAAATGGTTGGTGTAGGATACCGCGCCACAGCTCAGGGTCAGCTCCTTGATATAGCCGTTGGTTATTCACACAATATCCTTATCGAACTTCCCTCTGAAATCAAGGTTGAAGTTGCTCAGGAAAAACGCGCTAACCCGATTATCACTCTCACAAGCTGCGACAAGCAGCTCTTAGGACAAGTTGCTGCCAAGATTCGTTCGTTCCGCGCTCCCGAACCTTACAAGGGCAAAGGTATTAAGTTTGTAGACGAAGTAATCCGCAGAAAAGCAGGTAAAGCAGCTTCATCATCTAAGTAATTAATTAATTAAATTTTATTCAACATGGCTTTAACTAAGCAGGAAAGAAGACAAAGAATAAAATACCGCATACGCAAAAAAGTATCGGGTAGCGTTGAACGTCCCAGACTTTGCGTATTCAGAAGCAACAAGAACATCTTTGTACAATTAATCGACGATGTTAAACATGTAACATTAGTCGCCACATCTTCAAGAATAAAGGATATTGCCGACCAGAAAATTAACAAAACCGAGCAAGCTCGTTTGGTTGGTAAAGCAATTGCTGACAAGGCTAAGGCAGCTGGTTACAGCACAGTAGTATTCGATAGAAACGGTTATCTTTATCACGGCAGAGTACAGGCATTAGCCGAGGCTGCTAGAGAAGGTGGTTTAATATTCTAAGAAATTATGATAGCAGGAAATAAAAAAGTAAAAACAAGCGATTTGGAACTTAAGGACAGACTTGTTACAATCAACCGTGTTACCAAAGTTACCAAAGGAGGACGCACCTTCACATTTGCTGCCATTGTTGTGGTAGGTAACGAAAATGGTGTTGTTGGATACGGACTTGGCAAAGCCAACGAAGTAACAACCGCCATCGCCAAAGGTGTGGAAGACGCAAAGAAAAACCTTATCAAAGTTCCTATCTACAAAGGAACTATACCTCACGAGCAGATGGCTAAATTCGGCGGTGCCGATGTATTGCTCAAACCCGCATCAAGCGGTACTGGTGTAAAAGCTGGTGGTGCTATGCGTGCAGTACTCGAAAGCGTTGGTATTCACGACGTGCTCGCTAAGTCAAAAGGCTCGTCTAACCCTCACAACCTCGTAAAGGCTACATTCAAAGCACTCTCTATGATGAGAGACGTTCATGCTGTTTCGCAGTTTAGAGGTGTAGACATCAACACAGTGTTTAACGGTTAATTTTTAAAACAGAAATGAAAAAGAAAGTAACCCAAATCCGCAGCAAAATCGGCTGGCCAAAAGACCAGAAAGCCACTCTTGAAGCCCTCGGACTTAAAAAGATTGGAGCTTCGGTTATTGTTGAAGACATTCCCTCTATCAACGGAATGATTGTCAAAGTTAGACACCTTGTAAAAGTAGAAGATATTAACGAATAATTATTTACAGTTATGGACTTGTCAAATTTAAAACCGGCAGAAGGTTCTACCAGCACCAAGAAGAGATTAGGCCGTGGCCAAGGATCAGGTTGGGGTGGTACCTCTACAAGGGGTCACAAAGGAGCCAAAGCACGTTCCGGTTATTCGCATAAACTCGGTTTCGAAGGCGGTCAGATGCCATACATCAGACGCGTACCCAAATTCGGATTCAACAACATCAACAGAGTAGAATACAGAGTAATCAACCTTTCTGATTTGGAAGATCTCGCATCGAAACTCAATGTTTCCGACATCAACATCGACGTGCTGCTTCAGAATGGATTGGCTAAAAAAAGCGACAGAGTAAAAGTATTAGGCAACGGTAAATTGTCCAAAAAAATCAATGTTACTGCCCACGCTTTCTCTAAATCTGCTAAAGAAGCCATCGAATCACTGAGCGGTACCGCTAATACTTTGTAAATTTAACTCTAATGAAAAAATTTATCCAGACACTAAAAAACATTTGGAAGATAGACGATCTTCGCAACAGGATTATCGCCACATTGGGTTTCGTGCTTGTATACCGTGTTGGAGCGCACATCGTGCTCCCCGGTATCGACCCTACCCAACTTAGCGCACTGTCGAAACAGACTGACGAAGGTATCATGTCTATTCTCAATATGTTTTCGGGTGGCGCATTTGCCAACGCCTCAATCTTCGCACTCGGTATTATGCCTTACATCACGGCATCTATTATTGTGCAATTGTTAGGTATGGCAATACCCTATTTCCAAAGACTTCAGCGTGAAGGCGAAAGCGGACACCGCAAAATTAACAGAATCACTCGCTACCTCACAGTAGCAGTACTGTTGATTCAGGCTCCAAGCTATGTAGCCAACCTGAGGTTTCAGTTGCCTTCATCGGCATTCCTTGCCGATGGCTTTTGGTCATTTAACCTACCGTCGTACATTATCTTGACGGCAGGCACAATGTTCATTATGTGGTTAGGCGAACGTATAACTGATAAAGGTATAGGTAACGGTATATCACTCCTCATTATGATTGGTATTATAGCGAGGTTCCCGTTTGCACTCAGCGCCGAATTCGTGTCGTGCGTAGAGGAAGTAGCGGGCGGTGGACTTATCGTCTTCATCGTAGAACTCGTTATGCTCTTCTTAGTGTTTGTGGTATCCATCTTACTTGTACAGGGAGTGCGCAAAATTCCCGTACAATACGCCAAACGTATTGTGGGCAACAAACAATACGGCGGAGTAAGGCAGTATCTGCCCCTCAAGGTAAACGCCGCAGGTGTAATGCCCATAATCTTCGCTCAGGCCTTAATGTTTATACCGCTAATGTTCACACGTTTCAATTCTGAAACTACACAGGGCATTGCGGCAGCCTTTGCCGACTTCACCGGTTTCTGGTATAATTTTACCTACGCATTGCTGATTATTGTATTCACCTATTTCTACACAGCCATCACCTTCAGCCCGCAGCAAATGGCCGATGACATGAAGAAAAAAGGCGGATTCATCCCCGGCATCAAACCCGGTAAAGCCACAGTAGACAAACTCGACGAAATTATGTCGAGGATTACCCTTCCGGGGGCAATCTTCCTCGCCATAATTGGTATACTCCCTGTATTCGCAATTCTCTGCGGCGTCAACAACCAGTTCGCCCAGTTCTACGGCGGCACATCGTTGCTGATTCTCGTAGGCGTAATACTTGACACACTTCAGCAGATCGAAAGCCACTTGCTAATGCGTCACTACGACGGACTTATGAAATCCGGCCGTATCAAAGGACGCGCGGGTTCTGGTATGTAGGTCGCAAAAACATAGAAAACTTCGGCTTCAGTTTTCGAAGCCGAAGATTTTTTTCTTTTTTTAAAAAAAATATTCTGAAAAATTTAGGATATTTAAAAATTTTATATTTTTGCACCGCGGAAAAAACGCGCACATAGACAACATTTTGCAATACACATTAAAATGCCGAAAGAAACAGCGATAGAAAAAGACGGAGTAATAAAGGAGGCCCTTTCGAATGCCATGTTCCGCGTAGAACTCGAAAACGGCCACACCATCATCGCCCACATATCGGGCAAGATGCGCCAGCACTATATTAAAATATTGCCCGGCGACAGAGTAAAAGTTGAAATGTCTCCTTATGATCTGTCAAAAGGACGAATTTCTTTCAGATATAAATAAAACATACTACAATGAAAGTTAGAACATCTGTTAAAAAAAGATCGGCCGACTGCAAAGTCGTAAGAAGAAAAGGAAGGGTTTACATCATTTGTAAATCAAATCCCAAATTTAAACAACGTCAAGGTTAAAATAATAGTCGGCAATTTTGGAAGTGTAAAAAATAAACATTAATTTTGCACCCCGAAAACGCACATAATTAAGTAAATTATAAAATAATGGCAAGAATAGTTGGTGTAGACTTACCCAAAAACAAACGCGGCGAGATAGGACTCACCTATATATATGGTATAGGCAGAAGCAGAGCAGCAAAGATTCTCGACGAGGCTGGTATAGACAAAGGCCTTAAAGTACAGGATTGGAACGACGATCAGGTAGCTAAAATCCGCCAGATTATCAACGACAACTTCAAGGTAGAAGGTGAGCTCCGTTCTGAAATCCAAATGAACATCAAGCGTCTGATGGATATCGGATGCTATCGTGGTATTCGCCACAGACTTGGACTTCCTGTAAGAGGACAGAAAACCAAAAACAACGCTCGCACACGTAAAGGTAAGAAAAAGACAATAGCTAATAAGAAGAAAGCTACTAAATAACATTTAGCAACATGGCAAACAAAAGTAAAGTAACGAGAAAGAGAGTTGTTAAAATCGACGCAGTAGGCCAAGGCCACATTCACTCGTCGTTCAACAACATTATAATCTCTTTGACCAACGCTTCGGGGGAAGTTATCTCTTGGGCATCAGCCGGTAAAATGGGTTTCAAAGGCTCTAAGAAAAACACACCCTATGCAGCGCAACAGGCAGCTAACGAATGTGCTAGCACAGCCTACAGTTTAGGACTTCGCAAAGTGAAAGTATACGTGAAAGGACCAGGCAACGGTCGCGAAGCCGCTATCAGAGCGATCCACTCATCTGGCGTGGAAGTAACAGAAATTATCGACGTAACACCGCTGCCCCACAACGGATGCCGTCCTGCAAAAAGAAGAAGAGTTTAAACGATCTTTAAAACATTAAGAAATGGCACGATATACAGGCCCTAAATCAAAAATCGCCAGAAAGTTTGGCGAGCCGATCTACGGCACAGATAAATATTTGGATAAAAAGAATTACCCCCCGGGACAGCACGGTATTGATAAGAAACGCGCAAAAACTTCGGAGTATGGTACTCAGCTTAAAGAAAAACAAAAAGCTAAATACACCTACGGACTTTTGGAACGTCAGTTCTCAAATCTCTTTGTAAAAGCTCAGAAAAGCAAAGGTGTTACTGGTGAAGTACTTATTCAGTTGCTCGAAAGCCGCTTAGACAACGTTGTATACCGTCTTGGTATAGCTCCTTCGCGTCCTGCTGCACGTCAGCTTGTTAGCCACCGTCATATTGTTGTTAACGGTAAAGTATTAGGTGTTCCCTCTTACCACGTTAAAGTTGGCGATATCATTGGCGTAAGAGAAAAATCAAAAGCTCTCGAAGTGATTACAAACTCGCTTCAAGGTGCTAATAGATCTCGCTTCAGCTGGCTCGAATGGGACAACGCTTCTTTGTCAGGCAAATTTATGAACGTTCCTGCAAGAGAGGACATCCCTGAGAACATTAAAGAACAGCTTATAGTTGAACTTTATTCTAAATAATATTATTATACGGTTGCGCCTTACGGCGTTTCCGTATATTTTTACCGGAAATAATAAATATACATTCAAATGGCAATATTAGCTTTTCAAAAGCCCGACAAAGTTATTATGTTAGAAGCCGACGAAACTTATGGTAAATTTGAGTTTCGTCCTCTTGAACCCGGTTTTGGCATTACTATCGGTAATGCTTTAAGGAGAATTCTACTATCTTCTTTGGAAGGTTTTGCTATAACATCAATCCGCATCGAAGGAGTAGACCACGAATTTTCTACTATTCCCGGCGTTATAGAGGATCTCACCGAAATGATCCTCAATATAAAGAAAATCCGCTTCAAACAGACAGTTGACGGGCAGGATTTTGAAAAGGCCACAATTACTGTCAGTGGACAGCAGCAGTTCAAGGCGGGAGACCTCGAGAAGTTTCTCAATAGCTTCAAGATTTTAAATCCCCAGCAGATTATCTGCAACCTCGAACCTTCTGTAAAACTCTCGATGGAAATCACCATCAACAAGGGTCGCGGATATGTGCCCGCCGATGAGAATAAAATCGCCGACAGCGAAATCGGTATAATTGCTGTTGATTCTATTTATACTCCTATCAGGAACGTTAAGTATTATACAGAAAACTACAGGGTAGAGCAGAAAACCGACTACGAAAAGCTCGTTATGGAAATAGAAACCGATGGTTCTATTCACCCAAAAGACGCGCTCAAAGAGGCTGCCAAAATACTTATCTACCACTTTATGTTGTTCTCGGACGAGAAGATTACTCTCGACTCTAACGAAAGTTTTGAAAACGAAGAGTTCGACGAGGAAGTACTCCACATGCGTCAGTTGCTCAAAACAAAGCTCGTAGACCTCGACCTTTCGGTTCGCGCTCTCAACTGCTTGAAGGCTGCCGACGTAGAAACTCTCGCAGAACTCGTAGTATTCAACAAAAACGACTTGTTAAAGTTCCGCAACTTCGGTAAAAAATCTCTCACCGAGCTCGACGACTTGTTGGAAAACATGAACCTCAGTTTCGGTATGGATATTTCTAAGTACAAACTTGATAAAGATTAATCGTAGAGCAGTGATGCTCAGTAATTTATAAGACAATGAGACATAGAGACAAAATCAATCATTTAGGTAGGAAGTATGGCCACAGAAAATCTATGCTTTCGAATATGGCCGCTTCGTTGATCAAAAACCATAACATCAACACTACTCTTGCCAAGGCTAAAGAACTCCGTTCTTTTGTTGAGCCAATTATCACAGCAGCCAAAGATAATTTGAAATACGCTGAAGAGAAGGCTGGTGCCGACGAAAAACTCAAAGATTTGTATAAAATCAAGAGACGTAACGCTAACCGCTTCTGCTTTGCTAAACTCAGAGACAAAAATGCTGTTAAACACCTTGTAGAGGAAGTTACTCCCAAAGTTGCTGAACGCAATGGTGGTTATACAAGAATCCTTAAAACTGTTAACCGTCTCGGCGACAACGCTAAGATGTGTTACATGGAGCTTGTTGATTTCAACCCCAACTACAGCAACGCTAAAAACGCTCCTAAAGCAGCTGCTCCTAAGACTACTCGTCGTAGCCGCAAGAAAAAAACTGCAGATGCTCCCGCTCAAGCCGAGGCTAACGAACCCAAAGCAGAATAATATTCTACTAAGAACTCTTATAATTAAAGCCGGATTCAAAAATCCGGCTTTTTTTGTTATCCCTAATTGTGATTATTTATTGTTAATTCTGAATTCTTAATTTTGATTTCTGAATTTTGAATTTTGAATTATTACATTCCATATCTTTCAGCCGATTCGTGATCGGGTGCCCAAACAGTGCCGTATAGTTCAAGTTTATCGATATGTCGGTTGATGTCGCCTGCGCTTAAGAGTCTTACTTTTATAGTGCGTTGACCCGATTTGTTGTTGTGTATGGCTATTAGGTATTTGCCATCGGGCGAAAATGCTGCTGATTGTGCTTTGCCTTCTTGTTTAAACTTGATGATGTCTTTGCCATCTATTGTCCAAATACTTGCTATTCCATCGTCGGATGTGGTAACAATGTACTTTCCGTCGGGCGAAAAACTTGCGGAGTTTACACAGTTTTCAAAGCCTCGGAAAATGTGGTTTACTGATCCGTTGATGTTCCACAAGATGGCTGTTTTGTCTTCGGAGGCAGATACAATGTATTCGCCATCTGCAGAATATGCCACTGAGTTTATTTTTCCGTTGTGACATATATATGTGTTGATTACATTGCCTTTTATGTTGTTGGTGATTATTTTTCGGTCGCTACCTCCTGTAACAAATGTGTTGTTTTGCGGTTGAAAAGCTATTGAGGTTACTTCTCCTTGGTGTTGGTGGGTGCGAATACTTTCGTCTGTGGTTAAGTTATTGATTACCACTGTGCTATCGTCTGATACCGAAACTAAATACTGATCGTCGGGCGAAAAAACAGCATCGTTTACTTGTTTTGTGTGGGAGGTGAATGTTTTGATGAGTTTTCCGCCTTTTTCCCATAGTTTTACAGTGCCATCGTTGGATGCTGTTGCCACGTATTTGCCGTTGTGCGAAAATCGAGCTGTGTTTACTGTTTTGGTGTGTCCAGTATATTCAGCGGCTTTTTCGCCAGTGAGGTCCCAAAGATATGCCACCGTGTCTTTTGCAACCAAAAGATTCATACAGTCGGGCGAAAAACAGGCAAAATTGATACCTTCGGCATCGGGATATGTTTCAAAACGCTGTGCTATATCCCAAGTGCGCACGGTTTTGTCGCCGCCAACAGTAACAATTGTCTGTCCGTCGGGTGCAATTCTTGCTGAATATACATTGCCTCGGTGTCCTTTGAGTATTTTTTTGAGTTCGCCAGATAGAGAATAAACTCTTACAATATCGTCGTTGGAGGCTGTGATTACCGTTGTGCCATCGTTAGAAAAAAATGCCGAATTGAGAAGGTCGTTGTGTCCTGTGTACTCAACAAGTTCGTTGCCGTAGCTGTCCCATAGTTTGGCTTTGTGATTTTTGTTTAATCGGTCGATGCTTGAGGTTAAAATATATCGACCATCGGGCGAGAATACAGCTGTAAGGAATACCGAGATGGCAAACCTTGGGTCTTCGCGGATTTCAAGAGTGGTGATAAGCTTACCTTCTGACGTATATACTTTAGCTGCTATGTCGTCGCCGGCAGCCACAATGCGTTTGCCATCGTATGAAAATGAAGTGTAGTATACATCTCCGTCTAAGGCGTTGATGGTGGAGATTGGATTGCCGAGTGTGTCCCATACCATAACATTTCCATCGCTTCCGGCTGTGGCTATTAGCGTGCAGTCGGGAGAGTAGGTCGCATGATGAAGTATTGCGTGGTGCTCTGTGATGCGTTTAATTTCTTTTCCGTTGATTGTAAAGATACGGGCGATGCTGTCTTCGGAAGTGGTGATAAAGTATCTGCCACATGGCGACATCGAAGCAGAGGTAATTTCGGCAGGGTGGGGGATAAGTGCAAGTTGTTCGCCGTTGACAGAGGATATTCGTAATGCGTAGTAGTTTTTGTCGTACTCTTTTTCGAGTGTAAGGATGTATTGACAATCGTGAGTAACGTAAGAAAGTCCTGCGCTGTCGGATAGATGTGCAGTTATGTTGTAAAATATGTCGGTGTTGTAAAATGAATTGAGTAATGCGCTGTAAGCCTGTTGGTTGGTGGAATCTAACTCAATGGCTTTTTGAGCAAGGCGAAGGCTAAATGTAGGGTCGTTT
>JAGCDD010000271.1 GCA_017651345.1 Bacteroidales bacterium | reverse complement strand
GCTCGTGCGAGTTTCAGATTTTTGTAGTCATCAATTACGAACTGTTCTCGATGTTTTTGAGTTATGGCGCAGGCGTGAGGGTCATCTCGCCCGACGTCGTGGTGAAATGGATGAAGGAAGAGGTGAGGCGAATGCAGGGGCTGTATGAGGAGTGAGGCGAAAAATTGTTGTCCGTGTTTTTTCACATTCCGCAATGATTCTAACAATTAATTACTAACTTTGCCCCATTGAATCTTTCGACACGTGATTTGATGACTATATAAATCTTTGGAAATGCGCAAGTTCAACAATTTTGGCGAGGTGCTGTATTGGGCGTTTGCAAATCTAAATATGTGCATTATGGCTCGGCAGTATGGATTTAAAGAATACAACAAATATTGTTTCATTCGTCGGGAAAAAGCGTTTAAGGCATACAAACTCGGCGAATGGAAGATTGGTAACTTGTGGGTTATCAATCGCTCGAAGTTGATTAACGGTAGTGCGTTTTGTCATTATTGTGGTTGCGAATTTAAGGATAGTTCAGAAATTGCCTTTGACCACATTTTGCCAAAAAGCAAAGGAGGCTCAGACTCGTCTGACAATTTGATTGCCGTTTGCAAGAGTTGTAATTCTTCAAAGGGTAAAAAGGACTTTTTAGAATGGTTTATCGAATCAAATGGCTCTTTTCCTCCTCTTTATCTGTATTCACTTTATTTGAAATTGGTGTATTACTATTCCGTGGAGAATGATTTATTGTCGAAACACAAAGAGGATTTGGACAAAATGGATTTGCCATTTAATTATATCAGCATTCAATGTCCTATCCCTCAGCCTTATTATTTTGATGTGTAAATGTTTATTCCACAAAAAACTTTTTTGTGGAATAAAAAAAATGACTTATATTTGCAAAAAAAGTAAACGATATGACACAACTGACAGTTTCCATAGAAGACGTATCAATGCTTGACCAAATCCGACAGGCAATCAGCCTTTTGCGCGGAGTGGTGAGCGTGTCGCTGAATATCCTATGCTTACATTAAAAGACATACGAACCCGCGATGAGGGACAGACCTTTGACTGCAAGAGCATTCAGGTTACACCCAAGGCGTTGGCAGTGCCTATCGTGGCTATGGCTAATGCTGATGGCGGCGTGTTGGTTGTTGGCGTTACCGACCGAAAGCGCGAATTTGAGGGCATTGACCGTTACCCCGAAAAACTCAACGAGATTCTTCGCGTGCCTTTCGACTTTTGCATACCGTCAGTTTCTGTCAAGTTTTCTTATATGCCGTGCGTCAACAAGGACGGCGAAAAAGACCGTCTGTTGCTGATTCAAGTACCTGCAAGCCAAACACTTCACACCAATCAGGCCGACGAGGCTTTTATGCGTTCAGGCGACAAGAGCCGCAAACTCTCTTTCGACGAGCGCATCCAACTGATGTACGACAAGGGCGAGCGGTATTTTGAAAACACCGCCGTTTATGGTGCTAAGGTTTCAGACATTGATATGACGGCCGTTACAAAGTACGTCAAGCGTATCGGTTATGGCAAAAAACCGCTCGACTACCTCAAAGAAAACAACGATTTTGTCCGCACGAATCCCAAGACGGGCGACGACGAAGTAAGCACCGCCTGTATTTTACTTTTCGGCAAGAATCCCCAAAAGTTTTTTCCGAGGGCTCGCACGCGCTTTATCCGTTATGTTGGCACAGAGGAAAAAACAGGCGCGGAGATGAACGTCATCAAGGACGTAACATTCGAAGGCACAATACTTAACCAAGTGCAGAAGACAGTCGAGTTTATCGAAACTCAGGTGGCGGAGCATACTTTTTTGGGCAACAAAGGCATCTTTGTCACCCGCCGCGACTATCCTGTGTTTGCGATTCAGGAGATGGTTGTGAATGCTTGTTGCCATCGCGCTTACAATATCAAAGGCACTGAAATTCAGATAAAAATGTTTGACGACCACATTGTGTTCGAGTCTCCTGGCAATTTGCCAGGACTTGTCCGCCCGTGGAACATCCGCCACACGCATTTTTCCCGCAATCCCGTCATCGCCGCCTTTCTCAAAGCCCACGAATACGTGAAGGAGTTTGGCGAAGGCATCGACCGTGTCTGCCGTGAACTTAACGCCAACGGCACCGCCGAACCCAAAATCACCGACAATGATTTTATACTAAGGGTCAATTTGCATAAGATTGATGCACCTATAAATGTCCCTGTAAATGTAGGTGTAACCGACAATGCACCTTTAAATGCACCTTTAAATGCACCTTTAAATGCAAGTGTAAATGTGGTAGGAACAGAAAAGTATATAGATAAGTTTACAGATCAATTAACAGAAACACAAACTACCATATTACAATTGATGTCAGATAATCCATATATCACAAAAACGGACATTGCCAATATTCTTGGAATAGACGAAAGCACCGTGTGGCGTAACATTGAAAAACTGCGTGATGTATATGTCCGTCGTGTCGGTTCTAAGAAAACGGGTTTTTGGGAAGTCTTGAAATAAATTTTTCAAAAAAATCAAAAAAAAATTGCGTTACGCAAAAAGATTGCGTACCTTTGTTTTTACTTTGTAGCGTCAAATGACAGAAACCTGTTCTTTGAAAAATATTGGGCGGTTGCCGTAGTGAAGAGTTACTTCGTTTAGGGAATCACAAGATCTTGGTAGTTTTTGGTTCAGCAATGAACCTTGGGGTTTAGTGATGAACCCGACATTGCATCCAAGGGTTCTCTTTGCGCCTGTCGCACTGCCTTTTATAATATAACGGTTGCCGTAGT
>JAGCDD010000270.1 GCA_017651345.1 Bacteroidales bacterium | reverse complement strand
TTTCGGGCGCGGCGCTATCTACGGTGCTTTGTCAGGTGATTAGTGCCGGAGTAATGCTCTTTGCGCTTTTGGGCAAAAATAGTATGCTGCGTTTGGGCAAGGAATATATTTCAAAACAGTTATCCACTTATACACTGATACTTACCACAGGGCTTCCTTCGCTTTTTCGCCAAGGATGCAGTGCCGCCGCCACTATCCTACTCAACCGTGCAGGAGGCGTTTACGGCGACGCGGCTGTGGCAGCAATGTCGGTGGTGGGACGTGTAAACTGGCTTGTGGGTTCGCTCGTGGCTGGTTTCGGACAAGGTTTCCAGCCTGTCTGCGGATTTGCCTACGGTGCTGGCAACTATGCGAGAGTGCGCAAAAGTTACTTTTTTTCGCTTGCAGTATGCACCGGCATTTTGGTAACAGGTGCTATTTCGTGCTGGATATTTGCCGAGGAGATTGTGGGACTGTTTAAGGCAGAGAGCCATTTGGTGGTGGAAATCGGCAGCACGGCGTTGCGTTTTCTCTGCTTTTCGATGCCGTTTAGCGCGTTGGTAATATTGGCAAATATGCTTTTGCAGACCACAGGAGAAAGGTTTTTGGCAAGCATTACCTCTATTTCGCGTCAGGGAATGTTCTTTATTCCGCTGATATTGATTTTGCCGCATTTCTTTGGGATAACAGGCGTGGAGATATGTCAGGCGGTGTCGGATATTCTGTCGGCAGCGCTTTGTAGTGTAGTAACTTGGCGGTTTTTTAGACGTTTAGGAAAAGTTTAAATACACAATATAAACCCCTTCGGCATAGATAGTTACCGTATCATCTGTTGCCTCATTTAGCGTACCCATCCAAAGTGCGTCAAAATCGCTGAGAGGGTAACGGAGGTTTTCGCCTTTAAAACCGTGGGCTTTCCAATTAAAAATAGAAATCTGTGAGCCTGCTTTTACTCCAAAAGTGGTTGTGCCATTGCATATTACAAACATTCCGTTGTCGGTGTAGATGCGCACTTCGAGACCCATTTTGTTGTATTCGGTCAATAGGCTGATATTGCCGATGGTATGGTCTTCGCGGCGAACTGTTGCGCCTACAATTGCAATGCGCTTGGCACCGTGGTTGCGGGCGTACATTACGTTTTTGGTCTGGTCGTTGGTCTCCTGCTCCGAGAAAATGCGTATACGGTCGGCAAACTGCAGACGGATTTCGTCGGACATAGAGTCGCCGTCGCCGATGATTCGCCAAGGAGTGTTGCCACGAGAGATATATTCCTGAGCCGCACCGTCGCAACATTGCACACGGGGAGCATTTTGCAAAATGCCAAGCGGGATGGGGTGCATCGGATAAGTGCCGCCGCCGAGAATAACTGTATCTGGTTGAAAATCAAACGTTATCATTGTACTGAGTTTTTTCCATTAAGTTCCATTTTTTGTAACCGTAAATTGCTACCACTGTGTAAACTGCGTAAAGAACGGCGGTGAAATAGATTCCTTTGTAGAAGTAAAGTGCTGAACTAACGGCATCTACGGCAATCCATACAAACCATTGCTCCACGTGTTTCTTAGCCAACATCCACAATGCTACAACGCTGAGGGCGGTGGTTGCCGAGTCGTAAAAAGGCACTGTGCTGTCGGTAAAGCTGGTCAAAATTAAATAAATTGGAATAAAAACCAAAACCGCTATAACAGCAAGCACAACAGCCTGACGTGCAGAGGTATGCACAATCATAAGTTCGGCTTTTTTGTTGTCCTTTTTGCCGAATTTCCAAACCAAAAAACCGTAAATGGCGGCAATAATGTAATAGATCTGAATACCAAAATCGGCGTAAAGTCCGCTTTTGTAATACACTATAGTATAAATCGCCGGCATAACTATGCCAGTGAGCCACAGCCATATAGAGGCTTTAACCTCTTGCCATAGATACACAAAGCCTATAATCGTGCCGACGATTTCTAACCAGTTTTCTTGAAAATACTCTGCCATATAGCTTGTTAAAATTTAATGCTTGCGTGAACCAAGAAATTAATCGGTGCAGATGGTGCAAAACCGGCGCCCCACGCTCCTACTTTTTTGTAGTGATTCCACGCATATAAACTTCCGTCGGATTTGGTGTTAACTAGGCAGCCGCCCCATCCGTTGTTGTCGTATTCGGTTGAGAATATGTTGTAAATCGACACGCCAAGAGTCAATGATTTGGGAACTCTGAAATTGAAAGTGTACGAAAGGTTGATGTCGGTGGTGGTAAACTTGTCGAGCATCAAGGAATATTTTACACCGTCGGGGGTGTATTTCTCACGTTTGCCGTCGCATACGTAATATTCGAAACCATAGTTGGTTAGATACTGTTTTCCGATGAAACGGGTAACTATCGATGCCGAAAATCCTTTCTTGTTGAATGTGAATATGTTGTTGGCAATTACCTCCGGCGAAAATGCTGTGGGTGTGCTGCCTAAATCCACTGCTTCGGTTCCGTGAGTAGATGAATCGTCGGAATCGTAAACTTCTGGATCATCGATTGTAACTGTGAAATGCTTGTTTCGGTTGCGGCTGAAAGTGGCGTTAGCGTCCCAACGGAACCAATCAACGGGCTGAAAAGCGGCTTCAAGTTCTATTCCTGCGCGGTAACTGCGACCTGAATTGTCGTTAGAGGCTATCATCTCTCCTATCTCGTTGAGCTGACCGGTAAGTACAAACTGATTTTTGTAATACATATAATAATAGTTCAATCCTGCTGAGAACACCTTGCCGAGGCGTTTGTAACCAATCTCGTAGTCGGTGAGCTGCTCTGCCTTGATGTCGGCGCCGAGATGTTCTTCGTAGTCATTGCGGGTAGGCTCTTTGTGTGCTACGGCTACCGAGGCGTATACTTTGTCGTTGTCGGTGATGTCGGCGAAGATTCCCGCTTTGGGATTGAAAAAGTCGTAGCGGTATGTGTTGGCGTAGATTATTTGCTCGTAGTTGTCAAAATCGTCGCTCGGACCATTCATTTTGGTGCTTGTGTGGCGGTATTGAAGGTCTACAAATGTGTTTAAAAATTTGGTTATCTGATAGTTTACCTTGCCGTAGATGTTGCCGTCGATTTTTACGCCGTTGTTGTTGTAATATTCGTGGTCGGAGGCAAGATCCACTTTTTCGCACCAAAGAACGTTTCCGATGTGTCCGCCGTCGTACTTGTTCCAACCGCCGCCGAGAGTGGCTGTGAGGCCATTTTTGTTGTCGAAGTTGAGCGAACCAACAGCGCCGAAGAAATCGTTATCCATTGCCTTTTTGCGGATAAGGTCTGCTTCTTCATCCCAATCTGTGCTCA
>JAGCDD010000269.1 GCA_017651345.1 Bacteroidales bacterium | reverse complement strand
GCAGGAAATTGTGCGTGCCTTCTCCCGTGCCTTGCTCAAAGCGGGCAGCAGCATCGCCGCAAGTATCGCAATTATAGCGATGACGACAAGCAACTCAATCAAAGTGAATTTTCTACGCATGGATTGTCTCCTTACTGTAATTTGAAAACCTGAACCTCATATTGCAATTTAATCTCATTTGCATTGCCTTTCTTTTTCCAGAATGTTGTTAAGAAATATCATCATTGGAAATATTGATATTTCTCACTGGCACAAACTACAAAAATGCAATTTTCTACTACAACGAAGATTGCGCTATCTTGTCGGTGCCGCTATGTTTGGAGGCTAATATTTTTTCGGGAAACGAAATTGTTGTGCCGTCGGTATATGCCGGAGCACAGTTTAGATATATCTTGAGTTCCAATTATATAGCCTACACCGAAGC
The DNA here is from genome assembly GCA_017651345.1 of Bacteroidales bacterium. GTDB lineage: Bacteria > Bacteroidota > Bacteroidia > Bacteroidales > UBA3824 > UBA3824. The sequence goes on along the minus strand of JAGCDD010000269.1, from coordinate 15,585 downwards.
CGAAGGTGTATATCCTGAAAGGTCGGATTTGGCAGACGGCATTGATACCAAAAACCGAATCAACACTTCGGTGCTTGGCGGCGTTAAACTCAACGTAAATGTAAAACGGATAACGTATTTTGCCGATCTTGGCATTGCGTACGACTTCCGCTCTTACAACAATCCTGCAAAAAAATACAACGATGCCGCGCTTCTATATCAAAATTTGTATATCCCCGACGTTTTCAGATTGTTGGAATTTTCGCTCAGGGCTGGCGTTAAGGTAAACCTCCACTATAAAACCATCGCTAAATACAATTACGGCTATTAAAAAATGCACAACTACTATGAAATCAACTAAATACATATTGGCAATCATAACCTCGGCAACCCTCCTTGCCTGCAACGACCACATAGTTTATCCCGACCCTATGGGCGAACCTGCCAAATCGTTGGGTATTTTTTTAGAAGATGTTGAATGGTTTACAATCTTGCCCGATGGCTCGGTGGCTATGCCTAATCATTGCAGCCAAACCAATGCTTTTGTGGTAACTACAGTAAAACGCGACGGCACTTACACCTCGTCGGATACTGTGGATAATTTTGTCAATTTTGCCTCCATTATTGCCAATCAAAACGGCGATATTATAGTTGCCGATCATAATTATGACGACAACGTATCATCTATTTGCAAAATTAATCAGCAAGGCAAAATCACTCCGCTAAACTCAGCACCTATGTTTGTGCCGCTCACACTATTCAACAATGGCGATGTGGCATATTTTCAACACGAAATAATCAACTCTACTGGCGATGAACACCTTGTGATGCATATTCTGGGCAACAATTTGACTTATATTATGGAATACGACTTTACACCAGAAGATGTAACTTCGTTTAACAATCAGATTATACTCTACAACCACTTTGGCGAATACTGCATCTACAACACCAACGGCACTATGGTTGCCAACGGCAATGTCAAAAAATCAATATATACGGTAGAATATGTTGATGGCTCGCTTTATATGCTTGTGTGGGATGGAATGGTTGATTCTAATTCTGAATCAGATACTTACAGCGGTTTGTACTACTATCGTATTATCAAAATGAATACTCAAGGGCAGCAATTGTTTACCACAAAAATTGTAGCCACTAAGATTTTCACTAATTTTACAGTGCAAAACGATATGCTCATTGTTACAGGCTCTTACATACCTGATTACAACAAAAACGTAGGTCACGGTACAATTTATCTTTTTGACAACAATAACGGGCAACTAAAAGACACAATTTCCGTTGATTATAAAGGTTGCGATATTTTGCCGTTTTACGTTTCGCCCGACAAAAATGGAGAATACGACGTATATTCCATTAGACGTGAAAACTACACCGAAATACCTGACTATCAGCATGGTATTGCTAATTTTTACCAAGGCGATGTATTTATGTATCACACCAACGATTTACACAATCTTCAAATAGAGAACTATTAATAATTAAACGTAGAATAAACGATGAAAACTTTTACCAAATTATTCACTTTGCTTTTGGCAGTTTCGATATTTGCCACATCGTGCAGCAAAGAAGATGAAACCAAACCCGACAATCCTATTGAGGAAGAAAAAGATTACAACGCAGTGCCTTTCTCTGCCACCATTACCCTATCGCCTATGCAAGGCGGGTTTAGCGGAGTGGAATTAAAACAGGCTTTTGTAAGCGGCGACGTTGTAGAAATCACTAATCCCGACGTGCTTTACGAACCGCTCTCAATTTATGCCGACGAGTTTGCTGGCAAATCAACAGCCTCATTTTCAGGCGAATTGAAAGTTAAAAAAGGTGCAGAACCATCAAAACTCACCGCCGTGCTCAAAAACGGGGACAATTACAACGGTGGCAAACCTTACAACGATGTAAAACAACTTGAATCCACAGCCAACGACATCAACAAATATAGTTATTGGTCGTGCGAAAATTTCGATTATTCTGCATCTAATACATCTGTTAATCTGGTTCAAAGCACTGTGTTTGTGGAATTTAATATGCCGTTTACTGTTAATGTAAATATCAAAAACGGTCAGGCGGTGTTTAATACTATTATTCAAGGTAAAGGAAGTTTTGCTGTGCCCAACGGTGCTACCGTAGAATGTGCTGACTTTCAAAAGGATGTAGTTTTAAAAGATAAGTTGTTTTACTCTGTTAGTGCACAAACTCCAGAAAACTGCCTTCCAGGATTGTTTTCTATTGCCGAAAACAAACAGATCTTTTTTAGCAAAGGTAATTTGCAATATTTAATCTGCGAAGGCACTTGGCGTTTGGCTCCATATCAGTATCACACTTGTTTTCGCGATAGAGAAGGATTATTTGAGGTTGGAGAAGATTATGCAGATTATCCAGGTCCCGACAACTGGACAGATCTTTTTTGGTGGGGTGCATGGATTGATGGTGTAAGCCATAGCAAGTCAGGTAAATATACTGAAGACTATATTATTCCAATAGGTGCCGACGGCAATATATCAGGCAAATGTGCTTTTGGCGAAGAGTGGACAGTGCTATCGGCTGATGAGTGGAACTATCTGATGTTTACACGCCCCAATGCCGACAAAAAACAAGGCGGAGCATTAGTGGCAGGTGTGGAAGGATGGGTAATATTACCCGACAATTGGATCGAACCCGAGGGTATCAAGCCTTTTGAAGCGCGGTTTGATGTTAAGTACAAAGAAGATATTCCTAACCAATACACCAAAGAAGAGTGGGAAAAAATGGAAGCGGCAGGTGCTGTATTTCTGCCTTTTACTAGTTCAATATGGGCTACGTACATTACAAAATCTTTGGACGACTATCAGACACGTACTTATGCAGAAGGCGATATTCCTCAATTGATTGACTTTAGCATATTAAATAGCACTGCTATTACCGAAGAAGACGGAATAGCAGTTGGCTTCGGCATGCATTTTGGGTATCCAGTTCGTTTGATACAATATTACACCCCCTCAGTAAAAGTAGAATAATTTGTAACATCAATGCCTTCTATTTGTCCATATCCAGGTTTGCGTCCTTTTACCGAAGAGGAGAGCATCTTCTTCAAAGGACGCGACTTGCATATCAGGCAAATTGTAAAGTTGTTGGAAACCAACAAGATGGCATTTATCACCGGAGCATCTGGCGATGGCAAATCGTCGATGGTTTACGCCGGTGTTATTCCATATATCAGGGCAGGATTTTTTAAATCGCAGTTTAATAGTTGGCTTATAGTAGATTTTAAACCGCAGCGTAATCCGCTTAAATCGTTGAGCGATTCGGCGGCAAAAGAATTTGGTATCGATTCAGAACAATGTTTTGCTGATCTTTCGCTTGGATTCTCCTCTATAACAGATATTTACAAAAAATCGGGAGCATACGTTACCAATCAGCCCGACGCCGTAAACAAGGGCAAAAACCTCTTGATTATTGCCGATCAGTTTGAGGAGATTTTTACCAATACCGAAAACTTCAACGCCGGACAGCCAAGCGACGAATCGTACACTGCCATCAATCTGCTTTTAGAAACGGTGCGTATCTCTATTGCCGAAAAACTTCCTGTGTATGTGATATTTACAATGCGTTCTGACTTTATAAGCCAATGCACTGTTTTTAAGCATTTGCCAGAGTTTATCGCTTACAGCCAGTTTTTTGTGCCGCAACTAAAACGCGACGAAATTCGCCAAGTAATCGAAGAACCCGCCGTGCTTGCAGGTGGAAATGTGTCGTCGCGACTTACTGAGGTTATTATCAACAACTTAAACTCTGGTTTCGACCAACTTCCTGTATTGCAGCACGCACTCAACCTACTTTGGAAAATGGCGGACAACGGTGCTCAGCAATTAGACCTTATTCACCTTGCCAAAATTGCGGGTATTTCAAAAGATGTGCTGTCAGACGGCGAGCAAAAAGAGTTCGACAAGTGGTTCTCCAGCCGTCCCGAATACGAAAAAAAATATTTTGCCAAGCCCGACCTCAACAATGTGCTCAATGCTCACGCCGGAATACTCTATGAATCAGCCTTTTCGTATTTTCAAGAAAAAGCAGTTTGGGCGCAAAAAAACATTACAGCCAACGACAGCAAGGATATTATCAAAACGGCTTTTAAATGCCTTACAAAAATCGACAACAACCGCCCTGTGCGCAACCGTTGCACACTCAACGAGATAACAGGCATCATCAATCGCGATAATATCACCAACGCCACAGTTTGCGGAGTGATAAATATTTTCCGTTCGCCCGAAAACACGCTTCTGCGTCCGTTTATAAGCGATGATAGTCTTGAAACTCAATACCTTAGCGGCGACACTGTTTTAGACGTTACCCACGAGGCATTAATCCGAAATTGGAAACTCCTCGCCGCTTGGGACACCGAGGAGGAATCTTTTACCAAAGATTATTTTGATTTTAACTCGCAGTTGCAGCGATGGTTGCAAAACGACCGCAAACCTCAGTACCTTCTTGCACCGGGCAGCTTAAGTTATTTTTCGGATTGGTATAATAAATGCAACCCAAATCCCTATTGGATAGCCAAATACGACAATAGCAAACTATCTGAAAAAAAGAAACTTAGCAATGCCGATATACAGTATCAAAACTGTCAGGAATTTCTTCAAGCAAGCGATGAAGCTGTTAAGGCTGTGGAACGCGCACGCCGCCGCAAAATCACCACTCTTTTGATTGCTGCCGCCGCCGTAATTGCCATAATGATTGGTTTTACCACGTGGGCATTACGCGAACGTAGCATTGCTCAGGAAGAAACTCAGCGTGCCGATGCTCAAACCGAACTTACACGTCAGCAGCGCGACACCGCCGAGGCTGAAAAACTCAACGCCCAGAAAGCCAACATTTTAGCACAAGAGCAGCGCGAACGAGCCGAACAAGCCGCCAAAGCCGCACTCGACGCTCAAAAAGAGACTCAAAAGGCGTATGATTCTGCCAATGCCGCCCGGCTTCTTGCCAACCGTATGCGCGACGAGGCTATCGAAAATCTGCACGTTGCCCAAGAAGAACGCCGTCAAGCTGACATCGCACGCCGCAATGCCGACACCGCACGTCAAAACGCTGAAATTGAGAAAGAACGTGCCGAAAATGCCAACAACATTGCCCTTGCCGCTACTATCGCTATGAAGGCAAAAAACCAATACGAAGACAAAACGCTGAGCATCCGTCTTGCCAACACTGCTTACAATATCAACAAGGGCAGCCAAAACAATGCCGACCTCTACGATGCTATTCTTTACGCTTTGGAAGAATACGGCTACGACAATGCCCTCGCCACCACATCCGACCCCATCAAGGCGTTTAAAATCGATAGTCAAAACCGCTTGCTTGTTGCCACGGTGTCGGGCTCGGTAATTGGCTACAAGATGGGCGGAGGTCGTGCATCGGAATATATGCGCATTTCAAAATTTGAATCGGTAATGCCAGTGCATAAGGCAATTTTCTTATCAGAGAAATATCTGATTTACAGCACAAAAGACCATAAAACTTTTATAATCGATATTCCCGCCCAAAAACAATACAAGGTGTCGTTTGATGGCGATTATATCAATGCGGCAATCCTCACTCCCGATGGCAAATATATCGTGGAGGCGTTTAACAATGGCAACCTTTATGCGCTGTCTACTGCCGCTCTTGATTCCAAACCTGTTGAAAATCATAACTTTGGGTCTAAAATTATTGACATCTGCCAAGGCACAGCCAATGATGCCTACGTGCTGTTACATTCGGGCGTGCTGCAAAAATTTTCTATCGCTGATGGCAGCACCAAAACTATTCTCAACGATACCCGTTTCAACGCCTTTGCTGTGGCAAATATCGCCGACAAGCACCTTTTGGCGGTATGCTTTGCCAATGGAAACATCAATTTTGTTGACACCCGCACCGACACCAAGGTTGAAGGCGAAATGCTCGGCGGACATTCAAAACTCGAACAGATGGTATACGACCCCCGCACTCAAATTCTTGCCCTTACAAGTGCCGACAAGCGCGTGTCGTTTATCAATACCAAAAACCTCAACGCCAAACCGTTAGCCATCGAAGAGCATAGTCTCAACGGCAACAAAGTGCGCTGCATCGACTTCAATTCCAAAGGAATGTTTTTTGCCCTTACCGACGAAAACCTCATAAGATATTACGACACCAACATTGAGCAATATGCCCGCACGCTACAATCGCTCAATCTTGCGCCGCTTACACAGCAAGAAAAAATTCTTATCTTTGGCAACGAGTTTGCCGAAAACTACACCTTTTAATATTATAGATTATGCACCGATTTTTTATAATAATAATATTGACCACAGCCTTTTGCACAGCAGCCTTGGCACAAACCGACACATCGAGGCAGGGCAATGCCGTACCTTTGTTCGACAATCTTCAATCTGATAATGTGGAAATCAGCCAAGAGGGTCAGCAGTTGCTCCAAAACGAATCAAAATCCGAAACCGGTGCAGCCATACGTGCATTAGAGCGTTATTACAACGCCGGCAAATATCCTGAGGCATTGCGTATGGCAGATTTTCTCAAAGATAAGAAACTCAGTCATTCCGAAAACGAGCAGTATCTCCGCTACACCATAGCCTCTTACAAAGAGATGTCGTACGACCGCGAAGCCGATTCGGTGATGATGCTTTTTACCAAAAAATATCCCTTTTACCTACCCCAATCGTTCGACCCGATTGCCTTTCAAAATGTGTTTGACAACTATTCGGTAATTCCTCGGTTGTCGCTGTATTTCAACATTATACTCCATATGAAAACAAATGTTAAGGTAGATTCGATATTTCCACGCGCCGACACCTCAAAAATAATACCCACCTACGACAGCGACCGTTCGTATGGCATAACACTCGGGGCAAAATTCGGCTTTACCAAAAAATTTGCGGCTTCGCTTGGGGCAGGTTATATGGTGGCAAGTTTTAACCGCATTGAGGATTACGGAGCTACAAAATTTTACTATCACGAATCCGACGCCTTTTTAACTGTCCCTGTATTGTTTTATTACGATATGTTCAAGTGGAAAACTCCTCTAAATGGTGTGATAATTTCGTTTGAATGTTTTGGAGGTGCCTCTGCTGATTTTGTTTTTGAATCTGATTATCAGGCATATACTTGGTTTGGCGACAATGCTCAATATACCATAAGCGACAAAACTGCCGATTTAAACGAAAAGGTAAGGTTCAACTATTCTACGCTTTTGGGATTCCGTGGCACTACTTTCGAATCTAAGCGGATTTCGTTGTATTTGGAGGGTTCTTGGCATTTTATGATGCGTCCTCTCAACGATTCGCAACATAGATACAACAATAGCGACTTGGTTTTCAATCACTTATATATACCCGATGCTATCCATTTGGGTTATGCTCAGTTTAAAATTGGCTGTAAGTTTAATATATTTTACAAAACTGTTCCGAAATACGGTTATGGATACAAAAACTAATTGATTATGAAACGGTTATTATACATATTATTTTTATCAACGGTGGTTTTCGCTGCTTGCGACGACGAAGACAACTATGAGTGGGGCAGTTATCAAAACTCGCCCATCAAATCGGTTGCCTGCACTCCGATGTTTATGCCGCTTGCTGTGTCGGACGGCACGGTGATGGCTGTTAGCGAAAACGACAGCTTATACTCTATCAACAAGGTTTTTTCCGACGGAAGTATCAAATCAGTTTCCCTCAATTTTACTTGGAGCGAAAACCGTTCGTTTAATCCAGTGCAGAATCACAACAACGATCAAGACGCCAATCACAGCACCGAAGGAAACCCCTCGCCTATTCAAGACCGCATACAAAATATATATGTTGACCTCTCGAACGGAATGTTTCGCAAAAACAGCAACGACGAATACTATTTTGATTATTACTCGGCAAACAATTTTGGCCGTCAGTATTACGCCGTGGTAAAGTTCGATAAGGATTGCAACATACTTTTTCAAATCGACAGCACTGTTAACGCAATGGGCGGCGGTATGGGCGGCAACACTTCCACTGTTACAAAATTGCCCGTTGCAGGCACTCCGCTCAACAACGGAGGTTACGCTATGATACTTCAAGCCCCAGCTATGGGAATGATGCAAACCACCGATTACAGTCTTATACTCAGAATGATAGACTCTAACGGCAAATATGGTAGCGAATATACGCTCGATTTTTCCGAAACAGTCAATATTGAAGTTGTAACCAATGTAAACAACAATATAGCAATATATTACGAACTTTCCGACGGTTCGTATTATTATAATGTGTACACTCAGAATGGCGAATTGATTGGCAAATATCAGATTTCCACCAACAATAATTTATTTAACTCACTGACCTACAACGACAATGTATTTCTTTCGGGCGTTGACCTATCCACAGGGCAGTATTTTATACAGCAACTCGACCAAGACGGCAATATAACCACCGAAATACCTCTCAAAGTAGCAGCCTTGCTCACCAATATAACCGAATTCGACGGATACAGATGCTTTTCGGGATTTACACAAACCGACATTTCGGGCAAAGTTTCGTCCGATAGTTACACCAATTACATCAGCAACTACAACGGTGTAATAATATTGGCAAAAGACGGCGTAATGCAAGATCCCATCATTGCCGACTACAACAATGGTGTAATCATTTACGCCACATTCAAAAACACCGACGGCACCTACACGATATATCTTTCGCAGGTAACGCCTATTACCGCTGCTGTAACCGAATATGGCGACAAAATATATATCTACCATACCGACGACCTTAAAAAACTTGAAGTAAATTGACAACCGTAATTATCATATTATCAGCCATTATCGTCATCGCAGTGATAATAATTGCGGTGCTTTGGGTAACGCGTAAACGTGCAGTACGCCACGCATCGCAAGCAGTCGAAAACCGACTACGCCGCGAAATACGCACTTCGCAAAACGAGTTGGAGCGTATCACCATTCTATATAACAATTTGAAAACCAACGCACAAACCAATTCCACCAGCAAAACTGTAGCCACTGTCGCCATCGACCAATCAACCACGCCCGAATCGCTCGCCATCGAACGCCACAAACTCGAAACCGACCGCAACGAAATGGCAGAGCGAAACCGCAAACTGTGGGAAATGAGCCTCGCAATCGAAAAAGAAAAGCAGCATATCTCTGTATTAAAAAACGAAATAGAGTCTAAGCACTATGCCGTAACATCAAGCATACGCTACGCACAGCGTATACAGTTGGCTGTACTTCCGTCGGAAGATATTCTCAAAAACGCTTTTTCGGATTTTTTTCTCTTTTGGCGACCGCGCGACATTGTTTCTGGCGACTATTATTGGCATCGTCGCAAAGGCAACATTATCGCATTTACAATTGCCGACTGCACAGGGCACGGCGTTCCCGGTTCGTTTATGAGTCTGCTCGGAATCACCTATCTCAACGACCTCACAACCAACCTTACACACGAAACCCTTCCGTCTGACATACTCAACAATCTAAGAGCCAAAATAATAACAGCCCTCAGCCAACACCACGACAAACACGAGCCCACAGACGGTATGGATATGGCGTTTTGCATTCTCAATCTCGACACCAATATTTTACGGTTTTCAGGAGCAAACAATCCGCTGTACATCATTAGTGATGGCGAACTTACTGAATACAAACCTGTTAAAAATCCTATTGGACAGTATCCGCGAATGCAAGATTTTAAAACTGTGGAAATTTCGCTTCACAAAGGCGACTATCTCTATATGTTTTGCGATGGATATGCAGACCAGTTCAACGGCAAAACCAAAAAAAAGGTAACCTACGGCCGCTTAAAAGAAATTTTATTAGAAATCAACACCCAAAGCAGTGAGTCGGAATATCAAAAAGAGAGGTTAGGAGAGTTTCTCGACCAATGGCGCGGTTCATTATCCCAAATGGATGATATATTAATAGGCGGATACAGAGTATAATACAAAAAAATGTGATTTTTTTTTCAAAAAAATTTTTTTATTAGAAAATATGCTCTACCTTTGCACCGCAATTCAGAAAGGAAATTTGACATAAATTTTAAGGTTAGAATAAATAATTACAATTCTCCAATAGCTCAGTTGGTTAGAGCATCTGACTGTTAATCAGAGGGTCCGTGGTTCAAGTCCACGTTGGAGAGCATAAGATGTTATTGTCATAGAAACGAAGAATAAATTAATTCTCCAATAGCTCAGTTGGTTAGAGCATCTGACTGTTAATCAGAGGGTCCGTGGTTCAAGTCCACGTTGGAGAGCGGATTACGGCGCAAGAATTTAAGTTTTTGCGCCGTTTTTATTTTTGTATTAAACAAAAAAGCATTATTTTTGGCAAAAATTTTCACACCCGAAATAACATAATGAAAACTCTATTAACGCTATTTTCGGCCTCTGCAATGCTAATGTGCGCCTGCACAGCCGACGACAACCTATATTCGCATTACCGTGTTTTTTTCAAAAATGCGTTTGTAACTCCCTCAGGCACAATACTCGAAAGCGCAGGATTTGGCGACACCATTAAAGATGTTTACGATCGTGGTGCCACTGTGCAAGGTTTTTTTGAGTATTCCGACCCCGACGAAATTGTCCGCTACGGACATTGTTGGTCGAAAGATTCTAATAAACCAGTAATCAACAAAGATTCAAGCAATTGTACTATTTTTGATTTCAATGGCAATATTCCCGCAAGTTTTGAATCTCAAATTGATGAATTAGCTTTTGAAAATGATTATTACGTACGCTCATTTATCATAACAGCCAATGGCACTGTAGGTTATAATCCTAACGTTTCAAAATTTACCACCTCCGAACCTCACGACGAATGGTTTGAATGTGATAATCCGTTAACATCAATTCGCCGAGCAGATGGTTTTGCAGTTTCTACCGTAATCAACAACGATACAATTACTTTCTTTGGTTTGGGTCGCAATGCTGGACAATGTTACAACGATGTGTATAAATTTGACAGCCGCACACAAAAAATTACATCAATTAGAACCTTTGAGGGTAGTCCTCGATGGGGAGTGGCTGCTTTTATTCTCAACTATGTAGATGCCGCCACCAACGAAAAAATCCAATGTCTCTACGTTGGTCTCGGATGCTCTGACTCCGAAGGCAAAACCGGCTACGAAACCGATTTTTATGTTTACGACATCATCAAAGGTCGTTGGGACGAAGTTCGCAGCAATTACAAAGACCGTCAAGGACCATCGTTCACAGGCAATCCACGCACCGGCTCTGTTTCGTTTTCGCTTGGCGAATTGGGCTTTTTGGGATTGGGCGAAAACGCTTCAGGAGCTTGTCACAACGATTTTTATGTATTCGTGATGGAGCGCGACAATCAAAATATGCCAAACCCAAAACGCGGATACTTTTACACTATGACACAGCCATTTGCATACGGCGAACTCACCGGCGCATCGTCGTTTATCATTGGCGACAACGCTTATATTGTTGGCGGAAAAGACAACGATGGAGTTTATCACACCGACCTTCTACACTGCATATTAAAAGACGGTTCTTCTAAAGATGAAGCACCATATTATTTTATGTGGGAAAAGAAACGTCAGTTTCCGGGAGATGCCCGCGCTTTTGGCGCAACAATGGCTGTAGGGGGCTACGGCTACTACGGAACAGGCGAAAACGCAACAGGACTTTATTCAGATTTTTATCGCTACGACCAAGCCAACGATGATTGGCTACGTTGTGCTCCATATCCCAACGGCAAATCTTCGCGCGGTTTTGGAATTTCGGGCAACGACCGCTGCTTTTTGGGCGCAGGATATTTGGGCGAAAACTCCGACAGTAAATATATCAACGATCTTTGGGAATACAGACCATAACTAATCTACCTATGAAAAAATTAGCACTTATAATTGGTTTATTAACAAGTATATACGCCACTTCTAACGCACAAGTTAGATGGGAATTTAACTATTTTGCACTCGAAATTGGTATGCACCACAATTTTGCCGGAGCTCCCGACACGCTCACCAACCTTGTGGTAAAAACCGATCAAGGCAGTATACCTGTCTATCCTGTTCAAAATGTGGAATATACACCCGGATATTCGGTTGGAATGCAATTTCACCACGATTTCAACAACGACAAAACGGGAATAGTGTTTGGCATCAACTACTCATCATATGCCGCCTCAGCACGTTACTCCTCTGCCGACAAAGCTGTAGAGTTGAAACAAACCAATAGAATCACCTGCGTATGTTTCCCCGTTTTATTTAAATTCGGACATCAAATCTACAACAACCAAGGCTACTTTTACATTGGCGGACAATATAATCTCAACCTTGGAATGTCCACTATCGAAAAACTCAAAGGCAGTTCTACCAAAGTAAAGCACAACCAAGACAAAGAGGCTTACAACGCATTTTCTACACCGATTTTTGTGGGTTTCAACTACAAATTGTTTAATATGCGTTTTTCGGTAATGCCTCAAAGCTTTATCAATAAAGATTATTCCATTGCTATCGGCAACGGCGACAATAGACAAACTATTACGCCATACGATGTGCATCCCGGTGCAATGTTTTATGTATCAACAAGTTTTATTATCCCAATATCGCAGTGGACAACCAACCGCTCGTATCTGTTGAGCAAAATCTTTTAACCATTTATGAAACTGACATTTACCATAGCGGCAATATTAATAACATTTTTAACGGGCTGTATCACAAGCACTCCGCCCAAAGACCTTTCGCAATGGGATACTATTGCCACTCGCGACAGCATTAAATTCCGCTTCGAAACCGTTGAGATTGACAGCGGATGGGGCTATGCAATCTATGCCGATGGTAAAAAACTTATTATGCAGCGACAAATACCTGTGATTGAGGGTTTTCACACCTTCAAAACGCAAGAAGACGCATACAACTGCGCACAACGTGTAATCATAAAACTTATCAGCGGCGAAATGCCACCTTCGGTTACTCGACAAGACCTTATCGACATGAACATATTAAAACAATAAAATAAATGAAAAACGATTTAAAACGTACAGAATTTATAAACCTACTAAAATCTACCGAGCGCGAAGGCATCGACGAGGTGATTGAAGAACTCAATAATTTAGGATTTTTTGAAGCTCCCGCCTCGGCTCGTCACCATTTAAACGACGACGGCGGACTTTTGGAACACTCACTCAATGTTTATTATTGTTCGCTCAAAGTGCGTGATATGATGGCAGAATTTCGTCCCGAATTGAAAGAAGAGTGTCCCGACGATAGCATAATAATTGCAGCATTGCTTCACGATGTTTGCAAATCAGATATTTACAAAAAAGCCACTCGCCGCCGCAAAGGCAAAGACGGCAAACCCGAATATTACACCGGCTACAACTTAGATTACAGCAATTTCCCTCTCGGACACGGCGAAAAATCAGTAATAATGCTCCTTCGCTGCGGACTTGCTATGAGCGATTACGAAATTATGGCTATCCGTTGGCACATGACCGCATGGGATTTGCCTTTCCAAAGTATCGAACTGCGCAAAAGCCTTAACACATCGCGCGAACTTTGCCCACTTTGCACCATTATACAAGCCGGTGACAACCTCGCAGCAGGCATTTTAGAAAAGAAAGTTGAGGAAGAAGACGACGATTATTTTGATTTTTAGTATGCGCGAACTTTGGAGAAATATTAAACAGCAACCCGCCGTAATTATGGCGGTTAATATGCTGATTGCTATGGTGTTGTACATGGCAGCACGTATATTTTTTTACTTGATGTACAAAAGTGCTTTTGCCGATGTTGATTCAGATGAACTTTTCACAATGTGTATGGGCGGAACACGTTTCGACCTCAGCGCTTTATGCTATATCAACTTGATTTGCATACTGTTGCAGATGCTTCCTATCAAAAAACGCGGCACGGCTGGCTACCAAAAAATTGTAAAAATCGTTTTTCTTGCTGTAAACATTCCGTTTATTCTTGCCAACGTTGCCGATGTGGTTTATTATGAGTTTGGCGGACGACGCACAACATCTACATTCTTTTCGGAATTTGGCAACGAAACCAATATCGGAACTATCTTAATGCACTCAATTACAGAATATTGGGGCGTTTGGTTGTTTGGTATAGGTTCGGTGGTGGCATTATGCCTTTTGTATTTCAACCCCATTAAAAAAGGCGAAACCACACACTTTTTTCTCAGCGGTAAAGCGTTTTATATCACCAACTTCCTATTGATGTGCCTTGCCATTTATCTTGGCGTTTGCGGTGCTCGTGGAGGTTTCGGACTTAAAATGCACCCCATTCGTATGGACGTGGCTGATATTTATTGCAAAAAACCGTCGCACACGGCAATTGTATTAAATACTCCGTTTACGCTTATAACTACCATTCACAAAAGCGGTTACAAAAATCCAAACTTTTTTGCAAGCGAGGAGTTAGACAGCCTTTTTATGCCCAAAATTGTTCCCGACAGCAACAATGTAATCAACAAACGCAATATTGTGTTGATACTTATGGAGAGTTTCAGCCGCGAATACACAGGATTGTTTAATAAGAATATTCCTAATTTTAAGGGATATACGCCGTTTTTGGATTCGCTCATTTTGCAGAGTTACGCCTTTGAATATTCGTTTGCCAACGGTATTCGCTCGGTTGACTGTATGCCCGGCGTTTTGGCAGGAGTTCCGCGTTACAAAGAGCCTTATTGCTATTATTTTTACGCCAACAATACGCTCCAAGGATTGCCCGAAATGCTCAAAAACGAAGGCTATTACACGGCATTTTTCCACGGCGCACCCAACACCACACTCGGTTTCAAGGGCTTTTCTAACGCCATTGGTTTTCAAGATTACTACGGTATGACCGAATACAACAACGATGACGATTTTGACGGCACTTGGGCTATTTGGGATGAGCCTTATTTTCAATATTTTGCCGACAATTGCAACCGCATTGCCAACGAAGGAAAGCCGTTTTTCCTAACTATATTTTCGGCATCGAGCCACAACCCCTACAAAGTGCCCGAGCAATACTCCGAACGTTTTAAAGAGGGCTTAATACCAATGCACAAGGCGGTAGAATATGCCGATTATTCGCTGCGCAGATATTTTGAACGCATCAAAGATTACGATTGGTACAAAAACACGATTTTTGTTTTCACCGCCGACCACACGGGTACCGCATGTTTAGACGAGTATCAAGGCGAATGTGGAAGATTTTTGATTCCGATTTTCTTCTTCACGCCCGACGGTTCGTTGCCCGCACGTATGGATTCCACCCGTCTGATGCAGCAAATGGATTTAACTCCTTCATTGTTAAGCCTTATCAACTACAATAAGCCGTTTTTCTCATTTGGAAAAGATATTTTTAAAAGCGATTCGGCAGGATATGTCAACTATGTTTTCAACGATCTCAACGGCACATCGCAGTATTATCTTGACACTCTGATGATTCAATACAAAGCCGACAAGCTGTTTGGTATTTTTGATTACAAGAAAGACATCACCCTAAAAAACAACCTCATAGACCGCAAAGACGACTTCCCACAAGTTCCCTTTATGGAAACTCAAATGAAGGCGATAATTCAACAGTATGTGGAGCGCATGAAGGATAATAGGTTGACTGCGGAATAATT
>JAGCDD010000268.1 GCA_017651345.1 Bacteroidales bacterium | reverse complement strand
GTTTTTTTCTCATTAAGGCTACATACTTGATTGTAATAATCAAAATTCAATTTTGTTGTTTCGTCATATAATTTCGTATAAAATGTGTAAGGGGCGACAAAGCACCTTAAGTATTCTTTGAATTTTCGGTCTTCCAAAAATACATCAGGTAAATATTTTCCAATACTAATGTTATTGCTTAAATTTTCATCATTAAAAAAATGAATATATTGAAACTTGCCATTATCTAAAATATAATTTACAGATTCTTTAATTTCATAATCAAGATTACATCCTCTATCATCAAATACACCAAATCGTTGATGGTTAATATCAAACGGCAATTCATTAGCATCATAACTACCTTTTTTTGCGATAATAATAATTCTTGATACCTCCATACATCGCATTGCAAATCCTAATTCAAAAATAACATTTGAATTTGGATATTGTTTGCCGTTATATTGTGTAATAGGTGTAATATCAGCAATAAAAATATCGCAAGAGTTTATCTTATCTTTAATTGAATCTTCAATTTTAGGGGCACCCGGAATATTCCTTGTTGCCTCATCAATGTTAATATCGTATCCATTTGACTGCTTTAATTTTTGACAAGCGTCCTTGATACCTTTTCGAATAATGTTTTTATTATCCTTGATATCTGATTGCCACGAAAAAAATATATTAAACTGATGAATGTCCATAATATCTTTTTTATTTACCTTCAATTAAATTTATTTCCTTCTCCGTCAATCCATACAGTCTATATACCAACTTATCAATCTCACGTTCCAATCCACTTGTATCCGCCTGCGGATTTGATTTCTTGGCGGCAAGGATGCGGTCAACCAAGGCGATAATCGGGGTTTGTTGTGTGGAGGTGGCAACATGGATGGGGAGTTCTGATAATGGCGCATTGAAATACTCACGCATATTGCCCTTTGGTTTTCCAATAAAACCATAATACCAATCAAGCAAAGTAGAGTTTAATAAACCCAATAAGAACTTAATGGAATACTTACAATCTTTTTTAACAATAAGCGCACGTATGTCGCCTCCATCATTAAAACATTGTTTATCGTCGTAAGCAAATCGATTATTTTTTGCTCGATACGGCACTATTATTTTCTCTTTTGAATCAAATATTGCCTTGTTACGCGGTCTATCAAATCTCCACCACGGATACAAACCTTTGCCAACTTCATTACGTTCAGAAAGTTCTTCTTGATGACTTTGCAAATATTTATAGACATTGGGATATTTATTTATATTGGTTTGGCTATCAGTATAGATTACAACATTACCTCGGTCTGTAAATATATATTGCTGTATATCACTATTTTTTACATTTGTGCGATATACTTCTTTTTCAAAGTTCTGTTTTTCTGCATATTCTTTTGAAATAGTGAATACATTATTCTTCCCTGATTTTGAACCTTGTTCAATAATCATTAAATCGCCAAGCACGATAGAATCTTGTTTTAATTTGTCAATAATACTGTGTTTTTTATCATTCGCAATAACCCAAGTGTCATTTAGTTTATTTCTATTCAATTCGCAGTACTCATAATCATCGTTCAATATTACAGAATACAATTTGTCTTTTTGATATGTGTAAAATTTTACAGCATCTGTTTTACAACTTTTTCTTGCAAATGATATTGCAGTGTGAACGCTTGCACTTTCAAAAACAGAAGCATTGTGGAAATTGATGACAATTTCAAGTTTGTCATTCAAAAACGACCTGAGTTTTTTCGCATAATCATTGCCGAGGAAATAATTTGACGTTATGAAAGCCAAAATACCTTCATCAGAAAGCAAGCATATTCCTTTATAAAGGAAATAATACATCAAATCATTGTAACCCGTATGAATTTCGGAATATATTTCTCTGAAAACGGAATGCATTTGCGGCATTATGCTAATGTTCACATACGGCGGATTACCAATCACAATGTCAAACCCGTTCCGGTCAGACACACTGTTAAACACGTCGGAAAACCACGTGTGCCAAAGGAAAAAGTACGGGTTGGCTTCCGTGTCAATTTCTTTGAGTGTATTTGTTAGTTGATTGATAGATAATTGATTATCTATGTTTTCTTCAATTTTTTGTTTTATTTTCTTCTTAACTGTATGATTAGTACAATTATAGTATTCACCAATAAGATATTGAAGTTTTTGCCTTTTAATATCTGTTTCGCTGCCAAAAATAGTAGTTTGGAAACCTTCACCTTGATAAGTTTCCAACTTTGTAAGATTGCTTAAATCAATACCTTCGTATTGCTCCAAAAGCGAATTGCCCTGCATAATCTTGTAGTCCAAATTTGGCAATGGCAGCGGCTATTTTGCGTCAATAACGAGAGCAAGCCAAAAACGCAACCGCGCAATGTCAACCGCACCACGCTCTATGTCAACGCCGTAGATATTATTTTCGATGATTGATTTCTTTACCTCGAAATGCACAAAATCTTTTTTGGGCTTTGTAAATCCATACATCAACAACCGTGCGTTATAAAGTTCGTTCAATATCCCCATCGGGAAAACACCCGAACCAATTGCAGGGTCGCAGACTTTTACATTTTCCAACAACACATATATTTGCCGAGCAATTTCTTTGGGCTGTATTGACAAATCCACTCTTCTTTTCTTAATCAAGTTTTCTATTGCGTTGTGTGTCTGAACTTCTGTATGACTTTTTAAATACTGCACAAGACTCTCTCTGCACATATACAGCACAATCTCTTTTGGCGTGTAGAATGCGCCCTTGTCCTTGTTGTCCTCCAAAAGGTTCTCGAAAATTTTACCGAGCATTTCGGGGTCGATGCCCACTTCGGCATCTTCGGGGTCGTTTTCGTCAATGGTGAAATTATATTGGGCAAAAAGGTCGAAGATTCCCGGAATCTTTTCCCAAGTGTAATCTGTGTCTTTTGAGGGTATTTTGCTCACAAAGTTTTCGTCGTAGCCGTTGATGTTTTCAAAAAACTGTGAAGGAAACTTTGAACGCACAATGTCGTTTTCGTCCCTCTCAAAAAGACCGCCGTTGAGGAAAGGAAAATCTTTCCACTGTTTCAAAAGGTCTTTGTCCCATTCTACTTCCGATAATTTAAGGTTTTGATTATGGGTATCAAACGCAGATTCACGGTTTTTCGGTTCGGTGTTGAGCACCGTGTAGAAAAAAGGTTCAAGTACACGGTCAAGAAAATCGTCTTGATATTTAGTGCTTTCAAAAAGGTGCTGCAAATAATTGAGATCGTTGTTGAACCAACCTTTTTTCTGTACAAAATACAGAAATATGATTCTGCCCAAAAGTTTCTTCACATAGTCACGGATTCGCTTGTCATCGTGGTTAAAAGCATCGTATAGAATTTCTTCGGGTTGGTGCATAATCTTTTCTGCCCAACCTTTGGATGTTTTTACAACCCTTTTACCCGTAATGTACTGCACAAAATTCGCATAGATACATTTGTATTTTGCAAAAAATTCGTCTGACAATGCCTCCACAGAGGATGCTTCTTCCAAATCTGCATCTTCAACAAGGCTGTCGCCGTTTTCGTCCACTTTACCGCTCAGTTTGTTGAACCTTTCGTTTGCAGTGCGAGGATTGTATTCACGACCAAAAACGTATGTGTAGCGTTTAGCGGTGGTGCTGTCTTTCTGACTACTACCCTTTTGAAGAAATGAAAATCGCCAACTGCGGTTTTCGGGGTTTTCGTAACGGAACACCATAAAGGCGTTGCCCATAGTCTGCAACTGACGACGCACAACGTTTTGAATTCCAATACGCGAGCGCGAAATCTTGCTTTTATTGTTGATAATGATTTCAAAAACTTCTAACGGCGAACCGAGTATTTCAATATTGCCTGTCTTGCGAATTGCTTTGATGTTGGCAGCATCTGCGGCTTCGCGCAACGAATCGTTGTCGCGGATATAGTCATCCTCGGCAGTAGAATCATCGAAATTACCGAAAATTTTCATCAAAACCTCGTCCTTGAAGTAATCGAAGTTTGGGTAATCGCTTGATAATATGGTAGTAAAGTCAGTCATTCCCTTTTAAATTTATCCTATTTTATAAAATGCTGTAACAACCTGACCGCGTTTCTTTTCAGCGGTTTCGGCTATATGGGCAAATGTGGCTTCTGCCCACGAATTGATGTCAAAATCAGCACCGAACAGCGATTCTCCTTGCTGTTTGTAGCGCAGAATGTTATCGGTCATAGTCTTGTTGCCTTTGCGGACTTCCGCATCTACTTTTTTGAGTAGTTTTTTTGTTGCAACGGTTATGCCTTTTGAGTTTTGTAGCACCGACAAGAATTTCAATGCCTCAGTGTTCTTTTTGCCGAGGTCACTTGCCTTTATTCCGTTGACAACGTGCGAATTATATTTTATTAAAGCGTTTTTGTAAAATTCACTGTCGTCTGCGATACTAAACTCTTTGTCATAAACGTCCGTGGTTTGGCAGCGCAAAATCTGCATTGTTTTGAGGGGCGAAATCAGTTTTATATCTAAATCTTGTCCTTCGCTTGCAAAATTGATGTATCCCGCTTCGTTGTTGGTGAAAACTATCAGTTTGCCACAGTTTTGACTACCTGAAATTCTGCCGCCTAAGTCTTTTGCCACCGTTTGTTTGAGAAAATCATAACGTTCGGGATTTTGCTTGCGGTATTCTTTCAGTTCGGTTATATACTCTGCAAAAGGTGATGCGTCGCCATCTGTAAGATGTGTAAGATCCACATCCATAAGTTCTTCTGATTCCGTAAAGATTTTGGAATCCTCGCCGAACATCGTGTGGAATGCCTGCAATTTGGCAAATGCCTTTTCCATCAATTTGATTTCCTTGTTGCCTTCGTCGGAGGGCAGAAAATTGAAAACGTGGACTTTGTCTTGTTTTGAGCCGATACGGTTGACACGACCGATGCGCTGTATAAGCCTTGTTGCGTTCCACGGCTCGTCGTAATTGAGAATTATGTTGGCGCGGTGCAAGTTGACACCTTCGGCAAGTACTTCGGTAGTAACAATTACTTCGTAATCATTTTTTTGCTCGTTTTCGGGACAGTTGGCGTCAAAATTTTCGCGAATAACGCTTTGTTTTTCATTTCTATTTTCGCTTGATATTGCCAATGTCTTGTAACCTTTGGCGTTAAGAATCCTAACAAGCGCGGCTTGCGTGTCTTTTGCCTCAGTAAAGATTACAAGTTTTTGCGGTGGATTGATTGTCTTATCAAACAATACATCTTTAATACTCTCCTTGAAAGCATCCATCTTGGGGTCGTAATCATTCTTTTTCCAACGTTCCAACAGTTTGGAAATTAACGCTTTGTCTTTGATTAGAGCCTCTTTGTATTCGTTGGTGAAATCCGTTGCCCTAAATTCACGGTTGTTTCCTTTCTTTTTGATAATTTTTTCCCTGATATTGTTGGCAACAGCGTCAAAAACAAGTTTTTCGCCTGTCTCTTTGTCGAAAAATTCAGCGTTAACATCAATGTCGGGACAGATAAAAACCGTATTATTTTGAATCATTTCAAGCATATTCTCTGTGTTTTGCAAAAGATTATGCAACGACTCTTTGAATGCGTTGAAACTACTTTCCAAGCGTTTCACCAAGAGAATCTGCATAATTTTTTGCAGTTGTGCCGAAATGTTGCCGACAGTGAGGTTTTTGCGCTCGTAAAGTTTTTTCATACTGTCGTCGCTAAAAAACATAATCGCCTGATAGCGGTAAAAACCGATATGCTTTTTTGGGTCGAATACCTCGTTTTTTGACAGCGGACAGATGGCGGTCATTGTGTCGTAAAAAAGTTTTACCAACTGAGTATCCATCTTGTAAGCCAAGTGGCGTGGACCTTCTATTTTCGGGAATTTTAATGTTGCGGAATCCTCGGCATATATCTGTTTGATGTCGCTTCGGGTGCGTCGCACCACAAGTTCGTTCAATACTCTTTCGCGAATTTCTTTTGAAAGGTCTTTGACAATTTGTTTCGCTTTGTCAACGTCGGTTTCATCTTTTGCTGTTTTAAACCTTTGTTGCATTTCGGTGAAAAACGCGCCGAGTTTGCCGCCTTCAATATTTGGCAAAGTGGTGTTGTTGGAGTTACGTTGGAAGAGGTATATTTGATTTTTAAGGTCTTCCGGCGAGTTGTTTTGTGGTGTTGCGCTCAGCAATCCGACAAATGGCTGAGGATGCAGCCGTCCAATCAGACTATCCAACTCCTTGTATTTTTGAGTGGAACTGTTCCTGAAATTGTGGCTTTCGTCTATTAAAATAAGTCCGTATTGACGGTCGGTTAATTGACCGTCAAAACTTTCAGTATCAAACAGTTCGTATTCAGAATCTATTTCTTCGTTAATTTTTGCTATACTGCCCGTGGTTATGAAGGTTACATAATTGGCGATTTTGGTGACGTTATCCTTGTCAAAATCGCTTATCGTATTCACCCACCCTTGCTTAATTGCCGGCGGAGTAACGATAAGTACATTTGCATTCCGCCCGAGATTCTGAGCCTCGTCGATAAAACGCCTTATTATTAATGTACCTACAACTGTTTTGCCCAATCCTACCACGTCGCCCAAGATAAAGCCGCCATAGCGTTTCATTGTAGAAAAACATTGTTTTACGGCATCAATCTGATAGTTGAGCACGGAGTATGTTTTTGGCAGATAATTCTTTACGACACTATTAACAGCAGTATCAGCAATTTCTCCAAACTGTGTCTGCATATATTTGATATACACTTCGTAAGGTGTAAGTGCAAGATTATCTGCATGTTCTTTTATCGTCGCCACAGGCTTCGACGGCTTC
>JAGCDD010000267.1 GCA_017651345.1 Bacteroidales bacterium | reverse complement strand
CGACGAACGCACACCGAGTATCAGTTTTGGTTCGTCGCCCGAAATAAGAGTTTTCCAAATTTCGGAACGCTCGGCATCCGACATTTTGCTGTGATAAATACAAACCGAATTTCCAAAAACCTTTTGCAATCGTCTAATAATCTGCGAAGTAAGCACAATCTCGGGCAAAAGGTAAAGAACATTCTTCCCTTGTGCTAAAAGTTTATCAATCAGCTTGATATATATTTCAGTTTTGCCGCTTCCCGTTATTCCATAAAGCAACACGGTGTT
Source organism: Bacteroidales bacterium (assembly GCA_017651345.1). Lineage (GTDB taxonomy): Bacteria > Bacteroidota > Bacteroidia > Bacteroidales > UBA3824 > UBA3824. The sequence continues at coordinate 6,713 of JAGCDD010000267.1, read as the reverse complement.
TTTTTCGGCAAAATGGTTTTCAATTTGGTCAAAAGCGGTTTGCTGCTGCGGTGTAAGGTCGTGATATAGTTCTATTTCGCCATCGTATTTTTCTATTCGGCTAACCTCGCGTTCGGTTTCTACCAAAACAGATTTTTGAATCAAAGCTGAAAGTGCGGCAGGCGAAAGGTCGGAATTGCTCAACAGTTTTTGACGAGAAATTTCGCCACGGCATTTAATTTCACCGTTTTCGATTTTTACACCTGCGCCAGCAAGATATGCCATTAGCACTTGCAACTGCTTGAGAGCACGGCGTTCAAGGTCGTCAAAAAGTCCTTTGAACTGAATTTCAAGAGTAAAACTATCGTGAAGCGAAACAAACTTTTCGGTTTTTGGCTTAATTTTTTCTTCGATAATGCGGTCGGGCACCAAATAACCATTGGCTATAAGGTTGTTAACCACCGAAATATAGTTTTTAGCAGAAATAATCTTGCCCACTTTCGACATGGGTATTTCGGTAACCTTATCGTTGAACGCGCCAAGAAGCATTAGTTCCTTAGGTTTCAGCGAGTTATAATCAGCGACTTTTGTTGTGCGGAAAAGGATGGTTTCGCTTTCTAATTTCATTCCTGAGGGCAATGCAGCACGGTATACCTCTCCTATTGTGCACATATAATAATTGGCAATCCAATACCAAAACTTTATCTGATAAGGAGTTACAACAGGAGTTTGGTCTAAAAGCTCAACAATCTCCTTAATTTCGTATGAATCAGGTTTTTTGTCGGTGATATTGCAGAGAATACCCGAATACAATTTCGACTTGCCACACGGAACAACAACACGACATCCCAGTGTGCATTGCTCTATCATATTGTCGGGAATGACGTATGTTAGAAGGTTTGGCAGCGGAATCGGTAATATTACTTCTGCATATCGTGGCAACATCGCTTATTTTAAATTTCAGATTCCGGCGTACCCGGTGCTTTTTCGTAATCCTTTTGGTAAAGCGGGTTGAGATACTTGTCGGGAACAGTAGTAAGTGGTCGTATCAACAGAGTTTCTTTTGATCCCTGCTGTTTCATTCTAAACTCAACGCGGCGGTTGTAAGCCTTGGATTCATCATCGTATTCGCCATTAATAATATTAAACGAAATCGGGTTTTCTTCGCCCAAACCATTAACAACCATTTGTTTAGGTTGAACACCATGCTGAAGCAGATAGTTGTAGACCACTTGTCCGCGTTTTTTCGACAATTTAAGGTTATATTCTGCACTACCTTTGGCATCGCAATAAGCTTTGATTTCTACAACGGCATCTCTATTGTTTTTCAAATACTTAGCAAGAGTATCAAGACTTGCATTCGGTTTTAGAGCCTTAGCATCGCCAAAGGGGAACGAAATATCTTCGATTTCGGCAAGACAATCGTACATCACACCATTTTCGTCGTAGTATTTACCAGCAATGTGCTCAGGCTCTTCGGATGGCACATGAGGTTCGGGACAATTGTGTTCGGGGTCGAGCTGAATTGTCTTGTATGTCATTTGAGCAGCGGCGTTGGCAGCAATGTCGAAAGTTTCGGCATAAACCTGTTTGCCATCTACCGAAGCAGTAATGGTATAGTTGTGAGCGCGGCGGCCAATAAAGATATATTTGCCGGTAGATTTGTTGGGCACAGCAGTATTTGTTATGCCAAGGCTATTATCACGAATGGTGATAAGGCTTTCGGGCACTTTGCCTTCGCACACACCAACCAAACCTGTTACAACGGTAAGCTCGGTTTCCATAACAGAGGGAAGACCCATTACATAAATATCAGACCTACCGATGCCATCTTTACGCTCAGATGCAAAATACGAACGCGCACTTGTAGGTGTAATAAAGAGGAATACATCGTCTTCGGCAGTATTGATGGGAAAACCTGCGTTAACTGCTCGCGACCAAGTGCCAAACTCGGTAGCATCGCTATAAAATATATCGTATCCGCCTAAACCTCTGTGCCCCTTGCTACTAAAATAGAGTTTTGAGTTGTCTGGCAAGATAAACGGACCTTCTTCGTCTTCGGCAGTGTTAACAGCATCGCCAAGGTTTGTTGCCACACCCCACGTACCATCGGGCTGACGTTGCGATACATAAATATCATATCCGCCATATCCTCCGGGACGGTCGCTTGCAAAATACAACCTTTGACCATCGGTAGATATACATGCACCCGTTTCGCGGTATTTGGTATTGATGTTTTCGTTGAGTGGAATAGGCTCTGTCCAATCATCGCCATTAAATTTCGACAACAACAGAGTTCCATTATCATCTTCACGATAGATATAAAGTTCTGAACCATCGTACGATAGCGACACAGTAGCCTCATGCTCAGCGGTATTGATTTTATCGTTGAGCGGCTCGGGTGCCGACCATGTGCCGGTTTCTAATTTGCGCGACATGTAGATGTTTTCATCGTATTGGTCGTCGGCTTCAATCTCGTGACCTTTGTAGGGACGGCGCGAAGTAAACAGCAACATCGATTCGTCGGCGGTAAGCACGGGGCTGTGATCAGAAAACTCACTATTAACAATAGCGCCAAGATTCTGCACCTGAATTTCCACGGGATGACTTTTCATTTCGTTGGTAAGGTTGCAGAGGTCGATTTCTTTGTCGATAATTTCAAGAAATCTTTTGTTAGAAACGCGGCGTCTTAGTTTTTCGAGAGTGCTAAGTGCTTGGTCGATAGAATCATTAACGCGATAAGCACGTCCAAGATAAAATTCAGTTTCGATACCTTGAGTACCCTTGCGCTGTTTTGGTTTGTAGGTGCTGTATGCTTTTTTAAACTCGCTTATCGAAGAATCTTTTTTAGCAGAAGTGTTGAGGTAACAGAAACCGAGTTGAAAATGGTAAAGGCCATTGTCGGGCTCCATCTCAATCATTTTTTTATAGAGCGAAATTGCCGACGAAAAGTCTTCGTTAAACACCATTGATTCGGCCATTCCAATGTTAATATCGTCTTGGGCAGACGCTGTTTTGGTTAAACATAAAGAGCCTGCAAGTACCGCAATCACAACGATAAATGAAAAAAATGTTTTTTTCATACTGTCAAACATTAGAATGTTATGTAATTTATTTTGCTACAAATTTATTAATTTTCTGTTACCTCAAAAAATTTATTCAAAAAAATATGCCTTTGCCAAATCTCTCAGATTGTAGCGCGAAGCCATAATTTCGCCGTATGCTCCCGCCGAACGGAAAGCAATTAAGTCGCCTCGTTGTGTAACGGGCAGCTTGTAGCCCTGAGCAAATACGTCGGTAGATTCGCAAATAGGACCTACCACATCGTAAGTTTCGGTTTCGTTTGAAGTCGAAGTTATATTTTCGATTTTGTGATACGAACCGTAAAGAGCAGGGCGAATCAAGTCGTTGAATCCAGCGTCTACAATTGCAAACGTGGTTTTGCTTGCCGGCTTGGTATACAAAGTACGAGCAATCATTGTGCCACATTGCGCAACCACAGCTCTACCAAACTCAAAATGAACTTTTTGACCTTCGCGAACGTCAAGATTTTGATGAATTGTATCTAACAAGTTTTCAAAATCGGGAATCGGATTTTGGTCGGGATTGTAATAATCAACGCCAAGACCACCTCCGAGGTTGATTTCAGGCAGGTTGAGACCCAACAATTGCAATTTTTGCTGCATCTCATTGCTGCGTTGACACAAAAGGCGATAAGGTTCTAAATCAAGAATTTGCGAACCAATATGGAAATGAATACCCACAAGGTTGATATTTTTTAGCACCATAACCTCTTTAACCACATCTTCTAAATAGTTGAAGTTGATACCAAACTTGCTGTCTTCCAAGCCAGTGTTGATACATTTATTGGTGTGGGCATCGATACCGGGATTGAGACGCAATGCAATACGAGCGATTTTGCCACTTTGCGAAGCCAACTGATTGATTACCTGAATTTCTTGGATAGATTCGCAGTTGAAACAAAAAATATCGTGAGCAAGAGCATCGTTGATCTCCTTGTCGGATTTTCCGACACCGGCAAACACTACTTTTGACGGGCTAAAACCACATTCAATAGCCTTGAGAACCTCGTTGCCGCTAACGCAGTCGGCTCCAAAGCCATATTCGCAAATGGTTTTTAAAATTTCAGGATTAGCATTGGCCTTTACAGCATAATGAATTTTGTAGCCATATTTGCTTGCCGCCTTAAACAGTGTGTCGAGCGTGCGGCGCAATAGCGACAAATCATAATAATAAAAAGGTGTGGGAGTAGTTTCAAACTTTGAAATTAATTCTTTGGTAAACATAATCAGTGTGTTAATAAAAAAATTGCTACATAATTTTTCGGGTTCAAAAATACGTTTTCAATTTTTTTCTGCAAAATTTTTTGTAAAATAATATATATATTAAACAATTTGTTAATTTTGTAACAAAACAAAGCAAGATAAAACTCTGCTCAAAACGGCAAGATGTTTGTTTTTATCTAATATATTTGCTACCTTTGTAATTGCAAATGATTAATATTAAGAAATAAAAAACGACAAAATGAACACACCCGAACAGCTATCGGTAAAATTTAAATTCAGAATAATGCTCATCTGTTTTGCGGCATACGCCGTACTTACAGGACTGTCGTTTATATATCTGACTATCAACTACAACCAAATAGACGCAAGCTATCAAACCGAAACCACGATGAAAAACGGACTTGGCGAAATCCGTAACCTTCAATACGAACTCTTTGGTCTTTACTCATCCACCCGAAACAAAGAGAAAGAAGATACGCTTATGTCGGAAATCAACAAGTTGTGCGCTCGTATCGACAAAGGAATCAACACATTATCAGAAGTAGAGCCCGAACTCAACCGCAAAACCGTTCAATCAATATCCATACTTCGCGAAGAGTTCGACAACTACCAAAGCAAAATTAAAGAAATAGCTAAAACCAAAGAAGACATCAACGCACTCATCGAAGACGCCGGCCGCCTCAATACCGACCGCAACACTGTGCGCAAAACCCTGTTTCAGTTTACTCTCGCAGGCATGAGCAAAATGTTTGACGAAGCTTGCAAAAACGAAAAAGCATTCTTAGACAACAGCAGCATAGAGTATTACGAAAAATTCAACAAGCAAATCGACGGCATCAACAATATTCTAAAATCTACCAACACAAGCAATATTTTGATAAAGTATCAGATGTCGAAACTGATGGACCAATTGTCGGAATATCGAATGACATTTAACCTTGTGTTTTCTAAGCAGTTGCTACTCGGTCTTGCCAACAACGACGGATTCAAAGGCGAAGCTGTGGCACAAGTAAAAACCATGCAAAACGATATCGACGAGCTGATTTTAGAATCTGACATTCTGCGTGCCGAAAAAAAGAAAAAAACCAACACAATAGTAGCTGTGGTGCAGATTTCGGTTATCATAATTGGCTTAACATTCTTCTTGATACTATTCTCGTCGGTAAACCACCCGATAGAAAAGATGAACGGCTATCTCGAAAAAATGCTAAAAGGCGACCTCACTCCGCCCAACATCAACGAAAATAGCAACAGCGAAATGAACGTGATGGCTAAAAAATTAGCCCTGTTTATCAACAATCTGAAACAAAAGCAGCTCTTTACCCAAGATATTGGTAGCGGCGACACCCAAAAAGAGTTGCCACTGCTAAGCGAAAACGACGAACTTGGCATTTCGCTCATCAACATGAAGAAAAATCTTGAAGAGCAATACGAATCGTACAAAAAACGCCGCGAAGCCGACGAAATACAAGATAAAATCAATATCGGTCTTGCCGAGTTTGGCGACATTCTGCGCAAAAACAACAACAATATCGACACCCTCTGCGACGAAACCACTCGCAACCTTATACACTATATGGCAGCCAATTACGCAGCCATGTACATCTATGTGGACGACAATCCTACCGACATTCACCTCGAAATGAAAGCCACATACGCCGCCGACCACAAAAAATTTGTTCAGAAAAAAATCAGCCTCTACGAAGGTATTGTGGGAACATGCGCAGTGGAAAAAAATATTCAAATAATCGACGATATTCCCGCCGATTACATAAAAATTGGCTCGGGGTTTGGATTTACAAAACCGGGACACCTTATTGTAGTGCCCCTTATGCTCAAAGACGAAATTTATGGTATTATCGAACTCTGCCGCACCGACAAGTTTGAAGATTACCGCATTAAATTTATCGAGCACCTTGCCGAAGATATTGCAAGCACAATTTCGTATGTAAAAGAAAACGCCAAAAACCTCTTTAAACTACACGAGGAAGGCAAACGTCTCGACGATTATTCGCAACGGATTCAAAAACTTGAAAAAGAAAACGCTGCTCAAAACGCCGAAATCAAAAAGTACAAAAAAGAGATTGAAAAGTTGAAAAGAGAAAACGAAAAACTCACCGACCAACAAATTTTAAACAAGTAGCAAACCATACCAACAATGGAAAACGACAAAACAAGAAATAACAAACTAAACACTATTAGATGGAAAGTAGTAATGTCGGCATCAATTGCCGCTATACTGCTGTGTGCCGCTGTGTTGTTTGTATTTCACAAAGTTGTAGACCAAAAGCTGTCGGATTACAGTCGACAAAAAAGCAATATCACCACCGATAAATATACTGTGTTTTTTGAAAAACAACTTAACACCACAATATTCAACCTCAACGCTCAAGCCAATGCACTTTCGGCTCTTATTCAGCAGACTGG
>JAGCDD010000266.1 GCA_017651345.1 Bacteroidales bacterium | reverse complement strand
CAGTGGCGGATAGGCAACTGGCTGGCATTGAGAATCATATCGCGGTAGATATTGGTAACAGGCACTTCGGCTGTGGGCACGAGATAAAGGTCGTCTTGCTCACAGTGATACATCTGACCCTCTTTGTCGGGCAGCTGACCAGTACCAAAACCAGAATCCTTGTTTACGAGTACAGGGGGTTCTACCTCCATATAGCCCGATTTGGCAGCCTCATCCAAGAAGAAATTGATGAGCGCACGTTGCAATTTTGCGCCTTTGCCCTTGTAGAGCGGGAAACCTGCACCAGTGATTTTTACGCCGGTAGCAAAGTCGATAATATCGTATTTTTTAGCGAGGTCCCAGTGAGGAAGCGGTTCAAAACCCTCATAAACAGGATTTTCGCCACCACGACGAATCTCCACGTTGTCGTCGGCACTCTTTCCGGGTGCAACGAGTTCGTAAGGCAAGTTGGGGAGAGTTACAAGAATATCAAAAAGTTCTTTGTCTAAAGCGTCAAACTTTTCTTCCTCTTCCTTAACAACGTTTTTAAGATCGGTAGACTTTTGCTTCATAGCATCAGCCTCGTCTTTTTTGCCTTGTTTGTAAAGGTCACCAATTTGTTTAGCGAGGTTGTTTTGTTCAGCCTTGTTGTCTTCCATCTGTTTTTGAATCTCGCGTTTTTGGCGGTCGAGTTCCACGATTTTTTCCACTTGAGCACGAGCATCGCGGTTTTTGATAGCCAGACGCTCAATTACAAACTCGGGATTATCGGTTATTGTCTTTACTAAAAGCATGGTTTATTACTTTTAATTGATTTATTTATCGGTTTTATTTAAATGCAAACTCCCAAGCTGCTTGAAAATCATACAACTTGGGAGCGTAGCTTGTTAACGGATAAAAGCGTTATGCTTGGGGAGCGGCTTCCAAAGGTACTACATTAACGTAGCTTTTGTCTTTACCTTTGATTTGGAACTGAACCTTTCCGTCGGTAAGAGCAAAAAGAGTGTAATCTTTACCCATACCTACATTAACACCGGGATAGTGTTTTGTTCCACGCTGACGGACGATGATGTTTCCGCCTTTAACTACTTCGCCTCCGAATTTCTTAACTCCTAAGCGTTTGCTGTGCGATTCGCGGCCGTTTCGAGAACTGCCGACACCTTTCTTATGTGCCATTTCTTTCTACTTTTTCTGATTAATAACTAAATAGTTTGCTACCGAAGAATTAAAGGTTGATGTCTTCGATAAGGATTTGTGTAAGGTATTGACGGTGACCTTTCTTAACGGCATAGCCTTTTCTGCGTTTTTTGTGAAAAACGATAACTTTGTCGTCTTTGAGGTGTTTGAGGATTTTAGCCTCAACTTTTGCGCCAGAAACAAAAGGTGCGCCTACCTTCACGTCGTTGTCGTTGTCTACAAGAAGAACATTGTCGAAACTAACGGTTTCGCCTTCTTCACTGTGCAAACGGTGCACATAAACTTTTTTGCTTTTCTCAACTTTAAACTGTTGACCTGCGATTTCTACTATTGCGTACATGTTGTTAAAAGTTTGTTAGCGAGGTGGTAACCGTGGGGTTATCTCTTTTAATTGACCTCGGCTAATGATTACAATTATTTTTTCGGGCGCAAAGTTATTTAGTTTTTCTTTCTCTGCAAATTCTTTTTTTATATTTTTCTTTAAAAAAACGAAAATAATTGAACTTTTTTTTGTATATTTGCTAACGTCATATTAGAGAAAACGCACAAGGCATGGAAAAAATATCGTTAACGGTAAGCGGTGTGGCAAATCAGAACAGTCCTGAATCGCCTGCATATACGCTTATCTTGTCAGAAAAAGAAGGCTCACGCAAGCTGCCTGTGATTATCGGGTTTAGCGAGGCGCAAGCTATTGCAATTCAAATAGAAGGGCTTGTGCCAGTGCGTCCATTGGTTTACGATTTGTTTTTTAACATTGCAGCTGCGTTTTCGATTGATGTGATTGAAGTTATTATCTCAAATGTAGACCGCGGGATTTTTTATGCCGAGATTGTTTGCTGCACCGTTGGAAGTAGCCCAGACGATTATATCCATATACCTGCCCGCACAAGCGATGCCGTAGCAATTGCTCTCAAGTTTTCGTGCCCCATTTACACTTACGAACATGTTTTAGACAAGGCGGGATTTGAATGGACTGCTCCGGGCGAGGAATCGTTTGATTCTCCAAAACTTGATGGCTTACCCCTGCGCGAACTCAAAGATATGCTACGCAAAGCCATTGCCCGCGAAGATTACGAATTTGCATCTAAGATACGCGACGAAATTGCCGATCGCAATCAATAAAAATCTATTATAATATAAAGGTGTGGAATAAATAATTGAATAAAAAAAAGCATCGTTTCTGATTAAAACGATGCCTTTATTTTTAGTAGCGGGGACAGGACTCGAACCTGTGACCTTTGGGTTATGAGCCCAACGAGCTACCAACTGCTCCACCCCGCAGTATCTCTTAATTGCGGTGCAAAGGTAATGGTATATTTTGTACTTTCCAAATTTTTATTGCGCATTTTTTAAAACATAAGAATTTGTTTACATTCAAACAGTCAAAAACCTTTACTTTTGTCATCGATAAAAAAAGAAATATATGTCTTTTGCAAAAAGTACAAAACACGTTAAAAGATCGGGCGTTAAATGGTTTGTTTACTGCCTGATATTTGTGGGCATCATTTGCGTTTTTACGCCTAAGTTGCTCATTAGCAAGGCTTCTAAAATAATTGACGCCAACATAAAAGGCGACACTGCCGATTCGCTGCCCAAAAAAGAGATTTTTGTGGCAAACAACTATTTGCACACTGCACGCTACTTTCCCGGATTTGACGAAAAGGGTGCACAAGGGCAGAAAATGATTCTTGATTATTATTTTCCACTTTTCAAAGCTGATTATGATAGGTTGAAGTTTGCATGTGTAGACAATGCCATCACCGAACTCACCAAGCAAGGCGGCAACAAAGATTCGATCCGCACTGCCGCACTCGAATCAGAATGGAAAAAATATCCCGACACTGTTGCACTTGAAGATTTTCGCTCCAAGTGGGACGTTTACCACAAGGCTTTTGCCCAATCGCTTCCTGATTACTACCGCTTTGTGGATGCCAAACACATTAGATAAATACATAACCAACAAAAACTTAGCAATATGAAACATTTAGTACTTACATTGGCAGCAGTTGCATTAACACTGCCCCTTTTAGCACAGACCGACGAAGTAGCCAAAGAGGTTACCTCGCTTGCAAAAGATTCAAAAGCAGAAGCCGACGTTGACAGCGGCAAGGTTTGGAAATTTAGCGGAATGCTCTCGTTAACAGCATCGCAAACAGCTCTTGTAAACTGGGCTCCCGGTGGCGACCAGCAGATTGGTCTTAACGCTCTTGCCAACTTCAATGCCAACTATCACAAAAACAAACATTCGTGGCAAAACGCCATTACCGCTCAATACGGCACTCTCCGCCTTATCGACGAATACGATGAGTTCCGCAAAAACGACGACAAACTTCAATTTTCGTCGAAATATGGTTTTCAAGCTGCCAAAAAGCTCTACTACTCAGCTATTTTCGACTACAAGAGCCAATTTGACAAAGGTTGGACTTACGAAAAAGTAAAAGTAACTAACGAAGAAGGTGTAGAAGAAGAGATAGAAGAAGCCACACTTAATTCAGAATGTTGGTCGCCGCTATACCTCACCTACACAGTCGGTATGGATTATCAGTTATCCGACAACTTTATGTTCTACCTTTCGCCTCTGTGCGGTAAAACAACCGTAGTACTCAACGACTTTTTGTCAGAACAAGGCGCATTTGGTGTTGACACTTGCAAACATGCACGTTCGGAGTTTGGTTGGTATTTTAAACTTGATGCCCAATACAACATTGCCAAAAACATTTCGTTTGGCACCAACCTCGTTCTCTTCAACTCTTACAAAGACGGTTTCATGGACGAGATCGATGTTGACTGGAACGTTATCATAGCTATGCAAATCAACAAATGGCTTTCGTTTAACATCACATCCGAACTTGTATACGACGAGGACGTAAAAATCACCAAAGACGATCGCGACTATTTTTCGCTAACTCAGTTCAAAAACGTTACTGGCTTAGGATTGACATTTAAATTCTAACCAACCAGAATAACAAAACAAAAAAAACGATGGCAGGTTTCTGTCATCGTTTTTTTTATGCCATATTATTTGGAAATTTGCTGTTGCCAACGCCAAGCATTTTTGAGCGTTTCTTCGATAGGTACTTGAGCTTTCCATCCCAACTCTTTGTTTGCCAACGAAGTATCAGCCCAAACTTTTTCGATGTCGCCAGCCCTGCGGCCAACAATTTTGTAGTTTAGTTTTACGCCTGTGGCTTTTTCAAATGCGCTAATAAGCTGAAGCACTGTAAGTCCGTTGCCTGTTCCCACATTAAAAAATTCCAACGCGCCCTTCTGTTTGCCTTGTTCCATACGGTTGATGGCTGCGATATGAGCATTAGCAAGGTCGATAATGTCGATATAGTCGCGTATAGGAGTGCCATCGGGAGTGTCGTAATCGTTGCCAAAAACACTCAGACATTCACGGATGCCAGCAGCGGTTTGAGTAATATAAGGTATCAAGTTGGCAGGCACACCGATAGGAAGTTCGCCAATCAAACCAGATGGATGAGCACCAATTGGATTGAAATAACGCAAGCAAATACAGTTAATACCTTTATTAACAGCCACAAAGTCGTGAATGATTTCTTCATTAATCTGTTTGGTATTTCCGTAAGGCGAAAGAGCGGGTTGGATAGGTGAGTTTTCGGTAACTGGGAGTTTTTCGGGCTGACCGTAAACTGTGCACGAAGATGAGAAAACCAAGTTTTTGATACCGAACTCTTTCATGGCTTCCAACACGTTGATAAGTCCGTTGATATTGTTGCGGTAATATTTCAGAGGTTGTTCTACCGATTCGCCAACAGCCTTAGATGCGGCAAAGTGAATTACCGACTCAATACCAGAATGCTGTTTCAAAAAATCAAAAAGTTCGTCTTTAACAGCCACGTCCACCTTTCCAAACACAGGTTTAGTGCCGGTAATTTTGGCAATATTGTCGATAACATTGGGATTAGAGTTACTTAGGTTATCTACTATAAACACCTCATAACCTTTTTGTTGAAGTTCTACAACTGTGTGAGAACCAATAAATCCGGCACCGCCGGTAACAAGAATTTTTTTCATATCAATATTTTTTATTAGAACTCAAAATTACAAAAAAAAATCTCTCAATAAAAAAAACAGAAAAAAAAGTTTGATATAATTAAAATTTAGTATATTTGCAAATGAAGATTTCAACCAACAAGCAACAAGCAAGTAAAAGAAACTGCAACAATTATGACAAATCTTAACGAATTATTCAAAGACATACTACTCACTCAAGAGAGTATAATCATACCCGGATTGGGAACATTAGAAACCCAATACCAACCCGCACAGTTAGACGAGAAAACAGGCACAATCTATCCGCCATCAAAAATCGTAAAACTCGACACTGGCAAAACCACCGACAAAGACAATATGCTCGAAACATACATCATGCAGAATCAACCAGTAAATCAAACCACTGCGCGTCTGCAGATAGAGCAATTTGTAAAAGACACCAAAGAAAAATTAGACAAAGGAGAATCTGTTACTATCGACGAAGTAGGCATTATTGCCCGCGACGAAAGTGGAGCCACTATTATCAAAGCCGTGCCCAACAATCTTATGATCGACAATTACGGCATGGACCCCGTGGAAGTTGAAGCCGCCAAAGCTCAAGCCCGCACCTCAAAAGGTAAGGTACAAGCTACCAAACGCACTATCACCACTACCACCACAGTATCGTCGGTTAAAACCTCAGTTCACGAAACCAAACCCGATTCAGAACCAAAAGAAACCGAAAAGAAAAAGAGCGGCGTACTCAAATGGCTGTTGATTTTATTGCCGATAGCTGCGCTTATCACACTTTATATATTATATATGGATCCGGTGAACAAATGGGTAGCAGGTCTGTTTGGTTCAAAGCCCAAAGTAGAAACCACTCAAACTACACCCGAACCTACGCAAGAGATAACCACACCCGCCACAACAGTTCCCGACCTTGGCGAAACCGAAGTGGTAGACGACCCCGAAACAAAAACTCTATTAGACGCTGGCTTCTCAACCACACCTTTAAATATAGGAAGCAATTTTAAAAAATACTACCTCATAGCAGGAAGTTTCACCACAATTAAAAACGCTCAAAAACGTCAGCGCGAACTCCCCGGCTCAAAAATTCTAACAGTAGGCGACCAACACCGCGTATATGTAGGATCAAGCGACAAAGCCGACGACATTATCGCTCAATACAACAATATAAAGAAAAAACAACCCGGGTTGGAAGTTTGGTTGCTCAAAAACGCCAAATAAACTCCGGCATAAACTCATAACATCTCAAAAAGCGGATTTATGCATTTAAATCCGCTTTTATTGTTTTTTTATTTGTTTTAAGAAAAAAAAGCCATAAATTTGCGCAAATTACCGATAATATATATCGAACTACAATTAAATGGCAAAATTAGCAATAATCGGCGGAGGCATATCCGGGCTTGCAGCGGGCATCTACGCGCAAATGAACGGCATCGAGAGCGAAATTTTTGAATCTCATTCCGTAGTGGGCGGGCAGTGTACGTCGTGGAAACGCAAAGGTTTTCACATCGACAACTGCGTGCATTGGATGACTGGCACTTCGCCAAAAAAAGAAATATATAAAGTGTGGCAAGAGGTGGGAGTAATTCAAAACCCCGAAAAAGACATCATCCGCCACGATTATTTTCTTCAAGTGGATATCGACGGAGTAAAAGCGCACGTTTGGCGCGACCTTAATAAAATGCGTCAAGAACTTCTTTCAATAGCACCCGAAGACCGCAAAGAAATCAACACCTTTATTAAGTTGATAAAAAAATTTCAAGCCATCGAATTGCCATCGCTATATCCGCAAGAGCAAATGGGATTTGGGCAAAATATGAAACTCCTATTCAGAATGGCAAAGGCAATTCCAGCATTTGCCAAATACAAAAAACTCACTCTCGACGAATACGCCAAAAGATTCAAAAGTCCTATAATACATCAGATTATATTCAATTACGTACCCAAACAGTTTTACGTAATCTCGGCGTTTTATATGTACGCAATGTTTTCGATGGGCAATGCCGACCTTCCTCGCGGTGGGTCCGACACAATTACCAACCGTATGCGCGACAAATATCTGAGCCTCGGCGGTAAAATATCAGTAAAGAAAAAAGCTCTCAACACCGAAATCAACGACAAAAAAATTACAAAAATCAATTTCACCGACGGTTCATCGGTTGAGCCCGAATATGTAGTAATTGCCACCGACCTTAAAGTTGCGTTTAACTTAATCGGTCATAACTACATGGACGACAATCTACAACAAGCATTCGCCAATACCAAAACACATCCTGTATTTAGCAATATTACCATATATTTTGCAGTGGATTGTCCCACCAACGACATTCCCACAATGGAGATATTCAACTGCAAACCCTACAAAGTTGTTGATCGCGAGCACAATGTTGTGATTGTAAACAATTACGCCGACCAACCAGATTTCGCTCCCGAAGGCAAAGGCATCATTCAGATACTTATGGTGCAGCACGACGACGAATATCAATATTGGGAAAACCTTTACAAAAACCCCGAAGCTTACAAAGCCGAAAAAGAGCGCATTGCATCCGATATTCAACAACGCTTAGAAAAGCACTACCCACAATATCAAGGCAAACTCTCGCTTGTGGAAATCTGCACACCCAAAAGTTTCAACCGCTATTTAGGGTCGTACAAAGGTTCGTACATGGGCTTTATACAAACTCCCTACGCGCCCAAACTTGTGCACCACGGCAATGTGGAAGGTATCGACAATCTTTGCCTTGCCGGACAATGGCTTCAAACTCCGGGCGGACTGCCAAACGCGCTCGTTACGGGCAAGTTTGCAATTCAACGCCTTATTAAACGTTTTCATTTAGCGGACAAATTCCGCCAAACCAACTAAATCCTACCAAATGCTGAAAAAGAAAAAGAGAAGCATATTAGGAGAAGCATTTTTCAGGATAATGCGCAATTACCTGAGAGTACTGCACAACAACGTATATTACAAGCACATATACGTAATAGGCAGAGAGAATACCCCAGCCAAAGGCACTCCTCTTATCATAGCCTCAAACCATCAAAACGCCCTCAACGATGCGCTCGGAGTAGAATTTGCATTCCGCGACCGCATTGTAAGCATATTTACCCGTGCCGATGCATTCAACCGTCCGATAATTGGTAAAATGTTGCGTAGCATCTACTTACTACCAGCATTCCGTATTGAGTTTGATGGCATGGACGCACTCAAAAACAATTACGACATTTTTGCCGAAGCTGCCGACAGATTGCTCTCTGGCGGTTCGGTTTTGATTTTCCCCGAAGCATTAAACCAAGATAAACGTTGGCTCGGCGAATTTTCGCTCGGATATTTGCGCATGGCGTTTGATGCAGCTAAAAAAGACAATTTTCAAACCGACATACAAATATTGCCAATCTGCAATCATTATAGCAACTATTTTAAGTTTCGCGAAGATATGATGATTGTGTGTGGCAAACCAATCTCGCTCAAACCATACTACGAGCTTTTTCAAACCAAACCACGCACAGTACAACGCAACGTCAACGCCGAAGTTCGTAAACAAATTTCGGAAATGATGCTCAACATCACCGACTTAGACAATTACGAAACCATCGACCACATACGCGAAACTTATGGCAAACGCTATTGCAAACTCTGCGGTGGCGACCCAACCTACTTGCCCGACAAGTTGGAATCCGACAAGGCTCTGTTTAAAGAACTTGAAGCAGTCAAAGCCGAAAAGCCCGAGGTAATCGAAGATGTATACAACGATGCCGCAACCCTCAAGAAAAACTGCAAACGCTTTAAAATAGTAGACGACAATTTTGATATTCCATTCCGCAAAGGCAAATTTATATTTCAGTTGTTATCGCTGATATGCTTGTTTCCGCTGTTTATAGCAGCGTCGATACCGAATATTTTAATATTTTTGTCGCCACAGCCGCTAACAAAAAAATTCAAAGCTGGCAACGGACACATGACAATGTTTGTGGGTGGCATACGCTTTGCAGTAGGCGCATTGTTGGCTTTTCCGCTGTGCTACAGCATATTCTTCTTATTAGAAGGCTATTATTGGAATTGGCTTTATGCCACAATACACGTAATACTATTGCCGTTTTTAGGATTGTTTGCATGGAACTACCGGCAGACATTCATAGGCTTAAAACGCGAATGGCGATTCCGCATCAAATCAAAACGCAGTCAAAACAAACGGCGAGGCAGCGGTCTTGCCGAAACTATAGAACTAAGAAAACGTTTATTTGAAAAATTAGACAACATTTTAACAAAAAATACATGGAAAAAAGAGTAGTAATCACCGGCATGGGTATATACTCGTGTCTCGGTAAAAATCTTGACGAAGTTAAAAACTCGCTTTACAACGGCGTGTCGGGTATCGTTTTAGACCCCGAACGCAAGGAAATGGGATTCCGCTCAGGACTTACATCGAAACTCGACGTTCCCGACCTGAAAGGACAACTATCTCGCGCTCAACGTGTTTTTATGCCCGAACAGGCCAAATACGCATACGTAGCCACGGTTGAGGCTCTCAACAATGCCAAAATAGATCAAGACTATTTAGACGCCAACAGCGTAGGTCTGCTCTATGGCAACGACAGTAGTGCAGAGCCCGTTTACAAAAGCGTGGAAACTATGTTCAAGAAAAAGAACACAACCCTTATCGGTTCTGGCGGCATATTCCAATCGATGAACTCTACCGTTACAATGAACCTTGGTTGCATTTTCCACCTCAGAGGTATCAACCTTACAATTTCGGGTGCATGTGCAAGCGGAAGCCACGCCATTGGTCTTGGTTCGCTCCTTATCCGCAACGGTTTGGAAGATATGGTAGTATGCGGTGGTGCTCAAGAAGTTAACCCCTACGCAGTAGGCAGTTTCGACGGTATTAGCGCATTCTCAACCCGCGAAGACGCTCCCACAAAAGCATCTCGCCCGTTTGACCGCGACCGCGACGGACTTGTTCCTGGTGGTGGTGCAGCAACTGTAATTATCGAAGAATACGAGCACGCAGTAAAACGCGGTGCTAACATCATAGCCGAAATCAAAGGCTGGGGATTCTCGTCGAACGGCGACCATATCTCATCGCCCAACGTTGCAGGTCCTGCCAAATCGTTGGAAAACTGTCTCCGTCTTTCCAATGTGAATATCAACGAGATAGGTTATATCAACGCACACGCAACTTCAACTCACATCGGCGATATGAACGAGGCAAAAGCAATTTCGCAAATCTTTGGCGATTGCAAGCCTTACGTTACATCAACCAAGAGCCAGACAGGACACGAAATGTGGATGGCAGGCGCAAGCGAAATCATTTATTCAACCCTTATGATGAAAAACGATTTTGTGGCAGCCAACCTCAACTTTGAAAATCCCGACGAAGACTCTGCAAAACTCAACATTCCGGGTCAAAGAGTATCGGCACATTTCGACATGTTCCTTTCTAACTCGTTCGGCTTTGGTGGAACAAACTCTACACTGATAGTTAAGAACTTATAATTACATTTCATTCATTCATCATCCATTCTTTTCTTGAGTCCGTTGTGATAACGGACTCTTTTTTTTTGCATTTTTATGCCGATATTTGGTGCGATTTTGCACTTTTTCAAACAAATGTTTGCCGTTAACGATTTTTTTTATAACCTTTGCATTTTGAAAATAGATTAAAATATTAATAAACAAACACTCTATAAAAATGGAAAAAAACGAACTCATCGCAAAAATTAACTCTGTACTTGCCAACGAATTTGAAGTAGAAGAAAGCGAAATCGCTCCCGAAAAAGAGATCAAAGCAACCCTTCAACTCGACAGCCTCAGACTCGTAGACATGATTGCCGTTATTGAGGAAGAGTTTGGTGTAGAAATCAAAGGACAGAGTGTTGCTCAGGTAAAGACATTCCAAAACCTCTACGATTTTGTATACGAAAAAACCAACGCTTAAGACATGGCCAAAACCGTTCTTTATGCGGGCGACGGAATAAAAACTTTTATTCCTCAGCGCGAGCCTATGCTCATGGTAGATAAACTGTTCTCCGTGTCGGAAACCGACGTGGAGACAGGTCTTACCGTGGCTGATAGCAACATTTTTGTAGAAGACGGAGTGCTCTCCGAAACGGGACTTATTGAGCACATAGCACAAAGCGCGGCCACTTTTGCCGGATACAACGACTGGATCAACAAGCGTCCCATCGTTTTGGGTTATATTGCCGAAATCAAAAAA
This sequence comes from Bacteroidales bacterium, assembly GCA_017651345.1. Classification (GTDB taxonomy): domain Bacteria; phylum Bacteroidota; class Bacteroidia; order Bacteroidales; family UBA3824; genus UBA3824. The sequence continues at coordinate 11,483 of JAGCDD010000266.1, read as the reverse complement.
TTTGCATTGCAATCAGCACTTCCAAAAACCGGCGACAACATTGAAACCTACATGACAGTAGTGTCGCAAGCCATGAACATTACTCTTATGAACGCCGAATCAAAGGTTAACGGCGTTACTGTGGCAGTGTGCAAAATGAAAATTTTCATGGACAAATAGCAATGGATGCCACAACCGAAAACGGAGAACTGTCGGTAACTATCGATTTTACAGTGCCCTTTTACGACCTCGATGCTATACAGATGGTATGGCACGGCAACTATGTTAAATACATGGAAAACGCCCGCGAGGCATTTGGCGACAAATACCATTTTGAGTATCTGCACATTTTTAACAGTGGATACACTGCACCTGTGGTAGATATGCACATCAAATACCGCAACTCGGCACGCATTGGCGACAAACTTGCTATCAAAATCACCTACGTGCCCACAAAGGCTGCAAAAATGGTTTTCCGCTATATTGTAACACGTCCCGCCGACAATGCCGTTATTATTGAAGCCGAAACCACGCAATTGTTTGTGTCGCGCACTGGAACTTTTGAAACTTCCAATCCCGACTTTGTGGTGGAATGGAAAAAACGTTGGAACATTCCCCTGCCAAAATCGTCAACCAAATAAAACAGCCGAAAATGCTTATCAAAGATTTTTACGCAATAGAAAACCATACAACCGAAAGCGATGGTAGCCACGTATACACCGTAAAACTTAACCAAAATCACGATGTATACAAAGGACATTTCCCTCAAAAGCCCATTACCCCGGGTGTATGCACTATTCAAATGATTAAAGAATGTGTTGAAGATGCACAATCTAAACACTTGACTTTTACAGCAATAGACCGTTGCCGATTAACTGCAATGGTAACGCCATCAGGTTCGCCGGTGCTTAATATCAAAGTGGTAAGCGATGCAGCCGACCCCACAAAAGTATCTGCCACAATTTTTTACGGCGAAACCACATACATGACCCTCAGCGGCACTGTTGCTGAAAAATAATACCATTTAGCCATGCAAAAATACGATGTAGTAGTAATCGGCGCAGGTCTTGGCGGTCTGCAATGCGCATACATACTTGCAAAGCAGGGCAAGAAAGTGTGCGTATTAGAACAAAACCGCTTGATAGGTGGTTGTATTCAAACATTCACCCGCAAGAACACTAAATTTGACACAGGATTTCACTACATCGGCGGATTAGACGAAGGTCAACCGCTCAACCGCATTTTCAAATATTTTGATTTAATGGATTTGCCGTGGCAAAAACTTGATACCAACGGATTCGATGAAATTATCTACCAAGATAAATCGTATATGTTGGTAAACGGCTACGACAATTTTTGCGACAAAATGACGGAATATTTTCCCGATAGTGCCGCACAACTTAAATCTTACACCGACTTTTTGCGTCAGGTAGGCGAAGGCATTTTTGAAAGTTTTGACCGCGACCCCGAACAAAACCTCGCCGGCGAAACTCTCTTAGGAAAAAACGCTTACAACTATCTTACATCCACAATTTCGGACCCCGTATTGCAAAACGTACTTTCGGGCACGTCGGCAAAACTTGAATTAGACAAGGCTCGTCTACCGCTCTACACATTTGCACAAATCAACAGTTCGTATATTCAAAGCGCATACCGCATCAAAGGCGGAGGAATGTTGATAGCTCAATCGCTTGCCGAAAGCATCCAAAAATTTGGCGGCGAAGTAATTGTAAACGCACGAGTTACCAACCTTGTGGAAGAAGACGGCAAAATATCAAAAGTAGAAATCGATGGTCGCGACCCTGTGGAAACCCGTTACGTAATATCAAACGCTCATCCCGCAGCCACATTACGTCTTGCGCAAAATTCGTCGTTTATCAAAAAGATTTACAAAAAACGCATAACATCGCTCGAAAACACATTCGGCATGTTTACCGTCAACATAAAACTTAAACCCGGACACCTTCGCTACCTCAACCGTAATATTTATATTCACCGAGGCAACGACGTTTGGGAAGAAGGCAATATTACCGCCGACCAACAGCCACAGTGCGTGCTTGTAAGTTTTGCAGCTCCTCAAAGTGGTGAATATGCCGACAACATCGACCTACTTACACCTATGCTTTGGAGCGATGTGGAAAAATTTGTCGGCTCAACGCCTATGAACCGTTGCTCGGAATACAACGAACTAAAAGCGCGTAAGGCAATTCAACTTATCAACATAGTCAACCAATACATCCCTGAGTTGAAAAGCTCAGTAGAATCGATATACACCTCCACTCCCCTCACCTACCACGATTACACAGCCACCGAAAACGGGTCGGCATTTGGCATAATAAAAGACCACGACCGATTGATGTACACTTTGCTAACACCCAAAACTCCTATTCCAAATCTTTGGCTAACAGGTCAGAACCTCAATCTTCACGGTATTTTGGGAGTAAGTATGACATCATTTTTCTCGTGCGCCGAAATTTTAGGTCGCCGCCCATCTTCAAATATTTTTAACTTATAACAATTAAAGCATTATGGAACAAGAAAATAAAAATACCGAACAACAAAACGACGAAGGTTTCGCATTTGGAAAACTCAACTACAAACTCCTAATCATAGGATTTGCCATCATAGTATTCGGCTTTATACTTATGGCAGGAGGAGCAAGCGACGACCCCAACGTATTCAACGAAGAGATTTTTTCATTCCGCCGCATCACCCTCGCCCCTATTGTGGTGCTATTTGGCTTTGCATTTGAGATTTACGCTATTATGCGCAAGCCCGAAGAATAGATTAAAACAATTAATAAATATTGATAATGAGTAGTATAAAAAAAACTGCGGCAATTGCAGCCGCATTAACCTGTGTATCGGTATTGGCTCAAGCACAGGACGAGGGGTTTAAATTTACAACCGTAAAGACCATTCCTATCACATCGGTTAAAAACCAGTATCAGAGCGGCACATGCTGGTGTTTCAGCACTCTGTCGTTTTTTGAGGCAGAATTAATTCGTATCGGCAAAGGCGAATACGATTTTAGCGAGGCGTTTGTAGTGCACAAAACTATGGAAGACCGCGCCGACAAGGCTGTACGCACTCACGGAGACGTTTCGTTCAGTCCTGGCGGCAGTGCATACGACGTGCTTTATTGTATGCAAAACTACGGCATTATTCCACAAGAGGCTATGCCCTCGATGGGAAACCTCAGCGGCGACTCGCTACCCAACAACAACGAGATGGACAAAGTGGCTGGCGGCATTGTTTCTGCTATAGCCAAAAGCGATGCTAAAAAGATTTCGCCCAACTGGAAAAAATCACTCAAAGCTGTTTACGACGCATATCTTGGCGTTTGTCCCGAAAAATTCACCTACAAAGGCAAAGAGTACACTCCAAAATCATTTGCCGAATCGCTCGGACTTAATTTCGATGATTATGTTTCTATAACATCATACACCCACCATCCTTTTTACCAAAAGTTCATTATCGAAGTTCAAGACAATTGGCGTTGGGATGCACCTTACAACGTACCTATGGACGAAATGATGCGCATTATCGACAATGCTATCGACAAAGGTTACACTGTAGCATGGGGCGCTGACGTTAGCGAACAAGGTTTCAACCGCAATGGTATCGGCGTTTGTCCTGATGTTAAAAACACATCTACTATCGGTAGCGACCAAGCCCGCTGGACAGGCATGAACACCAACGAAAAGAAGGCTTACCTTACTTCAAAACCGTTGCCCGAAATCATTCCAACCCAAGAGATGCGCCAAATAGCATACGACAATTGGGAGACCACCGACGACCACGGTATGCTCATCTACGGACTTGCCAAAGACCAGAACGGCAAACTCTATTATATGGTAAAAAACAGCTGGGGCACCGACAACAAATACAAAGGCACTTGGTACATTTCAAAAGCTTTTGCAGCCTACAAGACAATGGATTTTCTTGTTCACAAAGATGCAATCCCCGCCGACATAGCTAAAAAATTAGGTATTAAGAAATAAAACCAAATCCATATAAAATAAAAAAACCACGGTTTGATGCCGTGGTTTTTTTTATAATCTTATATACAACAAATCTTAGTTGCCAAGACCGAAACGGAGCATAGCAGTAACGGTGAGGTCTTTGTCGCTCTGTTTGAGGTATTCGCGGATGGTGATTTTGTTGTCCTGTTCAAACTTCTGGTTGAGAAGAGTGTTCTCCTCGTAGAATTTGTTGATACGACCTTTGGCGATGTTTTCGATCATCTGGGCGGGAACAACAGTTTCAGCGGCGATTTTAGCTTTGATTTCTTTAGCCTTAGCGCCTTGCTCCTCGGTAATCCAACCTTTGGTGATGTTAGAAGCGATATGGTCGTCAGAGTCAACGTGAGCAGGATTGATGCCTTCTTTTTTGAGAGCGGCCTCAACTTTCTTCTGAATCTGCTCTTGAACGGTTTTCTCTTTAGCAACCTCAAGCTCTTTGTTGATAACCTCTTGGTCGATACCGTCTTTGTCGATAGCCATAGGCGACATAGCAGCTACTTGCATAGCCACGTTTTTAGCCACGGTAGCGTCGGCAGCCTTGTTGAAAGCAATAGCTGCAGTAAGGCGGTTGCCCATGTGGTTGTAAACTACAGCTTGGTCGCCAGCGATTTTGCCGTAGAAACCGAGCTCAATTTTTTCACCGATAACGCCATTCTGGTTCATGATTTCGTCGTTGATAGTACCCTTGCCGTAAGCGAGAGCCTTGAGAGCGTCGGCGTCGGCAGGATCATTGGCAATAGCTGCAGCGAGAATATCGTTGGTAAATTTTACAAAGTCGGCGTTTTTAGCCACAAAGTCGGTTTCGCAGTTGAGCGAAACGATATATGCTTTTTTGCCATCAGCAGACACACCACCGAGAACGCAACCTTCTTTAGCGTCGCGGTCGGCACGTTTGCTTGCTATTTTCTGTCCTTTTTTTCTGAGGATGTCGATTGCGGCGTCGAAGTCACCATTGCTTTCGATGAGAGCTTTTTTGCAGTCCATCATACCAGCGCCGGTCATACCGCGGAGTTTCATAACCTCAGCTGCTTTAATTTCAGCCATTTTAATAATGATTTATGGGGTTAGAAAAAACGCCCTTCCGCCATAGGAGGCGGCGGAAAGGCTTATTGTATTAGTTGTTGCTATCTTCTGTATTTTCAGCGTCTGCTTTAGCATCTTCGGCTTTAGCGTCGTCGCCACCCTTGCGAGCGCGAGTTTTGCGAACTTTGCCGTGTTTGCTGTCGGCACCCTTAGCGTTGTCCTTTTCAGGATTTTCAACCTTGCGTTCTGCAACACCCTCAGCGATAGCGCCGGTGATAACGTCGAGAACGATAGAGATAGATTTCGCAGCGTCGTCGTTAGCAGGGATTACAAAGTCAACGTCGTTGGGGTTAGAGTTGGTGTCCACCATAGCGAATACGGGGATACGGAGTCTCTTAGCCTCTTTAACGGCGATTTTTTCTTTAGTAACGTCCACGACGAACAAAGCAGCGGGAACGCGAGTAAGGTCGGCGATAGAACCGAGGTTTTTCTCGAGTTTTTCGCGCTGACGGTTGATCTGAAGTTTTTCGCGCTTAGAAAGCTGGTCGAAAGTGCCGTCGGTAGCCATCTTGTCGATGGTAGTCATTTTTTTAACGGCTTTGCGTACAGTGGGGAAGTTGGTGAGCATACCGCCCGACCAACGTTCGGTAACGTAAGGCATGTTGATAGCCTTAACTTTTTCTGCTACGATTTCTTTAGCCTGCTTTTTGGTAGCAACAAAAAGGATTTTTCTGCCCGATTTAGCAATTTGTTTGATAGCAGCGGCTGCCTCTTCGAGTTTAGCTGCTGTTTTGTGTAAGTCAATTATGTGGATTCCGCCCTTCTCCATAAAGATGTAAGGGGCCATTGCAGGATTCCATTTTCTTTTCAAGTGTCCGAAATGTACACCTGCGTTTAATAAATCTTCGAAATTTACTGCCATTTTAATTGGTGTTTTGTTTACGTTCTACTTAAATTCAACTGCCGGGTAGCAAAGGGGCAAATCTCTTGCGCCAGTGGTCTCGTCAGTTTGGATACTAAACTAAAATTATCGCTTGCTGAACTGGAAGCGTTTGCGTGCGCCGGGACGACCGGGTTTCTTACGTTCAACGACACGAGCGTCGCGACGGAGGAATCCCTCTTTCTTCAAAGCTACGCGGTCTTCGGGGTTGATTTCAACGAGGGCACGGGCGATACCCAAGCGGATAGCCTCAGCCTGACCTTTGAAACCACCGCCGCATACGTTTACTTTTACGTCGTAGTTTTCAGCTTGGTTGATTTGAGCCAAAGCTTGAACTACTACTTGCTGAAACTGCGGCACGGTGAAGTACTCTTTGTAGTCTTTTCCGTTAACTTTGATTTCTCCTTTGCCGGGAGTTACGAAAACGCGCGCGATAGCGGCTTTTCTTCTGCCTACTTTGTTTGTAACTTCTGCCATGATTATCTAAGATCGTTTAAGTTGATGAGTTTGGGCTGCTGAGCCTCGTGGGGATGCTGCTCGCCCTGATAAACTTTAAGGTTGTTGCGCAAGATAGCGTCTCCGAGTTTGTTTTTGGGGAGCATACCTCTTACGGCCTTTTCAATAATGCGCTCTGGACCGGTAACCTTTTTGAAGAAATCTTTTGCGATTTCGATTTTTTGGCCGCCCGGATAGAGAGAGTGGTGAACGTACTCTTTCTGAGCCCATTTGTTTCCTGTTAATCTAATTTTTTCTGCGTTGATGACGATAATGTTGTCGCCGCAGTCTACATGCGGTGTGTACGAGGCTTTGTATTTGCCTCTCAACAGCATGGCCACTTTGGATGCAAAACGACCCAAAGTCTGGTTGGTCGCGTCTACCAAGAGCCACTCTTTCTGTACGGTAGCCTTGTTGAGCGATACTGTTTTGTAACTTAATGATTCCACTTTTTTTAACTTTTAAAATTTAACTTATTAATTTCTAACTACTTCTATCTGAAGTATGGATAATAAATCGGACGTGCAAAATTATGGATAATATTTTTAACTGAAAAATGTTTTTTGCATTTTTTTAATGAGAAATATAAAAAAACGTCTGAAACCAACACTTAAAATGCTGATTTCAGACGTTGATAATTTTGGAGTTATGCTCCGTAAAATATTATGCAGCTACTCCACCGCGCTCGGCGGCTTTGGGGTCGGGTCCATATTCATTGGGGCCAATAGTACCCTCGGTACAATACCATACAAGTAATATAATTCCTCCTACAAAGGGTATTAGGCCAAACAACAAATACCATCCGCTCTTACCTAAGTCATGAAGACGTCGAATAGACAAACCTAAGCTTGGCAAGAATACTCCTAGGCATATCAACCATGTAATGCCAAGAACTATGTATGCGATAGCTTCTGATTGGATTGCAAATACTAGGGCCATACTTACAATATACCAAGCGAAATAAAGAATCATATACCAAAGTGTAAACATCCAATATTCTTTACGTCTGGCTCGACCATCAAAATCACAATAATGATTTTTCAAGATGTCTAAAAAATATTCTTTCATATTACCAAGAGTTAAAGGGTGAAACATTTATTAATTTTGACCAAATATAAGGATTTTTTTTAATTTAGCGAATTAGTTTTCCAACTTTTTTTTTAAAATTTTAACAAAAAAAACTATTTATGAAAAACAATTTGGGTAAATTTCCGTTTGTGTAATAAATACACAATGTAAAATACACACCTTATATATTATAGTAACCAAAACTTAAGTAATTATGATCATCAAGCACTTTACCGACAACGACTTGTACAAATTTACAATGCAATACGGAGCGGTTTCGCTGTTTCCGGCAGATTATGTACGCTACAAGTTTACCAACCGAGGCGGCGACGAGTTTCCGCAAGGCTTTGCCGAGGCGCTCAGAAAAGAAGTTGACTCTATGGCAGATTTGAAACTCACCAAAGAGGAGCACGAATTTTTGAAAACACGCTGCTACTACCTGCCGCCGGCGTATTTAGATTTTATGGCAGGATACCGATTCGATCCTAACGAGGTGAAAATCACTCAAGAAGGAGGAAAACTTGAAGTAATGATTGAAGGTTTGTGGTATCGCACCATACTGTGGGAAGTGCCTTTGATGGCAATTATTAGCGAACTCTTCTTTAAGATGACGGGAGCCCTCCCCTACCCCAAGGAAAAACGCACGCAGATAGCCGACGAAAAGATGAAGCTATACAGCGATATGGGATTGAAGATAGCAGATTTTGGCACTCGCCGCCGCTATTCGTTTGAAAACCACGACGATATTGTTGCCGCTCTCAGTCGCTATTCTACATCGGGATTTGTGGGCACAAGCAACGTTTACTTAGCTATGAAATACAACACCACCCCCATTGGCACACACGCCCACGAATGGTTTATGTTTCACGCCGCTAAGTTTGGCTACAAGATTGCCAACAAACTTGCGCTCGAAAACTGGGTAAATGTTTACCGTGGCGACCTTGGCATTGCACTCTCCGACACATTTACCACAGAGGTATTCTTCAGAGATTTCGACACTCTTTACGCAAAACTCTTTGACGGTGTAAGGCACGACTCAGGTTCGCCGCTTGAATTTGCCGACAAAACCATCGAGCATTACAAAAAACTAAGAATCAATCCTTTGAGCAAAACCATAGTATTTTCCGATGCTCTCAATCCCGATATGGTAAAACAGATTGTAGATTACTGCAAAGGCAGAATAGGAATGTCGTTCGGTATTGGTACAAACTTTACCAACGATGTGGGAGTCAAGCCGTTGAATATGGTTATTAAAATAGATACTGTAAAGGTAAACGGTGCTTGGACCAAAGTGGTGAAATTATCCGACAACCCGATAAAGCACACCGGCGGAGCCGAAGCCGTTGACCTTGCAAAAAAATCATTGGGCATAAATTAAAAATCCCAAATATTCCTCGCAATCCAAAAAACGAATATAGCCACCACCGCCATCAGAGTGCTAATATAGCTTTTGAGGGCGGAGGCGGTGCGGGGAAATTTTTGGCAAAAACGCTGGCTATTGTGAGCCAAGAATAGCAATATAATATACGGCACAGATATAAAAGCAAGGGCATTTTGCTTAAAAGCTTCGATAAAATCACCGTGGAGCAAGTGATGTAAAGCACGTTGAGTGCCGCAACCCGGACATTTATAGCCTGTTAGCACATAGAATCCGCATTTGGGGAACGACACAGAACTATTTTCAGGGTCAAAAACAGTGTAAAATACCACCACCCCAACCACAAACAAAACAAATATTATAGTTAGCAGAATAGAAGTCTTTTTCATAACATCAAAAAAGGCTACGACAGGAAAAACCGCCGCAGCCCACACTATTTAAAACGCTTTTTATATACATTAATAAGATTGTAAAGCACCAGCACCTGCTGCCACCACAAACATCAAAATGTAGAGTACAATAAACACAACAGAGCCTATAATGCCTACAAGAGAGAGGGTTTTAGCAGTTTGTGCTTTTTTAACAGCCCCATCGTAATTGCCGCTCTTGTATGCCGAATCTGACTGCAACGACATCACCAAAGCAATGATACCAAGTGGCTGACATATGAATATGGTGATAATAGACAATACCATGTGGTTGTCGGGCTTGGGAGGCATAGAACCGCCTTCATTGGTATTGTACTGAGGCTGCTGATACGAAGGAGTACTGCTCTGCATCTGCGGCTGAGGTTGTGGCTGAGACTGAACAGCCAATCCAAGTTGAGACATCAATTCGGGTACTTGCGACACGGTTTGCCAATTAGCCATACCTTCAGCCCAAACGTATGTATCGGGAGTTACGGCTCCGCGCATTTGATCTAATGAGACAGGACCAATTTGCTGGTCGCCATTTCTGTAATAGTACATCTTTTCCATTATTTCAGAGTTTATATTAATTAAAACAATATCGGAAGCACTTTAGGTTCTTCTAAAAGAAGGTCTTTATTTAAAGACTTGATTTCTTCGATAGCTTTTTCAATTTGTTCGATGGTGCTTGAGGCAGTCTCGATAGAAAAATCTGCCGTTTCGCCGCTAAAGCGGTTGTGGCTAACGGTTTCGATATTAATCTGTTGATTGCCAATAGCTGTGGTAATCAAGCCCGTAGTGCCGGGCAGATTCTTGGTTTTGAACGATACCAGATAGGGAAACTGAATTTTTTTGGCATCTCCCAAAGAGAAATTGTTCTTTTCGGTGTAAGTGTCTGATTGTCCGTGACGTGCAATAAACACAATGTCGGATACAATCGACATAGCAGTTTCGCTACTACCTGCACCCTTGCCAATAAAGAAATGAGTTTTGGAATATTCGGCATCGAGTTTCACAGCGTTAACTGCGAAGTTTACGCTTGAGAGAATATTGTCGTTTTTAACAGCCATAGGACGAACGGTGGCAAATATTTGATTGCCTTCGCGTTTCGCCATACAGATAAGCTTTATAGAAGCGTTGATTTCGGAAGCGAAGTCAATATCGTTTTTAGTGATATTCTGAATGCCGATACGTGCAAGCTGCTCCATCGAAACGTCGATACCGAAAGCGAGTTTAATCAAGAGAATAAGCTTGTGGCTTGCGTCGCCACCGTTGATATCGAGCGACGGGTCTGCCTCGGCATATCCGTTTTGCTGAGCAAGTTTGAGAGCTGAGTCAAAATCGAGACCCTTCTGCTGCATCTGGGTGAGGATATAGTTGCTGGTGCCGTTGAAAATACCGCACACCTCGTTGATAATGTCGCCGGTGAAACTCTCTTTGATACCTTTTATAATAGGAATAGCTCCGCACACGGCAGCCTCGTATCCGATTTTCACATTTTGTTTTTCAGCCTCCAGAAAAATATCCACTCCGCGCTCGGCAAGAAGAGCTTTGTTGGCTGTAACAAGGTTTTTGCCATTGTGAACAACGCCAAAACAGGTGTCGTGAACAAAGTTAGAAGTGCCGCCCATAGTTTCTACCACCACGTCGATGTCGGGGTCGGTAAGCACTTTCTGAATATTTTTGCCGGCATCTTCGCGGCTAACTTCTGAGCCTCCGCCAATGAAATATTTCTTGTCGAGTCCAAAACGCTGAATAGCGGCAGGCGGATTCAGCTCTGCTATATATTTAAGGTTAATTTCGCGGCCTGCACGTTTAGAGAGCAGGTCTTTCTGTTCGGTAAGAATCTTGGCTACGCCCCCTCCTACGGTACCGCAGCCCAATATTGCAATATTTAACGGTTTCATTTATGTGTATAAAAATTAACGGTGCAATTTAATAATAATTTTTGGTAAAAACCCTCATTTAGAGCAAAGTTTTTTTTAATAAAAAGGAAAATTTTTTTTTGGTACGGCTCTTTCATTTAAGAAAAATATCACCGAATAAAACAAATTAAACAAACTGTTTTACAATAAATTACATTAACAAATACCGCAAGCGGTGGCGAATATACCAAATACGCACAAATTCGTTTAATTCGTAAAATTAGAATTCAACTTGTTGAATTTT
>JAGCDD010000265.1 GCA_017651345.1 Bacteroidales bacterium | reverse complement strand
TTATCCTTCTTAACCTTCTCTTTCTTAGATTTTTTCGACGATTTGTCGGGATTATCCACCGAAAGAGTATCAGATACTGAGTTGAGCGAATCAGAAAGGATTTCAAGGTCGGAAACAAGGGTATCTTTGGGCTGTCTTTCTTGCTTATATTTTTTCTCGCCAAAAGGTATGTAATAATTCAAACCCACACCAAAGGTCTTTGGCAATGTATAATTAAACAGAGCGATACCATCAAAACGCAAAAGTTTCGACATTCCGATATTGGCACGGGCAGTAATTTGAAAAACGCCTACATTGGTAGCAAAGGCAACACCTGCCTCGCCCATAAGTCCGTATGTAAAACGATTGTAATCAGCTGTTACCATTTTAGAAAAACCGTTTTGCATAACAGTTTGCATATTGGTTTCGGGTTCGGGAGCGCTAATAAGAATATTGAGATACGGACCTAATGCGCCAACAAAATGCACAGTATGCTTGCCAATATCCAACTGCATAAGCATCGGAATAGAAACATACGAAAGATCTTGACGGTAATCGAGTTCCACAGGATTTTCGTGATTAGAGGTGTCGTTATGAAATCCAAAACCGCTTTTTTCGTAATTGAGCTCAAACTGCAATCCGAGCGGACCAAGTTCAAAATGCTTAAAAGAGATACCTCCGCCGTAGCCGCTCTCTAAGGTTTGCATACGGTTAAGTTTGGTGGTATCGGTAGAGAGTTTTGCCTTGGTGTAATAACCTTGAAAACCCACAAGTGTTTGTGCGTCAACAGATATTGCAGCCAAAAAAAGTATAATTATTATAAGTGTCTTATTCATACCAAATAAATTTTCGGCTGCAAAGATACTAAATAATTAAATCTTCCACGCCAATTTTGGGAACATAATGCACGCCGTTGTTGCGGTAATACTTATGGCTTTCGTCGGGTTTGATACGCACAAGCTCAAACTTTTCGGCAGATTTGCCAATGGCAAGCACCGCCAAAGCACGGAAGGGAAGATTTAGTTCTTCGTGTATAACTTTCTCATTAAAAGCGAATATAATCAATCCATTTAAACCAATTTCAACGGCTTTAAGCAGCATACTTTGCAACGAAATGCCAAGGTCGGTATAAAGACAAGGATCGGGTTCTTTGTCGGAGCAGACAATTATATAGGCAGGCGGCTCAGTACCTTCAAATGGCAAATGAAGTTCGGGCAAAGCACCGCCCATCTTGATGTTTTTCAGCACTTTGATAGTATCATCACCCGTAACAATTCGGAAACGCAAAGCCTGCTGGTTTCGTGCAGAAGGTATTTTGGTATTTACTGCCACAATACGTTTTAGCACCTCATCAGACACCTCTACATCGCGGTTGTAGCCACGCACACTGCGGTTTTTCTCCAAAAAACGGTCGAGCGAAAAGGTGGATTTATGCGTTTTTTTGCCGCTACCAAAAACCTCTTCGTAACGTTTTTCTAAATAATTGTCCGCCATAGGGTTATTGCAGAATAGAGGGTGGAATTACAGGTTGAGCGTTGTTGGCAGGTTCGTCGTTAAACTTGGTGTAAAGCAACGAAGTAAGCAGTATGCCAAAGGGTATACAGGGAATCATTCCTATAATTGTGCTGCTAAGTACCGACTGAATGGCGTAGTTGATAACAAAAAGAATCAAAATAGGTTTCCAATTTTTCTTAACAAGACGCCAAGAGTGTTTAAAACAGTCGATTATGCCAAGTTCGGGATGGTCGATAATGGCGTAACTTACAAACGCAAAGAAAAACGCCAATATCATACCAGGTATCACGCACAAAAGTATGGCAATGGATATAATTATACCTTCGAGAAACGATGCCACAATAATTCTCAAATAAGTTTTACCCGATAGAAAAAAATCTTTGGTTTCGGGATTTTGTCCACGGCAGATTTTCATACAGTAGTTTTCGGTGCCAACAGCAAACAAGAATAAAATTACACAAAAAATAGGACAGCCTATAAAGATAGGCATCATGGTTGACAACTCAGGCTGTTCCTGATAGCGCATTAAGCCAAACAAAATGATAAAATACACAGCAAAAAACGCCACAAAGGGAATAAAATATCCTAAGAGAGATGCTACACAGAGAGGTTTCCAACGCTCTTTGAATTTGTTCCAAGCGTCGATTAGTAGGTCTTGAAAATCAATTTCTTGCATAATCGTAATAGAGTTATTAAATTAGTAAAATGTGTTGCAAAGATAAAATTTTTAGCAATTATCACACTCATTCAAAAAAAATATTTTAACTTTGTGGTAGTATTAACTTAAAAATATTCAAAGATGAAAAAAGTAATTATCATAGCATCGGTAGTGATAGTATTGGCATTGACACTTTTTGTATATTTCAGATACTATTGGACATTTGCCGACGGCTACAAAGAAGGTCAGCTCAACAACATAATGTGCAAAGGCTACATATTCAAAACCTACGAAGGCAAACTGATACAGTCGGGCTACAAAGGCGGCGGATCGGGCGTACAGAGCAACGAATTTGAGTTTTCGGCTACCGAAGAGGTAGGCAAATTTCTTGAACAGTTGGAAGACGTAAGCAGCAAAAACATCAAACTGCACTACAAAGAATACAACAACTCGCTACCTTGGCGTGGATTTAGCAACTTTGTGGTAGACAGCGTTATAATACTCAACACCACCCCCGGCGGCGCACAAAAAGCCGACAAAACAGAAGTGCCTCCCGTACTCTAAATCATTATGAGCAGCAGCAAAAACAAGGAGTTGCAAAAACTCCGCGAAAAGGTTAAGCACGGCGGTGGCGAGCAGGCATTAGAAAAACAGATGGCTCTCGGCAAACTATCTGCACGTGAGCGCATTATCGACCTTTTGGACAACGACTCGTTTCAAGAGTACGATATGTTTGTGCAAAACTCCACAGCTGTGTTTGAAGACGACCGCAAAGAGATTCTCGGCGATGGCGTTATCACTGGCACAGGCACTATCAACGGAATGCCCGTATGCATTTATGCTCAGGACTTTACTGTGGCAGGTGGTTCGCTCGGTATGATGCACGCCAAAAAGATTATCAAGATTATGGACCGCGCACTCAAAATGCGTGTACCATTAATCGGTATCAACGACAGCGGTGGAGCTCGTATTCAAGAGGGTATCAACTCGTTGGCAGGCTACGGCGAAATTTTTTACCGCAACACAATGGCGTCGGGCATTATTCCGCAAATATCTGTGGTGCTTGGTCCTTGCGCCGGTGGAGCGGTCTACTCCCCTGCCCTAACCGACTTTGTGTTTGTGGTAGACAAAATTTCAAAAATGTTTATCACAGGTCCTGAGGTAATACGCACAGTATTAGGCGAAAAAATCTCTGCCGAAGACCTCGGTGGTGCAAAGGTGCAAAGCCAAATTTCGGGCAACGCACATTTTTTTGCACAATCAGAATTGGAGTGTTTTGAGCAAATAAAACGACTGCTGCAATATATTCCTCAAAACAACAGAGTTAAGGCATCCACAGCCGACCCTCTCCCACCCCGCCGAAACGACATTGAAAACATCGTTCCCCAAGACCCTCGCGAGGCTTACGACGTTAGGAAGATTATAGAATGTATCACCGACAACAGCGAATTTATGGAAATCCGTTCGGGTTTTGCACCTAACGCTGTGGTTGGTTTTGGACGTATCAATGGCGAAAGCACAGCTTTTGTGGCAAATCAACCGGCTGTAATGGCAGGCGTTTTAGATGTTGACAGCAGCGACAAGATTTCGGCTTTTGTGCGTTTTTGCGATGCGTTCAATATTCCGATAGTTACGCTTGTAGACCTTCCGGGATACCTTCCGGGCGTTGACCAAGAGCACGCAGGCATTATCCGCCACGGTGCAAAAATTCTCTACGCATATTCAGAGGCTACTGTGCCAACGGTTACAGTAATATTGCGCAAGGCATACGGCGGAGGCTATATTGCAATGAACAGCATTCACCTTGGAGCCGACTCGGTATTTGCTTGGCCTGATGCCGAAATATCTGTAATGGGTCCTGAAAGCGCAGTAAACGTAATTTTCCGCAAAGAACTAATGGCAGCCGAAAACCCCGAAGAAGTTCGTCAGCACAAGATTCAAGAATACAAAAAGAAATTTGCAAGTCCCTATGTGGCAGCGGGAATGGGCTACATCGATGCCGTAATAGAACCCTCCGAAACCCGCACAATGATAGCTCACGCACTCAAAGTGTCGCAAGGCAAAATCAAATCAGCCCCCGACAAAAAACACGGATTGATACCTATGTAATTACGAATTGTGAATTATGAATTGTGAATTACTAACCATAGGAGGCACAGACTATAAAACCACGCTGACGGAGAAGTTTAAAAACCGTCGGCCGTGGCAAAAGCCTGTTTACAACCGTGTTGTATTGCAGATGCCGGGCAAAATCACCAAGATATTCATCACTCCCGGGCAGCAGATAAAGCCGGGCGACCGTCTGTTTGTATACGAAGCAATGAAAATGCGCAACGTTATCTACGCCCAAACCTCCGGCACTATCAAAACCATAAACGTTTCCGAAGGCGAAGATGTAGGCAAAAACTTTGTGCTTGCCGAGATGGAATAAACCCTACCTCACACCTATATACTTATGCATCTGCGTACTAACCTTCCACACGGGGTGTTTGAGTACATAATCGAATATCAATTGAGTAGATTGTTTACGGTTGTCCCATTCGGGTTGAAGCACAAGCACACATTCGGCAGCAGCTTTGGCGGCACATTGTTCGGCAAAAGCAAAGTCATCGGCAGAGGAAATCACCACTTTGAGTTCATTTGCCTGCTCCAAAACCTCGTCTAATGGAGGATGATGTTTTTTTGGAGAAAGACAAATCCAATCAAAACTACCAGTAATATGATGAGTGCCTGACGTTTCGAGCCACACCGAGAGGCATTTTTGTTCTAAACGTTCGCACAAAGGGGCAAGATTATGCATAAGAGGTTCTCCGCCTGTGATAACTACATTTGGCGACGGGTTAGCGGCGGCACGTGCTGCTATTTCGTCCACAGAGCAGAGTTTAGCATTATTCTCATTCCACGACTGCTTGGTATCGCACCACGGACATTTTACATCGCATCCCGCAAGCCTTACAAAATACGCTGCACTTCCGGAATTAATGCCTTCACCTTGAATGGAGTAAAATTCTTCGATAATGGGGAGAGTCTGAGGTATATTATTGGTTTGCATATTATTAAAGGTTATTATCTTTAATTAGTTTTTGGATTTCTTTATCGGAGATAGACTCTTGTTCTGATTTGTCGTAAATAGTCAAAAGAGTAACATTTACGCCATCGGTTTGGATAATTACATTATGAGTAATTACCCTTGCACCACCACTTTTACCCTTATTTTTTGATTGAATAGCCATTCTTATTTTGCGGACATTATGTCCCAAATCAGTTCCAATAAAGGGATCTACTTTAAGTTCTTCAAGAAAACATTTAAAGTCTTCTTTCATAGACTTATAGCGTTTTGAAAGTTTTTTTAAATCACGCTCAAAATCAGGTGAAGCAAAAATATTACAATTCATTTAACAACTCCTCCGCAGGTCTACATTTAATTTTACCTTCTTTTATCATATTAACCTGCAACAAAGCGTGGTTTATTTGTTCAAGTGTCTTCTGTTTTTGTTTGGCTTGTGCATTCTGACGTTTTTTTTCTACAAAACCATTAACAAAGTCAAGCACTTGTTTTACAATATCTTTATCATCTGCAATCTCGCCCAATGCGCGGAATAATTGTGCGTTTAGTTGTAATGTTGTCATAACAGAATCATTTTAATCGTTTTTGCAAAGGTATAAAAGAATTGGGAGTTTAAAAACATTTTGGTTCAATTTATTGGGTTAATCAGGTATTTATACCTTAGTAAAATAAAATATACATTTGGATTTTATTTCACCTCAGACACAAGTCTTTCTGGTTCGCGTCGGCAGTCCCAAAATGCAACAACTTCAATATGGTTTTCTACCACATAATAAACTATCTTATCCATTCGACTTATTACAAAACTACGGTACAAATCGGGCAACTCGTCAAGCAATGGCTCTACCTTACCGATTTGAGGATTCTGCCCGATAAGAGTATTGGCATTGTGAACCTCCCGCAAAAAAGATTTTTTAACACTTGGTCCAAACTCTTTATGAAGATAGGCTACAACAATACGCAACTGCTTTTTGCCAACGGCAACCAAATTACTTTCATACGGCTTCTGCAAGTTCGATTTCTTCGTCACGTGCAAACTCCTCCTCAAGTTCGCGAAACATATCTTCACTATCTTGACCCAACCCTGCGGCAGAATCTTTTTTGGATTGCTCAACCATAGCATAAATTTCTTCCATCGTATATGGGATCAATTTCTGCTCTGTCGACGAAGCACGTTTCCACAATTCCTTGGCAACTATCCGCATATCATTAGGCGACAGCGCGCTGCAAAGAAAATCAACAAGTCCGTTGTATGCAATCTCACTCATCTCAATAAATTTAAATAATATAGTGCAAATATAAGCATTAAATTCTACTCAAACAAATTAATTCCACCCAAAAAAATCCCCTTTTTTAGGTATTGCCTTACGCTCAATTATCACTATTTTTGCATCTTGAAAATAATGCTGTAAAAATGAACCTAAGCGAAGTAGCAATCGACCAAAAGGCCGTAATAACCAAGATCAAAGGACGCGGAACATTCCGCAAAAGAGTAATGGAAATGGGTTTTGTTAAGGGCAAAACCATTCACGTGATAAAACAGGCTCCCCTCAACGACCCTATCGAATACGAAATTATGGGCTACCACCTATCACTCCGCCGCAAGGAGGCTGAAATGATTGAGGTGGTAACAATGGAACACATTGTGGAGGCTGCCGCCAACCAAACCGAAAACCTTACTATCGAGGAGGTTATCAAAAACGAGGTGGAAGACCACGGACGCATTGTCAATGTGGCTCTTGTGGGAAATCCCAACTGCGGCAAAACCACATTCTACAACTACGCATCGGGCAGCAAAGAGCGTGTGGGCAACTACTCAGGCGTTACCGTTGATGCCAAAACAGCCAAATTTGAATACGAGGGCTACACCATCAACATCACCGACTTGCCCGGAACATACTCGCTTACAGCATATTCTGCCGAAGAAATTTATGTTCGAAAATATATCACCGAGCAAAATCCCGACGTAATTATCAATATGGTAGATGCGTCGAATATTGAACGAAACCTCTACCTCACCACGCAACTTATCGACCTTGACGTAAAGGTGGTTGTCGCTCTTAATATGTACGACGAACTTGAAGCCCGTGGCGACAAACTTGACTACATTTCGCTCGGTCGTATGCTCGGCATTCCATTTGTGCCAGTGGTGAGCAACAAGGGTCGCGGTTTCGGCGTGCTGTTCGATACCGTGATACGCGCCTTTGAAGATAAGTCGCCCACAATCCGACACATACACATCAACTACGGTCACGACATCGAAACCGCCGTTAAGGAGATTCAAGAAAAAATATTTATCCACAACGACAACGCCATTCTTTCGCGTATTCCGTCGAGGTTTATGGCTCTGAAACTCTTGGAGAAAGATGCCGACATCAAAAAAATAGTGCTTACCAACACCATCGAAGGCGAACACTCGCACAATACCTACAAAGGGGGATTTGAAACCAACGAGCACCGCACCACTCATACCGATGCTCCAAGTTGCATTATTGAAGAAACCGACCGTCAGATTGCCACGCTCGAAGATGCTTACAAAAACGACACCGAAAGCCTCATCACCGACACTCGTTACGGTTTTATTGCCGGTGCTCTCAAAGAGACTTACACCGTGGGACACACCGACACCCGCAAGTTTACCGACCGTATCGACCGCATAGTCACCCATCGCATCTGGGGAATGCCTATTTTCCTATTAATCATTTTCTTAATGTTTGAGGTAACGTTTATCCTCGGCGACTATCCTATGCAATGGATCGAATCGGGCGTGGAATTTCTCGGCAACCTTATGCGCGGTGTTTTGCCCGACGGTGCGCTCAAAGACCTCATCTGCGACGGTATCATTGGAGGCGTGGGCGGCGTAATTGTTTTTCTGCCCAACATTGTGCTCTTGTTTATGTTTATCTCAATAATGGAAGACAGCGGATATATGGCTCGTGTGGCATTTCTCACCGACCGTATAATGCACAATATTGGTCTGCACGGCAAATCGTTTATCCCCTTGATAATGGGCTTTGGCTGCAACGTACCCGCAGTAATGGCCACCCGAACACTCGAAAACCGCAGCGACAGGCTTCTTACCACGCTTATAAATCCTTATATGAGTTGCTCGGCGCGTCTGCCTGTGTATGCAGTAATGGCAGGAGCATTTTTTGCCAACCATCAGGGCTTGGTAACGTTCAGCGTATATGGCGTGGGTGTGCTTATAGCCGGACTAACAGCCATACTTTTGCGCAAAACCACATTCAAAAGTCAGGACGCACCTTTTGTTATGGAACTTCCCCCCTACCGTTTCCCCACCGTTCGCAGCGTCTTGAAACACATGTGGGAAAAGGCTCAGCAGTATCTTAAAAAAATGGGTGGCGTAATATTGATAGCATCTATCATCATTTGGGTGCTTGGATATTTTCCGCAGCACACCGAAGAAACCGACCGCATAGAGGCTCAGATAGCACAGGCACAGGGCAACGATTCTCTTGTTGCCCAACTCGAAATAGAACTTGCCTACGCACATCAAGAAGGCAGCATAATAGGTCGACTCGGCAAATTTATCGAACCTGTAATCGCGCCCCTCGGTTTCAATTGGAAAATGGGCGTAAGCATCATCACCGGCGTAGCCGCCAAAGAGATAGTGGTATCCACAATGGGCGTGCTCTACCACGGCGACGGCGAAGACACAGCCTCGCTATCCGAAAAACTTCTGAACGACACCTCCACCGCTCCCATCTCCCCAGCGCAAGCGTACGGCTTTATGCTCTTTGTGCTAATCTATATGCCCTGCATAGCCACCGCCGTAGCCATCCGCAAAGAAACCGGCACCCGCAAATGGATGTGGATTTCAATAGGTTACAGCGTAGCATTGGCATGGATTGTGGCATTTGTGGTGAATATGATATTTGGGTAAATGGCTAACCGAAACATTTCTTAAACCAATTACATATCCTTTTCAAAAGAGATAGATAGATTATTATCAGGTAATGGAGCTGGTTGAAGTTGAGAAATAGCTTGCGCATCGAAACCTGTGGCAATGATATTGACCTTTAATTTAGAACCGAAATTATTATCATAGAAAATTCCCCATGCATATATAGAATTAGGATTATTTTCGCAAATATACTCATTGATAATTCCAATTTCTTCCAGTGTAGCTTCATGTTCATCAGAGCAGCCAATATTTACCAAAATAGATTTTGCCCCTGTAATCTGGTATCTATCAACAGCCAATTTTACAGCATCAATGGCTT
>JAGCDD010000264.1 GCA_017651345.1 Bacteroidales bacterium | reverse complement strand
GTTTGCCCAACTGCCCTTGAATATTCGCACCTCGGGCGGCAGCAACCGTTTTAAGAGCGATCTCGACCTCCGCGCCGATTTTGTTATCGACGACGACAAAACCATCATCCGCGAAATCGAAAACCTCTACGACCAAATTTCAGCCGGACAGAAGAGTTTTTCGATAAAATCTACGGCTGATTACAGGCTCTCTCAGCGTTTTAAAGTGCAATTGTATTACAACCATCAGATAACCAATCCTATAATCTCCACAAGTTATCGCACAAGCAACATAAAGTTTGGGTTTAGCATAACGATGAGTTTGGATTGATAATGTGCAACTTAAAATTTTTACAATTTTATAGTGTTATTTACATTTAGAATGATTACCTTTGCAATTAATGAGATTTAGGATTGTCATATTGATGATGTTGCTGTCGTTGGCATCAGTAGCCGCACCGCCCCAAAAGAGTGTTAAACAACCTGTGGGGAGCGACAACACTTCGTATCTATATTACAACTCTGATCCGTCGGTTAATTTCCTCTATTGGGAAAAAAACGTAAGAATAGCGCCTCCACCGCCTCCGCAGATTACTGTTTCGCCTTTGGTAGATTCGCTGTGCGCTATTCTCAATGCCGATACTGCCGCATTGTTTTCGATTTCATCTGTTCGCCCGAGAGTGCCGAACAATGTAGTTACTTTTGAAATCAATGAAACCGAGTATCTTGTGGGCATTCCTCACGACAACACTTCGTATATCTATCTTCCAAAAAAACGTTACGAATTTACACACGCCGATACGCTTGCAATGTACACTCCGTTTGACTTTACAAAATTGGGAATCTACACATTGTCGTTTTATGGCGTAGACGCTTGGCATATCAATGTAGATGAAAAAACACATGAGCGTTTCTATTTTGATCTTGGTAGTGAAAAAAGCAGTCTTGTGTTTCCTACCGAGATTCTTGTGCCGATGATTATAAGTTTAATTTTGATACTTATAGCCAACTTTTATTCGCGGGGATACATTCATAGGCTTTTGCTAATAGTTTGCTTTTACAACGCATTTAACAACGCCGCATCAGAGCGCAACATCTCTGCCGAAAAGGCCGGTTGGATGTTGTTTGCCAATTATATTCTCAGCGTATCGATTTTTGCATTTATATTAATTACAAAGTATGGCATAGAACAACCGTTTAATTGTTTTGTCGCATTGGCAATTGGTTGCGGGTCAGTGTTTTTGATATATTTAATTAAACTATTGGTTTCGATGTTTTTTAGCAATCTGTTTCTTTGTCGCGACACCTTTTCGCTTCATTACACCAATGTATCATACATATTGCAGCTACTCGGCGTAGTGCTTTTGCCCGTAAATTTCTGTATGGTGTATATCGGCTACGAATTTACAGTGGAAACTCTCTTTGTGATAGGGGCTGGGGTGTGTATTTTGGCAGAATTGATGAAATTAATCAGGTTGTTTAAAATAATATTTGATAAACATTTTTCTACTTTTTATTTATTTTTGTATCTTTGCGGCGTGGAATTTTTACCTGTATTGCTCGCGGTTAAAATACTGTCCCGTTAGCCGTTCGTTACAGGATTCCGCCAGGGACAGAAGGGATAGTTTTTAATTTAAAATAAAGAGTTTTGAAAATTACTAATTTGCTGATTTCGCAGCCAAAACCGACGGGAGACAGCAGTCCCTATTTTGATTTGGCCGAAAAGTTGAAACTAAATGTTACATTCCGTCAGTTTATCAAGATTGTCGGAGTTAGCACCAAGGATTTTAGGGCTCAGCACATCAACTTGCCCGAATACACTGCCGTTATTTTTACAAGCAAAATCGGTATTGATAATTTTTTCCGTATTGCCAAAGAGGTGAAATACGCAGTTCCTGAAACTTTGAAGTATTTCTGCACCACCGAGCAGATAGCACTTTATCTTCAAAAGTATATAGTTTATCGCAAACGTAAGATTTTTCACGGCAAACAGAATCTCAACGATGCTGTTGAGGCTCTTAAAAAGAACGCCGCCGAAAAATTCCTCATCGTTACGAGCGACGTTAGCAGCAACGAAATACCCGATTTTCTCAACAGTCTTGGCATAAAGTACGATAAAACTGTTATGTATCAGACTGTAAGTGCCGAGCTTGACGACCTGAAACCAGATTTCCCGAATTTCCAAGTGCTTGTGTTCTTTACTCCTGCGGGAATCAAGAGCCTTCACGAAAACTTCCCCGATTTTGAACAGGGCGATGTTAAAATTGCCGCCTTTGGTCATTCGGCGTGGGAGGCAGTGGAAAAATACGGCTACCGTCTTGATATCAAAGCTCCTACCGAGGAGGCTAAGAGCATGCCCGCCGCTTTGGAGCAGTTTATTATTGCAAACAACAAGCGTAAATAATTGATAATTGCATAAGACCTACACATTGGGCAAGGCCGAAAGGCTCAAAAGTGTTGTCCGTATCGAAAACCTTTTTAAAACGGGAAAGTCGTTTATGGCTTTCCCTTTTATAGTTTACTATACAGTGGATTCGGATTTTGATAAGGAGGGTAGTCAAATGATGGTTTCGGTGAGCAAGCGACAGTTTAAGCACGCCGTAGACCGCAATCGCCTCAAACGTCTAACACGTGAAGCATTTAGATTGCGCCGTCAAAAGTTCAACGAATTGTTTTCCGCACCATATAGCGTTGCCTTTGTGTATAAGGGCCGACAGATGACCAATTTTGAGGTTGTTTCGCAGGCTATGGACGCAATTGTTCAAAAATTTTCTACGATTTTAAAAGAACAATAAAACAAATATACCAAACAAAAAAGCCCTGCCAAACGGCGGGGCTTTTTTGTTGATACTTTAACTATTCCTTTTAGAATGTGTCTTCTTCTGTTTCGCGGTCGATAACGTAAACTGTAACACAGCCTTTGTTTTTTTCAACCGGTACTGCAAAACCTTCGTCGGCAGCAGGTTGTTGCTGTTGTTGTTGACGAGGTTGCTCGTAGTCGTAATCAGAGTAGCTATACTCCTGAACTTGCTCTTGGGGTTTTTCAACCTCTTTTACGTCGAGCATGATTTTGAGCGAAGTAGAAGATACAGGGCTGAAATCGAAAAACGGGTGAATGAACTTGTTTTTCTTGATATCCATAAACTCCTGCAGAGCGGTTTGCTGCGGGCTTAAAGGCTCATTGCCCTCCGAAAGTTTGCCGGGTACGTTAACTACTACCTCTCCGGTGCTCATATCGATGATTTTGACATCGATATTGTTGTTGAATACCGTGCTTGCAAAAAACTGTATTCTATAGTCCATGCCTTTGGTAATCGGAAGCACAAATTCGTATTTGCGACCGGTTTGGCACATTGCGCTTTTTGATGCGGTGTTGTAGCGATAAGGTGCTACCGGTTTGCGCATTTTCATTTGATCGGCGCAAGTGTTTTGCGCTTGTAATCCCAACGGCAGTGATACTAAAACAACAAGTAAAAATTTTATAACATTTTTCATATTTGTAGAAGTTTTAATATTTTACTTATTTAACGTTGTTTATTGTAATATTATTTCTCACAGAGGTAATAGTTTCTTTAATTTTATTAAAATTATTTTCTGTCATCTTGATTTTCATGCCTCCGCCCACTTTGATGGCACCGCTGTTGCTTGTAGAAGCAGTAGAGTTGTTCTTTTCAACTTCTAATTGAGCAAAAGCGTCTTTGAGGGGAGAAAGGTCGGCGATGGTAGATTTGATACCGGGGTCGCTTTGCTGCTGCTCAAGACGAAGCATGAGGTTGTCGAAGATAATTTTTTGGTCGGCAATGCGCTGGATTGTGGGGTTTTCAGCGTCGTATTTTTCTACCGAGTTTACAATAATGTAGAGAAATTCAATCCATCCGCCTGTGGAAATCAGCGACATGGTTTTAGCGCGGTTTTTAGAATCGAGGAAGTTTTGGATATCAAGGTAGATATCGCTTGAAATCTGTTTAAGCGAGTCGCGGTCTTCTTTAACGTTTTCGATACGGTTGATGAGGCTTTGTGTAAATACGTTTCCAATACCAATTTCGTCGGAGAGTTGACGTACGATTTTAAACTCTTTGAGCGATTCTTGGTATTTGCCAAAAGCGGTGCTGTATGCCATATCGGCGCTATAAGTACCAAAGTTGATCTCTTTTGACTTGTTGTCAACATATTTGTCGATGTTTTCGATTGGGTTTACAAGACCTGGAACGAACTGAAGATTCTTGTCTTTTGTGAAGGCGAAGAGGTCTTCGGGAGAGGGTATCAGATAGAAGTTGTTTTCGTTTGTCTGACTTGTTTGCGTCTGCTGTTGTTGTTGTTGATTGTTTTGATTGTTGCTGTCGCCTGCGCACGACTGAAACATTAATGCCGATGCTGCTACGATGGCGCAGATTGGTGTTGCTTTAATTTTCATTTTTTGAAGTTTTTGATTTTGTTTATATATTATTGTTGTCTTGTCTGTTCCATACAAGTTTTTTGCCGAAACCTAATCGGTTGTCGGTAAGTTTGTAATAATTTGGCTCTAAAACCACATATGTGCCCGGTACGGCTATGGCGTAGGGGTAGTGTTTTAGATATGTTTTTTTTGCGTGCGAGAGGTCGTCGCCGGTGGGGGTAACGGCTTTGGCGCATATTTGAAGTCCTTGCAACTTGCCCACTTCTTTGGTTTCTAATACTATTGAAGCGGCTACGTTGCTGTTTTGGGCTATCTCTTTCATGTGACGCGTGTTTTCGGCATCGGTCTTTATTATAAAGGTGTTGCGCTCAGCGTCGTATGCATAAAAACAGTCGCAGCAATATGGCTGACCGTCGGCGCAGGTGGCGAGCACCAATACGTGATGGTTGCCTATAAACTCCGTTATCTTATTGTCTAATTTTTCTTCCATTTGGTTGCATTAGTTTAGTTGTCGGAGCCGAAAGGAATGCCATTTTCAATCTCCTTAAAGTCGGTGCTGATAACTGCAAATTCCGAACGGCGGTTCAACTGGTGGCAGATTTCCTTATCTTGATTAGATGTAAGATTGTTGATAAATGCCTCGCTGAGCACGTCGCCCTCTTTGAGGAAGGGATATTTGTCGGCTATCTTTTTGGTAACTTTTACGGGGTTGGATTCGCCCATACCTTTTGATGTGAGGCGGGCGGGATTGATGCCTTTTGACACAAGGTAGTTGACAACGCTCTTGGCACGTTCGTCGGAGAGTTTGAGGTTGGCTTCATCGTTGCCACGGAAGTCGGTGTTGGCACGCAACTCTATGGTAATATTGCTGTTAACGTTGAGCACTTCAACCAATTTATCAAGACTCACCATCGATTCTTCGCGGAGGTTTGCCTTGTTAAAGTCGTACTCTATGTTCTCTATCTCAATTACCTGATTAATAGGCGACATAAGTATCTCGATATGGAGCACTGTGTTTTCGGTTAAGCCTTTGGTGGTTTCTTTGCCAACGCCTTTGAGAAATCCCGGTTTGTTGGTAACGAACATATAATCAAGGTTTTCGGTAAGTTTAAAATTAAATGTGCCGGCGTTGTTGGTTTTGGATTCCAACTGTGTACCATCGCTGGCAGTGAGTTTTACTTCGGCGTCGGTGATTACCACGGTGGTTTCCTCGTTTTTAACAACGCCCTCGATGCTTACCTCGATGGGAGGGAGGAAGAATGCGTAAATATCGTCGCCACGGCTGCCCTCGCGGTTGGATGAGAAGTAGCCTTTTTGAAATTTTTTGAAGAATGTGATGCCAAAATCGTCGCCGGCTGAGTTGATGGGCACTTGCATATTTTCGGTGTGGGTAACGCCGTCTTTGGTGTAATGCTTAAAGATGTCTAAACCGCCGAGACCGCCGCGTCCATTGCTCGAAAAATAGAACGATCCGTCGGCTGCGGCAAAGGGATAAAGTTCGTCGTCTTGTGTGTTGATGCTGCCGCCGAGGTTTTGAGGTTCGCCCCATTTGTTTTTGCCTTCGCGTGTGGCTTTCCAAATATCTCTGCCGCCGAGACCGCCCGGAGCGTCGGACGAGAAATAGAGTGTGCGTCCGTCGGGACTTAGGCAGGGGTGACCTACCGAAACGGCAGTGTCTTGAAACAATTGTACCTCCTCAGGAGCCGACCAAGTGGCGTTTTCCAACAATGTGGCTGTGTAGATACGGCAGCCGAGGTTTTGGTTTTTGATGTTTTTGCACGATGTGAAATACATTGTCTGACCATCGGCAGATATGCAGGGACTGCCTTCGTCAAAATTGGTGTTGACAGCACCCTCGGCTGGGATTGGAATACTCCATTTGCCTTTTTTGTCGCGTTTGGAGTAGAAAATATCGGTGTAATACATTCCGCTGTTGGCGTTTCGCTCGTTGCCTGTGGCGCTTTCGCGAGCCGAAGTGTAGAAAATTTCGGTAGAGTCGGTTCCGAATGCGGGAGCAAAGTCGCTCTCTTTGTCGTTGAGCCAACGTGCGGAGTAAACAATGTATCTGGTGGGTTTCTTTTCCCATTGTAGGGCTGTTTCGCAATCTTTTACGCCTTGTTCGCCGCGTTTGTCGTCGGGAACGAGGTCGATGTAACTACTATAAGTGGCAGAGGCGTCTTCGTAGTTGCCACGCATTTTGAGAGCGTCGGCAAGGTAGAGAGTAGCCAAGGGGTTAGAATATTTTGCTTGAACAGCCTTTTTGTACCAACGTTCGGCGTTGCGGGGGTCGCTGGTTTTGCGGGCACATTCGCCAAGGTAGAAACAAATTTTGCCTTTTGTAGGACGGTCTTTGGTTTTTGGATAAAGTTTCACAAGCATTTCGGAGCATTTGATATATTCTCCTGAGTTGTAGTAGGTGAGAGCCTTATCCACCTTTTTGTTCTGAGCCATTGCCTGCGGAATAGCCGCCACAAGAATCAGAGCCACTATTGTAATAATTGATCGCATCTTGTTTAGAGTTTAGAAAAACGTTTTGTCAATAAATTACAAATTTTGTTCTTTTTTTTGAGAAAACAAATTTTTTTGATGATTTTTTTGATTTTTATAAAAAACGCGCAGACAAAAAACTGAATTGTCTGCGCGTTTGGAGATAATTTATGTCTAACGATTGTTTAAAATCCGTTGCCGTTCCATTTAACTTTTTTGTAATTGCCCGACTTGGGGTCGTAGTATTCGATGTCGCGGCCTTCGCAGGGGAGCGAAGGATAGCCTTTGCCTACCTGGTCCATCACTTTTTTGGTGATGTCGGCACGGGGCGAAAGACGGTTTTTGGCGGTTTCATATTCGTAAAACATCAATACGTTGTGACATTCAGCATCCTCGTCCTCGCCGCAGTTGCCGCACTCGTGGCATTGTGTGATGTAGATGCCCAGAAGTTTGTTGCCGTTGGGAAGATTCCAAAAACAGGTTTCGAGAATGTTGTCGAACTGCACCTCTTC
>JAGCDD010000263.1 GCA_017651345.1 Bacteroidales bacterium | reverse complement strand
GGCATTTTTGCAATCTCCGACCCGATACGCCTCGACGTGCCGGCGGCTGTCAAGAATTGCACCGATGCGGGCATACAAATTAAGATTGTTACAGGCGATACACCGTTGACAGCCAAGGAGATAGGTCGTCAAATTGGACTTTTGGATGGCAATTCTGACGACAATGCGGCTGTAATGACCGGCACCGATTTTGCCGCAATGTCCGACGACGAACTCCGCACAAAAATTCACGACCTCAAAATCCTCTCCCGCGCCAAGCCCAACGACAAGGAACGCCTTGTAAAACTTTTGAAATCAGAGGATTATGTGGTTGCAGCCACTGGCGACGGCACCAACGACGCGCCCGCCCTCAACGCCGCCGACGTAGGACTTTCGATGGGCGACGGCACGGCAGTTGCCAAGGAAGCCTCCGATATGACTATCCAAGACAATTCGTTCTCCACAATTTCCAACGCCGTGATGTGGGGTCGCTCGCTTTATAAAAATATTCAGCGGTTCATAATGTTCCAAATGACCATCAACGTCGTGGCGTGTCTGATAGTGTTGATTGGCGCGTTCATCGGCACAGAATCGCCGCTCACTGTTACTCAGATGCTTTGGGTCAACCTCATAATGGACACATTTGCGGCGATTGCGCTCGCATCGTTGCCGCCGTCGGCATCCGTAATGCAGGAAAAACCGCGTCGTGTTACCGACTTCATCATCAACAAACCGATGATGAAAAACATCTTTGGTCTCGGCGGATTTTTCACGGTGTTGTTGCTTGGTATTTTGATTATAATGCAACACGCCGACATCACCTCAATGGCAGATTTCCTGTCGTTGCAATATGGTGATTACAATGGACTTAGCGATTATGAATTGAGTCTTTTCTTCACGATTTTTGTGATGTTGCAATTCTGGAATATGTTCAATGCCAAGGCGTTTATGACCGGCAAATCGGCGTTCCACAACATCAAAAACAGCCAAGGTTTCTTGCTCATTGCGGCAGTGATTTTCATCGGTCAAATCTTCATCGTGGAACTCGGCGGCGCCATGTTCAACGTCTGCCACCTCGCGCTCGCAGATTGGATTACGATTGTCTTGATTACGATGCCGGTGCTGATAGTGGGTGAGATTAGAAGACAGATGCGAAAATAAAGTTTGGGCGGACCTACGTGTCCGCCCGCTTTATCAATAAATAGATTTGTCAGATTCAAATTAAATATTTAGATTTGCAACAAAATCAAAAACATATTTGTGTATGAAGATATTGTTTTGCAGAATAGGATGGTGTAAGTATTACAACGGAGACCCTACGGATCCTCCTGTTGGTGGTGGCTCCTATAATGATTCCGATATAGGTCACGAGATTTATAATTTTAAGCCATTTGAAGGCGAATATTATGGATTTGTGCGTGCAAAAAACGATACAATTAATGTATCTCGTTTGGAGGCTGACGCAATTGACAAAACAGAAAATGTTTTGGTAGTGTGGGTTTCAGAACAGGTACTTGTTGGATGGTATAACAATGCCACTATATATCGTGATTGCCAAAAAGTACCATCAGATGCAAAAAGAATGAAAGGTTATACTTCCTATAATATAACTGCGGATGATGCTGTTTTATTGCCCGAAAAAGAACGAGAATTTCCAATTGAAGGTATAGGACAAAGTAATGTTTGGTATGCTGAGAACAATGATGCTATTAAAAGTAAGGTAATTGATTATATAACTAATTATGATGCTTATAAGGTTAGTGTATCCAAAATCGAAATTGGTTTATCAGATATTGAAGGAAAAGAAAAAGAAGCAATTGTAAAGGTTAGGATTAATCAAGACAGATTTCGTGATGGTCTGATAAAAAAATATGGGAATTGTTGTTTATGTGGAGTAAAAAACGAAAATCTATTGATTGCAAGTCATTTGAAACCTTGGAGTGTGTCTAATAACCAAGAAAAGGTGGATTTGAACAACGGATTATTGCTTTGTCCAAATCACGATAAACTTGTTGATTCTGGTTTAATAAGTTTTTCTGAAACTGGTAAAGTTATTATCTCTAAGTGTTTAAGTAAAAGAGACAGAGATTTACTGAATATTAGTAGAGATATGAAAATCGAGGTTACAGACGATAATGCTCCTTATGTTTCTTATCATAGAGAGAATATTTTTCAGGAAGAATAGTTTTATATCTCGCCAAAACGAGGTAAAAAAGTACAGTTTTGGTAAGATGTAAAATTAAAGCATTAAGAATCAAATAGTTAAAACTAATTTACAAATATACCTTGCACAATGCTGAGAATACTCACATTCTTCATACTCATTTCGACTTTTTCTGCCGCCTCTGCGCAGTCGTACATCCGTCTGTGGCAGAAGCCGCTCGATGATTACCGCAAATCTGCCGTGCGGCTCTATTCGTATCCTGCACCCGACAGCGTCAACAATCACGCCGCCATAATATTCTGTCCCGGTGGTAGTTATTGTTACTTAGCCAAGAAAAACGAGGGACACGACCCTGCAAAATTTTTCCGTGATCATTACGGGTTCAATACCTTTGTATTGATTTATCGACGTGGAATGAGGGGCAACCGCTATCCATCGCAGATTCAGGATTTGCAAAAGGCAATGCGTTATGTCGCCGACCACGCAAACGATTATCAATTAGATACTTCCAAAATTGGAATCTGCGGATTTTCGGCGGGCGGACATTTGGTTGGCACTGAGGCGGAGTATTTTGACACCGATTTTGTAAGCGATGACGACAGACCCGCACCGCCCAAACCATTTTTTTCAATTATGATGTATCCCGTTGTATCTATGCAGCCTGACATAGGACACTGGAAATCTCGCCGCAACCTTCTCGGCGCAGATTTCACGCAGGAACGTCGCGATTCGATGTCGTTGGAACTCAACGTCCGCCGCGACATGCCGCCCATCTATCTCATTGCCTGCAAGGATGATCCGATTGTCGATTATCGCAACTCAGAAAGAATGTCCGACGCCTTGGACGCCAAGAATGTGCCGTACAGTTATGAATTGTACGAAACCGGCGGCCACGGCTTTGGTGTCAATCCATCCCTCATAAAATCTTCCAACAAAGACGCCGCATCTTGGCACGAGGATTTTATGCTCTGGTTCAGGAAGAGGTTTTAAGAGGAAGACCGTCGGAAAAAATAAAAATACGTCTAAACTTTTTGCCTCTCCGAAAAAGTTTGTTACATTTGCAACGTTGCTTCCGCAAACCCTGCGTGGGGTAGTTGTTAAGAAGTTAAGAATATGTGGACGATAGATCAATTGAAATTTTTAAAAGAATCGGAAGACCGTGTTGAATTTAAGAAAGGAGAACACGGTAATGTGGCTTATGATGGGGGTTCTCGCACGAAGCCCAACGAGCGTCGTCGTTGCATATTGGGATATGTTACAGCGTTGTGCAATGAAAATGGTGGTTCCCTTATCATAGGGATGGAGGATAGTTATCCTCATAAGGTTGTAGGCACTTCGCAGTCGAAAGGAGCGATAGGTCTATTGGAGTCAAATATTTACAAAGATACGGGGATACGTCCCTATGTGTATGAACTTTACGAAAAGCCCGATACAGAAGAAGGTCGTGTGCTTGTCATAGATGTGCCATCAAGACCCATTGGAAAGGTTTACAAATTTGAGGATGTCGCGTTGATGCGTGTAGGTGAAGAACTTAAACCTATGTCAGACGAAGTTTACCTTAAAATTATTCAGGAACAAGAGCCTGATTTCTCAATGCAAGTATGTCTGGATGCTGTTTTAGACGATTTGGACGACAAGGCGATAGGTGTAATGAAACAAAAGTACGCACAAAAACAGAATAATTATGATTTTCTTACATTGTCTAATGCACAATTACTTAGTGATTTAGAACTTATAAAAGGAGACAAAATCACTAATGCTGCGGTTATACTTCTTGGTAAGGAAGATGCTATACGTCGTTTTTTCCCTCACGCAGCTGTTTGTTTGGAGTATAGGAATAACGACAATCAGATAGAGTTTGATAATCGTGTTGTTTATCGTGAGGCGTTTTTTTTGATGATAGAGCGGCTGTGGTATGACATTAATCTTAGGAATGGCAAGTTTCAGGTAAAGGACGGGCCGTATATCTATGACATACCCTATTTTAATGAAGATGTAATTCGCGAAGCCATCAATAATGCCGTCGCTCATAGGGATTATCGAAAGAATAGTGAAACGGTTATAAAATTATATCCGCAAAAAATTGTCATTACTAATGCTGGCGGTTTCCCCCTTGGAGTGACCATCAACAATTTGCTTACTGTTCCAAGTACGCCACGCAACCGTCTGCTGACAGATGTTTTGTCTAAGACAGGCATTGTAGAAAGGTCTGGGCAGGGAATTGACAAAATTTTCAGAAATACTATCTCTGAGGGCAAAGATATGCCCGACTATTCTTTTAGCGACGATTTCTATGTTGAATTGCGCTTGTCGGCAGTAATCAAAGATAAGGCTTTTGCTTTGTTTATAGAAACAGAGCAAAAGCGGTTGCCGCAGGACAAGAAGTTGTCTGTTGCGGAAATAGTTGGACTTTGCGAAATTCATTCTGGCAATGTTGGTATGGTGGACAAAAACACTTTGTTGTCGTTGTTGAAAAGAGGGCTCGTGGAAAAACACGGAAAAACAAGCGGAACCCGTTATATTTTGTCCAAAGGGTATTATGAGTTTGTTGGCAACGAGTCTGAATATGTCAAACAGAGTGGTGCAATGTCGCATCAGGCAATTTCTGCCATTACTGCTTATCTTTTTGAAAACAAGAAAGCAAAGATGAAGGATTTTTCCGTATTGTTGGAGGGTTATATGACGCGCCGTCAGGTAAAAAGTTTGGTTGACAAGCTTGTGGAAGAAAAGATGCTTATACAAAACGGTAAGGGTATAGGTACTTACTACGAAATTGGAGAGGCAATACTTGATGGCTCAAAAATAATTGCAAAAGCCATTGACATTGGTTTTGACGAACTAAGACGTCGTGGCGAACTTCAATAAAAAATGTCCAAAAATTGTTCAATAACTGTCCAAAAATACCAATGTTGTATGTGTAATTTGTTGTTTATTAGATATTTAAATTGTCCAATAAATTTGTCCAAAATCAAATTTCCAATCTAACTATAATATTCAAAAAGCATCTTCCTCAAAAAAACTTTTTGCCCCTCCGAAAAAGTTTGTTACATTTGCAACGTTGCTTCCGCGAACCCCACGTGGGGTAGTAGGAAGCGATGAATATATTTGTTAGGCGTTTATTACGCTTTGTTGTTGACTAATTGAAACTTCGAACACTTCAATTGTATTATCATATCAAGAACAATGCAACGATAGATGTCCATTGTGTTATGTATATTACCACGGCATACGATAGGTGTGTCCGTGTGTTTTTGCATAAGCGTGGGTCTTCGTTGCTCGTTCGATATGATAGGGCAAGTTCGAAGGCCTCAATTAGTGGAACGGGCATAAAAACAAGGTTCCACGCCTTTTTTGTATGTTAATGTCTGAATTGGAATCTAATCAGACTGCAAATCTATGCCAATGATACACGTTGGAAATTTGATAAAAGCGGAACTTGAACGGCAGGGCAGGTCGAAAGTTTGGTTTGCCGCCGCCATCAACCGTTCTGAGTCGGTGTGCTACACAATTCTTAAAAAGCCATACATCGATACCGATATGCTTGCCACCATCTGCGAAGTCCTCAACCACGACTTCTTCAAAGACCTTTCAGATGGCTTCCGTAACGAAAAACAATAGGATTTCGTGTGGAATTTTGATAGGGTTTCGTGTTGAAATTCGAGAGGGCGTTTCCTTGGAGTTTTCGATGATGGGGGTTAACTTTGCGGTGTAACAAAAAACGAAAGACTATGGCACTATTTCAAGTTACTACCAAAAGAAAGAAATCGTGTAACGGCGTACATTTGGAACCGGGTATGTCAGTCCAAATTCCCGTTACGAATGCAGTCAGTCCGCTTGTAAACAACCAGCAAATGATTGTTGATGCGTTTATGCGCGTGTATGGCATTGACTTGCGGAAGGCAATGGCATTGAGTACGATTGACTTGGACGTAGTGAAGGTAAATTAATATAAAGAGTAAAATTATGATTAGGTACAAGAAAGCAATATCAATAGTTATCACCATAATAGTTGGGGCAATAATGGCGTTTGCAACGCTACATTCGCTGTGGGTTACTATACCTTTTTTGCTGTGTATGATTGCAGGATTTGATGATACTGATAATAGTAATATTTGTCTCGGTATTTTAGCAATTGTATTAGATGTTTTTGCATTTGTAACGAATGTATGGTTCGGAGTAAGTTTTTTATTGGCGTGTATCTTATTAATGGTTGGATTCAGACAATTGTGTAATGATGATTACTGTATTATAGGAATTGTATTGTTTAATATTGGTAATGCAATATGTGGCGAATTTGACATATTATTATATATGTTGCCGAGTATAATCGCAATTTTTCTCATATTGTGGACTGTTCATTATAGTTGTGTTGATAATTATTTCCTATCAAAATTACCTATTGATGAACAAATAAAAATTGCAAAAGAGCGGTATAAGGAGGAGCCTTGGAAGAGTGGGTATGAAGAACGGATACAAGAACTTAAAGATAAGAAGGTGGCACTTACAGCCCAGTCCAATGCAGAACGAGCACGCCAAGACCAAATTGAATTTAGGAAAAAATATGTCACCGAAGATATGGAGCGTATTGAAAAATTGCTTGGCGTAGGTAAATACGATATGAAAAATATTATGAAAGGGAAATTCACTGTAAATTATGAAGTATTTGACAATCAACCACTGCCATCCAAAATATTTTCATTGCAATTCTTTAATGATAATTTGCAAAAAACAATCAATGAGTACGTTGCAAAAGCCGACAATATAATTGGAGAAGCATACAAAAGCGTTTTGCGTACCAATTCCGTTAACAATTTGTTTTGGAACTATGGCAGTATTTCGCAACAATATTACTATAAATTGAATCCAGTTGTTGCGGCAGCGTGTGATGCGTCAGTGAAGAAAATATCGGCTTTTGTGCAGCAAAAGCAAGATATAATCAACAAGAATAACGCAGATATTGCGAAGTACAATCAGTTGATTCAGAAGTTGCAAAAACAATATGATGACGAATTGGCTTTGCAAAAAATCAAGGAACTCAACAAGGATGTAAATTCCCAAATGGAAGATATATCCGACATCGAAAACAAGGAAATAAAGAACTCCGAATTCCAAAGCATTATCAGCGACATTGACCTCTTGGACAAGGAGGTCAACGAGCGCAGACAATACGAAATTCAGTTCGGACAGATTGAGATATGATAGTTCACTAATGTTTAACAATAAAACTTTTACAAAATGGCGTTTGACAACTCATTGCTTACATCGTTTTTGAACGACTGCAACATCAAGTACCAAGTTGAGGACGGTTTGGTCAGTTTTGAATATGACCAAAGGTTCTTTTGCGGAACAATCAGTAGTCTTGCACCCTTTGACTCGTGCTTGTCTATGATTTTGCCGGGATTGTGTGAGGTATCACCTTTCGATGCTAAAACATATTTGAAGTTCATCAACAAACTCAATGATGAAATGGACCTTGTTAAGTTCGTGCTCAACGAGCGAAACAATAGCATCTATGTGGAAGCATCTATACCACTTGATTCAAGTCCGGAATTGGACGACTTGGTTCCGGGACTTGTAAAGGTGCTTCTTGCTGCACACGACAAGTTCTCCGCCGCACATCAGTAACAAACAATCAGAAGAACACGGAAAAGTCTCTTGAATGTTAGGTTTAAGAGACTTTTCAAATATAACAACGGAAAAATCAACCGCCGGAAAGGGTGTAAAATTATATTTTCATTGATATGAAATACATTTTGCTTGTTGGAGATGCTAACGTTGGAAAAACAACGGCAATTAACCGTGTTTTTAAATGGTTGAACACAAACGGGTACAATGTTTTGGATAATGTTCCTTTGCCAAGAGGTGATTTCCGTGCTCTCATTGAAAAAGAAGGAACGAAAGTAGTCGTTAATTCTGCGTCTGACAATTTTGCGCTTATTGTCGATTTGCAGAAATTCCATCCAAATGAATATGATGTCCTTATAAGTTCTTGTCGTACAAATGAGGATGCGATGAAACTCTATGATGACTTTTATGAAATAATAGTAGAGAAAACAGACGAAAAGAATGTTATTGAAATTCCTATGGCAAAAATAAATAATCATCCAAGATGTGCGGCTTCGTGTGCGACATTAAGGTCTGATTACAATGCGAAGATTGTAGCTTTGACAGAATACGTGTTTAAAGCATTTGTGGAACAAAATGTAAATCCGTAGATACTCCTCTCAGGCGACAAAAATACCTTGCCGAATCTCTGTGTTAGGCAAGGTATTTCCTTTTCTTGCCCCGCCTCCGTAAGTTGCGCATTAAGCCATAATGCAGTAAAGTGTGAAAATTATATCCGATAATCTTATAAAAATTTATTAATCTTTTCTATCTTTGCAATCAGGAACCGGTCACAAATTGTGACCAGTCCAATCAATTGAAACATTTTACCGTATTACCAGTTTTGCGTTTGATGTGTTTGATTCAAGTTTCATTAAAGATATTATGGCGAAATTGTAGGGAACATTCTGATACATAATTAATTACAACGATTCGCCCAAAAATACCTTACCAAATCTATGCTTTTTTACCCACATTTGGTAAGGTATTTTTGTTGTAATTTTTGTAATTGCTTGATATGTAATTGTTTATACAAATAAATCATCGGCGGAAATTTGACGCTGGATGCTGTTTGCCCATTGGTTGCGTTTGAGACCGTTGGACGTAATCATTACTGTGGTTACGCCTTTCTGGGTTTTGGATTTTGCTTTGAAAACATCGGCTTTGCGGCGGAGTTCTTTTTCGTATTTTTCAGTGATTTCGTATTCTGAATTGGAAAACTTGATTTCGCAAAGATTGATTACATTGTCGTCGCGGTCTATTAGCATATCAATCTGAACGCCGGATTCGGATGCATTTTCAGGTTTGTAAATCCAAGAAAATACGTTGCTTATAACTCCCGAAATACCAAGAGCCTGTTTTATCTGTTCTATGTGCCAAAAACATACGCGCTCAAATGCCAATCCGCTCCACACATTGTAAACAGTCTTGGAAATGATTTTGTTCCAATAGTCTGTGTCGTTGATTTTTTGATCGGCAATAAACTTGTAGTAAAATAATGTATAGTTGTCAATCAGTTGATATACAGTCTCTTTCTTCTGTTTTCCAATCGAACTGTACGACCGAATGAAATCACATTCCTCCAACTCTTCTAAAATTTTGGTGAGTTTGCCACCTTGATTTTTGCCCGTTGCGTCGATGATTTCCTGACGTGTCATTCCCACTTTTTTGTGCCCCAACGCCGCAACAATTTCCATATAAGGTTCGGGATTTTTGAACAACGACGAGTAAAGCGCGTTGTATTCGTTGCGGAGTTCGCCGTTTTTGCGGAAAAACATCCTGTTGATGTTTTGAGCCCACGAATCTTCTTTCTGCAAAAATTTCCAATAATATGGAATCCCGCCCAAGACCATATAAGTTTCAAGGATGTTGCGACGGCTCATACCCAATGATTTGTTGGCGGCAAATTGTTCGCACTTCCTCAGCGTAAACGGCTCCAAATATATCTGTCGTGTCAATCTGTTGTGAAGTCCGCCGTAATTTTTTACAATTTTACTTATAATCCACGAAGTTGCACTTCCGCAGACAATCAATATTATGTCTTTGCGCGATGTTGCCCAGCCATTCCAAAAATGCTCCAATGCGCTCACCATATTTGATTTGGGCGTGTCGAGCCAGGGCAATTCGTCGATAAAGACAATTTTTTTGCCTTCGGGCAACGAGTTCAACAAATCTCCCAATGCAGAAAAGGCGTCCGACCAATCGTTTAACGTGGGGATTTTTTTCATACCGCTGTTTTTCAGTGATTTGTGAAACTCTTTGAGTTGTTCTTGTTTGTTGGCGTTTTGCAATCCCGTATGTTGGAACGCAAATTTATAGTCGAAAGTCTCCCTGACGAGAAACGTCTTGCCCACACGTCTCCGTCCATATACCGCCACAAATTCCGACTCCTGCGATTCCAAGAGCGATAGTAGCGTTTTTTGTTCTTTTTTTCTTCCTATTAACATATTGACATACAATTAATTCCAGCCACAAATATAAAAATAACTTACCAAATCTCCAATTTTTTACCCACATTTGGTACGCTATTTTTGTAATTGTCCTTATAACTAATTGTATTACAATACCTTATATGTGTAATTTTTTTTGCAAAAAATCCCCTTTCCCCGTCCCCACCAAAAAACTAAAAGTTTTCTCAAAAATTTTCTTGCACGTTTCCCGATTTTTTTTATACCTTTGTAACGATTATACAGCATCAGAAAACAATAATTTCAAACAAATAATTGAAACTATATTATGGCAAAAAAGTTTATGACTTGTGATGGTAACACCGCCGCTGC
>JAGCDD010000262.1 GCA_017651345.1 Bacteroidales bacterium | reverse complement strand
GCTACGAACGTTGGCTCACAGGCAGTCGCGAAGACCGTCCCATTATGCAGCCCGACATTTTTAAAGAGAAAATACTCCCCGCCATCCGCAACGGCGAAAAGATATTTTGGATAGTGATTGACAACCTGAGGTTCGACCATTGGAAAATTATCCAACCTCTTATAGCACAATACTTTAACGTAGAGCACGAGGATATAATGTGCAGCATTTTGCCCACTGCCACACAATACGCCCGAAACGCTATGTTTGCCGGACTTATGCCGTTGGACATCGCAAAACATTTTCCCGAACTTTGGGCTTACGAAGACGAGATGCACTCCAAAAACAACAATGAGGACAAGTTGATTGAAACTATGCTAAAACGTTTCCGCACCGACATCAAGTTCTATTACTGCAAAACGTTCACCAACAAAGACGGTCAAAAAATCAACGACAACATCCTAAACATTATCAACAACCAACTTAACGTGGCGGTTTACAACTTTGTGGATATGATAAGCCACGCCCGCACCGAAGTGTCGATGATGCGCGAACTTGCCGACGACGAGGCTTCGTATCGCGACATCACAAAAACGTGGTTTGAACATTCTGCTCTGTACGAATTACTTAAAATACTGTCGGACACCGACTTTAAGATAATATTCACCACCGACCACGGCAACGTGAAGGTTAACAATGCCATAAAAATAATCGGCGACAAAAACCTCACCTCAAACCTGCGCTACAAACAGGGACAAAACATAACATTCAATGCCAAAGAGGTTTACGCCCCCGAAAACGCCGACCGCATAATGCTGCCCGCGCCCAATATGCGCACACGTTACATTTTTGCACATCACAACGACTTTATGGCATATCCCAACAACTATAACCATTACGCCAAATATTACAAAGATACTTTTCAACACGGCGGCATAAGTCTCGACGAAATGCTTATTCCGCTTATAA
This sequence comes from Bacteroidales bacterium, assembly GCA_017651345.1. GTDB lineage: Bacteria > Bacteroidota > Bacteroidia > Bacteroidales > UBA3824 > UBA3824. Next base: position 3,930 of record JAGCDD010000262.1, on the reverse strand, counting down.
CTCTCACACCTAAAAAATAATGGAAACAATTGTAATTGAGGATATTAGCAAAATAGACCAAGCGGCACAAAAATTTAGCGAACTGCTTCAAAACCGTTACCCCGACCGCCACTGCATAGTTTTTTACGGCGGAATGGGAGCCGGCAAAACCACTTTTATAAAAGCATTCTGCCGCAGTCTCGGCGTTGAGGACAATGTTTCGAGTCCCACCTTTGCCATTGTAAATGAATATCTTACAGCAAAAGGCACACGTCTGTTTCATTTCGACCTCTACCGCATCAAAGACCTTGAAGAAGCAATGTCGGCAGGCGCAGAAGACTATCTATACGGCGACGGTATCAGCCTGATAGAGTGGCCAGAAGTAATTGAGCCCATCCTCCCGCCCGACACCCTCAAAGTTACCATCACCGCCAACAACGACCATCAGCGTACCGTAAATATAGAAACTTTCTAACAACTTAAAAACACATCAGTTATGACACAGTGCAGCATCACCGACTACACCTGCATACCGCAAGAAGAACTCCAAGCCGCCACCAAGGGCAAAGAATCGCTCTCTATTGGCGTGCCCTGCGAAGACGAGCACGAAGAAACCCGCACACCGCTCACCCCGATGGCTGTTTCGGCACTTTCCGACGCCGGAATCCACATCAAAATTCAAAAGGGAGCGGGCAAATGCGCCAACTACTCCGATATGGAATATTCTGAGGCAGGTGCCGAACTGTGCCAAAACAAGAAAGATGTGTTTGACTGCGACATAGTTATCAAAGTTTCGGCATTCAGTCTCGACGAAATCGACCTTATGCACTCGCGTCAAACGGTGATTTCGTATCTCGGAATTGCCATCCGCACAAAAGAGTATATTCAAAAACTCTTATCTAAAAAGGTGATAGCCATAGCGTTAGAATATATCAAGAGCGACAAGGACTTTTTCCCCATCATCTACTCGCACAGCGAAATTGCAGGACGAAGCGCAGTGATAACGGCGGCAGAATATCTCGGTCGTCAGCGTGGCGGCAAGGGCGTGTTGTTAGGTGGCGTAACGGGCATAACTCCCGCATCGGTGGTGATAATTGGTTCAGGCACAGCGGCTTTGTTTGCCGCACGCACAGCCGACAATTTTGGCGCAGAAGTAAAGGTGTTCGACGATTCGGTCTACAACCTTCTCCGCCTTACCCAAAAACTTGGCAAAGAGATATTTACATCAATTCTTCAACCTCAGGTGCTCAAAAAAGCGTTAGCCTCTGCCGACGCAGTAATAGGCGCCAAGAGCATCAAGGCTATGCCCTACCCTGTGGTTACTGAGGATATGATTGCAGGAATGAAAAAAGGCAGCGTGATTGTTGACCTCAACATCGAAACGGGTTCGTGCTTTGAAACAAGCCATCCCACCACATTTGAAAAACCCACATTCACCAAATGCGGCATCATACACTACTGTTTGCCCAACATCACGGCTCTGGTGCCACGTACAGCCACCATTGCCATCAGCAACATAATGTACCCGATATTTTTAGAAATCTGCCGCAACGGTGGCGTAAAAGATGAAATCAAGCACAACTACGGCCTCCGCAACGGCATCTACACCTATATGGGCATCCTCACCAACGATTATCTTGGCAAAAAATTCAAAATATCGTCGAAGGATATTAATTTGTTTACAGGGGCGATGTAATTATTTTTTCTCCTCCCCGTATTTTTTTACAAACGAGGTAACAATACGTTCGATAAACATAAAGAGATATTCAACGCAATAACCTGCCAAAAATGCGAGCAACATTGGGGATAGGGATGCTATTCCAAATTGCTGTGTTTTCTCCAAATCACCCCAGAACAATCCGATAGAAAGTCCTGCAAGTGAGGCTAACACAATGCGCAACAGATATTTAGTATTGGTAACGCGCGAGAATGTAAGGCTACGCACCTCGGAAGTGATTTCGCGCAACACAAACGAAAGTCCGCCCATAATACCGTACAACAGCGGCAAAAGGTAAATACCAATAATCACAAGGTAACTCTGCGCCTGCTGAATAGTGTCGGTATTGGCAGCAACACCCTCCTGAGCGGCGTTGAGAGCAGCCTCCTCACGTGCTTGTTTCTTTTTAGGCGAAAGGGTAACAAGGTTTTGCAAATAATCAACCCAAGGTATAAGGTGCTGAATATTAGATGTTTTTTCGTTATCAAGTTCAATCATCTCGTTTTGCAACTGCTCGTTTTCGAGAGCGAGGGCAGAATCGTCGGCACCGTTGTTGAGCACAAGCATAAGTTCGTTGAGACGGCTCTGTTTTTCGGCGATTTTTTGGTTGCACTCCTGAATATGGTTCATACGTGTGCTGCCGAGGAAGAAATAAATCTGTACCAACAGCAAAATAGCCATAATAAAGAGCGAGAGAAACGTGTAAACCGTTACCGACCATTGCGATAGCGGCATATGGTTTTGAATATTGAGCGCACGGCAAATTTTACCGGGATTTTTGCGCGGCATAGGTTTCGAAGCAATAAGACTGTCGATAGTAACGGGCGCAATAAGTTTGGTCAACTCGTTGTAAGTGAGGCGCAAATCAACCTCGGCTTCGGGACTCCATTGCTTGTTTTGCAAAAGATATTTAGAATGAACCACGTTGTTAACGTGTTCTTTACTAATGTTGATGCCGTGTTCAGTGATGTATGCGAGCATAATTTCGGCATTGGTAACCGCCGCCGACACCTGTTCCGACGGTGAGAAATTACCCTCAGCGCGAACCTCGGTAACAGTTTTTTGAGCGGTGTCTACTGCCTCAAAAACAACTCCTTCGTTGTTTTCCTTTTGGTCTGTTGTAGTTTCTTGATTTTCCATTGCAGTTAGTTTTTAGAGCATAAAGATAAAAATTTTTTTAAAGCAACGACAAATAATCGCGGAAAACTTTTTTGTCGGTTTCAGGCTGGTGAATCCGTTGCCAATCGGTGCGTGTAACCATTCGGTTAATTTTGTTGCTTATACGCAGCGAAAGATTTGTAAACCAATAGTTTAAACCCGAAATATTGGTACAATTGGTATCGTGTTCAAGCCTATGAATCATAGTTTTGGCTATCGAAACGCACCGACTTGAAAGTTGATTTTCGTAACGGCTTAGCAATTGAGCAAGGCAACGGAGTTTTTCAATATCACGCCGCTTATCCGAAAAAGCGTTACCAGTAATCTGATTGCCGTGAACGCGATAAATTACACAAGATTTATTATCGTGCTTAATAGTTATATTACTCATTATCAAGCGGAAAAGATAATCAAAATCTTCTGACGCAAAAATATCCTCGCGCCATTTGCCCACACTTTTTATCACAGAAGCCTTAAACAAAAAACACGGCACAGGCACAAAAAAACCTTTGAGCATATCCTTGTGAGTGCGTTTACGGAAATGGCTGTCGCGGTATTGAAGCACGGGCTGAGTCTGTTTCCACGAGCCAAAATTATCTTCCCGAGCCATCACGTAAGGCGAATAAACAGCATCGGCGTCGGGATTTTTGGCAAAAACTGCAAGAAGACTCTCAAAACGATTTTTGGTCATAATATCGTCTGAGTCAAAGAATTGAATATAATCACCTGTGGCAGCCTCAATGCCTAAGTTACGAGCCGCGCCTGGGTAAAAATTTCCGTCATTTTGAATAATTTTCACCTGTTCGGGAAAAAGTTTACCCAAAAGTTCCACTGTATTGTCGTCGCTACCGTTGTCTACCACAATTATTTCGTATGGTTTAACGGTTTGATTAACAATAGAATGAATCGTTTCGGGAATAAAATCCGCACGATTGAGGGTTGGTATTATGACTGAAATTTTACAATCTTGCATTTTTTAATTTAGTTTTCGGCAAATATACATTATTTTAGCGAAATAATTACAATACAATCGAAGTGAAAAAATTTACATTAGTATCCACCATATTTAACGAGGC